>JBKPTD010000053.1:0-41007 GCA_046735375.1 Actinomycetota bacterium | reverse complement strand
ACTCGAGAACGCTCTGTCCGCTCAGCCCCCGGGTCAGGGCATCTGGCGTGTCCAGTGCGAGCAGTCGGCCGTGATCGACGATGCCCACGCGGTCGGAGAGCGTTGCGGCCTCGTCCATGTCGTGGGTGGTGAGCACGATGGTCACACCGCGCTCGCGCATGGCCCGTACTCGATCCCACAAAAACAGGCGGGACTGTGGGTCGAGGCCCGTCGTCGGCTCGTCGAGGAAGAGCACCTCGGGCTCGTGCATGAGCGCCCGAGCGATCATCAGCCGCTGCGCCATGCCGCCGGAATACCAGTCGACCTTGTCGTCGGCACGATCGGCGAGACCGAACTGCTCGAGCATGTCAGCGGCTCGCGCGCGCCGCTCGGCTGCGGGCACGCCGTGATAGGCCGCGTGGAAGACGAGATTCTGCCGCGGCGTCAGCGCTCTATCGAGGTTCACCTGCTGAGGCACGACCGCGAGCCGTACCCGGGCGCTGACCGAATCTCGCAGCACGTCGATGCCCGCGACGTACGCCTCGCCCGAAGTCGCCCGCACCCGAGTGGTGAGCACGCCGACCGTCGTCGTCTTGCCGGCCCCGTTCGGTCCAAGCAGTCCGAACACCTCGCTCGGCTCCACCGCGAACGACAGTCCGTCAACCGCGTTGACCTGCTGCTTCGGGTATCGCTTTACAAGATCGCGAACTTCGACTGCTGCCTCGGCCACCAGCGCCCTCCAGCGAAGCGCCCGCGTCGTCTACGCGGACGGGCACAACGCTCTCCGAGATTACGAGCCCGAGCCTATGAGCGGCCACGCTCCCGACAGGCCTGCGTTCGCGACGAGCCGAAATGATCGCACGCAGCGGCCTAGCGTTGCGCCACGAGGAGGGGCGTCCTGCGCCCCGTCGTGCGTTCAGCGGCCCTCGGGCATCCGCGCAAGAGTCTCATGAGCGCGACAGCCACCGATCCGTTGAATGGTCCGGCCTTGTTGGTTATCGCGGGCTGCCCCCGCCGATAATCCCTTCGGCGACCTGCGCTGCCCGGTCGATCGGGATGGCAAAGCCGATGCCGATAGATCCGCCGTCGGTGCCGGCGATGGTGGCGATGGTGGTGTTGACGCCGATCACCTCGCCGCGAGCATTCACCAGCGGACCGCCCGAGTTGCCGGGATTGATCGCAGCATCGGTCTGGATGGCTCGCAACCGGTAACCAGGACCGACTTCCACCTCCCGGTCAAGGGCGCTGACGATCCCCGCGGTGACAGTGCCGGCCAAACCCAGGGGCGAGCCGATCGCGAGCACATCATCCCCCACCGCCGCCGAAGTAGAGGAGGCGAGCGAGACTGGCGGAACTCCCGCCGCTGGGTCGATCTTCAGGACAGCGAGATCATTGCGTACATCTCTTCCGACGATCTTCGCCTCGAGCCGCCGACCGTTGTTGAGAATGACAGCGACCGTGCCGCCGCCCCCACCGAGAACGTGATTGTTAGTCAGCAGATGACCTTCCCGGTCGATGGCAAAGCCAGATCCCGACCCGTGCTCGCTTCCGTTGACGACCTCGATTGAGACAACGCTCGGCAGAACTTTTGCGGCGACCTCGCTCAGATCATCCCGACCGGCGACCGGTCCTGGTGTAGGGACCGGCAGCCGATAGGCGTCCGGCCGGGCCGGCGACGGGTCGCCGAACAGCCGGGCGGCAGCCAACCCGCTCACGCCGCCGACCAGCGCGGCAATCACGAGTCCCGCCACGATCAGGCGCGTGCGGGTCGTCCCCGTGATGGCGGCTGCCGGGGTCTCCGGAGTGGCCGATGCCTGCTGCTGCGCCTGCGCGAGCTCGGGGGATATGTAGTGCGGACCCCTGGGCTCACCCAGGCCGTGCGCGCGGTTCACCGGACGCCTCCGTCTGTCGGTTGCATTTTCTGCCGTCCATCAATTCCTTCTGCTCGCGATCGAGGTCAAGGCCGGGTTCACGGGAGCCTCGAGAACCACAGCAGCGACGCAGCGGCCGCCGCGAAGGCCACGATCAACCCGAACCCGACATAACGCGCCGTTACGTCTTCTTTTACCAGGCGATAACCGACTGAACTGCCAATATCCTCGTAAACCTCTCGTAGCTCCTCGCCCGACGCCGCCTCATAGGCGTGGCCGCCCGTGGCGTCGGCGACCTGCCGGAGGGTGGGCGCGTCAGCGGGGACAGGGATGACTTCGCCGTTGATATCGACCACACCGTCCTCTGTGCCGTAAGCGATGGTGTACACGGGAATTTTGGCCTGCGCGGCGGCCGCCGCCGCGACCTCCGGGCTACGGCCCGCTGTGTTCGCTCCGTCGGAGAGCAGAACGATCCGCGCGGGCGGTGGATCGACCGCGGCCTGCGCGTCCAGGGCCGCGATGGCCTGTAGGGATGTGGTGATGCCGTCCCCTATGGCAGTGCCAGGTCCGGTGTTGAGCGAGTCAATGCCGCGGGCGAGCACCTCGCGATCCGTCGTCGGCGGCACGACCACAGATGCGGCGCGTGAGAAGGCGACTAGCCCGACATTGAACTGAGCCGGGAGCTTGTCGACGAACGCCTGCGCGGCCTCCCGCGCGACGGTGATGCGATCAGGATCGACATCGGTGGCAAGCATCGACGCCGACACGTCGAGGGTCACGATGACCGTAGCCCGCTCTCGAGGCACGCGTACGTTGTCGGTCGGTCTTGCGAATGCCACCACCAGCAGGCCGAGCATCGCTAGGAACGCGGCCGCGGGCAGGTGCCGCCGCCAGCCCGGCTGGGTTGGGGCCACCTTGTCCAGCAGCGCGAGGTTGGTGAACCGTACGGCATATTTGCTGCGCCTGCGCTGCATCACCACGTACATGATGGCGAGAGCGGCGACCGCGAGCAGGAGCCAGAGTCGGCCGGGTGAGAGGAAGGTCATGCCTGGCCTCCCAGCGCGGTGAGGGGAGGACCTGGCTGTACGGCATGCGCGCGCGCCCGGCGGCGCTGCGCCACCACATGCCACACGATGTCCCGCACCCAGTCGCGGTCGGTGCGCAAGACCAGGTGATCCGCGCCACTGCGACGGAGCGCGGCTCCCACGAGTTCGCGCTGTTCGGCGGCGGCTGCCGCATAGCGCTCCCGCAGCCGCTTGCTGGCCGTTGACACCTCGCGCCGCTGGCCGGTCTCCGGGTCGATAAGGGTCAGCAGGCCGACATCAGGCAACTCGAGCTCGCGCGGGTCCACAACCTCGACGGCTAGCACGTGATGGCGATGGGCAAGCCTGCGGATCGACCGCTCCCAGGCTGGTCCCTCGCCGTCGCTGCCGATGCCAGTGCCGACCGCGGAGTCCAGCCCGTCCAGGAAGTCCGAGACAACCACGATCAGCCCACGTCGATGGGCTGACCGATGGAGGCCATCGGCGGCTTTGGCGAGCCGTGATTCCGCCGGGCCGGACGCGGAGCCACCCAACGACACCGGAGCAGTGCCCCCAGCTGGCCCGACCGCCGATCTTCTGCGTGCAGTCACCTGGCGGACCGGCCGCCGCCCATCGAGCAGCAACCGCAGGATGCTGAGGAGGTGGGCACGCCCTGCCCGAGCCGGGATCCTTATGATCCGCTCACCGTGCTCTTCCTCGGGCCGCGCCGCGCTGCTCCAGCCACCTGGCCTCCGCCGTGGGGCGGCCGCCCTACTCGATCCCGCGATGATGTGTGCGCCGATCCGGTTGCCTGCGCGCGCTGTCAGAAAGCCCACGGCCGCGACCGTCGCCACTGCCAGGTCGCGTTTCTCGACCAGCGCGGTCCCGAAGTCCATGCTCGGTGTCGCATCCACCAGTGCCCAGGTTTCGAGCTCCCGATCCGCTATGAGGTCCCTGACATGCGGGACTGTCGTGCGGGCCGTCACGTTCCAGTCCATCCGCCGCACGTCGTCCTCGCCAGGGTGATACTCACGGGTTTCGGCGAGTTCGCTGCCTGACCCCGGGACCAGGCCGAGGTAGTCCCCGTGCAGGAGGCCGTCCAGGCGGCGCGTGATGATGAGTTCGAGCCGCCGGAGCGCCTGCTCCGGGGCAAGCCCACGCAGCGAGACCCGAGATGAGTCACCGCTTGCCGAAGGCCGCTCTGATCGGCGGCGCGGCCACGCATCCTCCTTCGTCACGCCGACTCCTGGTCCTGGCCCGTGCTCGGTGGCAGGCCCCGCTCGCCGCGGGTCCCGGCGTCCGGGTCTTGCTGCGCGCCCGGATATTGCGCGGGCTGAGACTGTCGCCCTGGCTCTGACGTGCCGGGTCGCGAGTACTGGCCAGGTTCGGTCTGGCCGGATTCTGCGTACTGGCGGGGCGCGATGCGCGGCTGCGGGATGGCGCCGAGGACTCGGTCGATGATGCTCGTTGCCGGTATGCCATCCGCCAGCGCATCGAAGGAGAGCCCGAGCCGGTGCGCCATGACGTCGCGAGCGATGTCACGAACGTCGCCGGGAACTGTGTACGACCGACCGCGCAGCAGCGCCAGGGCCCGCCCCGCCGCGATCAAGCCGAGGGTGGCGCGCGGGCTGGCGCCGTAGGCGATCAGCGGCGTGAGGTCCTCCAGTCCAAAGGACGCGGGATCGCGTGTCGCCACCACGAGCCGGACCGCGTACTCGGCGATGGCGTGATGGACGAATGTCTGGTCCGCCGTGTTCTGCAGGGCCTTGACCCGCTCCGGGTCCAGGATCTGGCGGGCGACCGGCGGGTCGACGCTCATCCGGTAGAGAATGCTCAGTTCCTCGTTTGGGCTCGGGTAGTCGATGTCGATCTTCATGAGGAAGCGGTCACGCTGCGCTTCCGGCAGGTGGTACACGCCCTCGGACTCGATCGGGTTCTGAGTGGCGAGGACCATGAAGGGTTCTGGGACCGGGTAGGTCGTCCCGCCGATGCTCACGTGCCGCTCTGCCATGACTTCGAGCAGCGCCGACTGAACCTTCGCCGGCGCACGGTTGATCTCGTCGGCGAGCACGACATTCGCCATAACCGGGCCGAGTTCGACATCGAAGCGTTCAGAGCTCGGCCGGTAAATACGGGTGCCCATGATGTCGGAG
Source organism: Actinomycetota bacterium (assembly GCA_046735375.1). GTDB lineage: Bacteria > Actinomycetota > Actinomycetes > JAKEEW01 > JAKEEW01 > DASYTV01. The sequence continues at coordinate 35,982 of JBKPTD010000053.1, read as the reverse complement.
GGGACCAGGTCTGGGGTGAACTGGATCCGCGCGAAGCTCCCGCCCACGACTGTGGCCAGGGTCTCCGCTGCGAGAGTCTTGGCGATTCCCGGTACGCCTTCGAGCAAACAGTGGCCGCGGGCAAGGACGCCGACAAGCAGCCGCTCCACCATGTTGTGCTGACCGACGATGACCCGCTTGATCTCGAACAGGCTCTGCTCGAGGAGCGCGGCATCGGGGCCGGCGTCTCGCGTCGGTGTCGAGCCGAGAGGGGCCGAGGTCGCGGGATCGATTGGCTCGCCAGGCCTGGCCGCCATCAGTGGACGCCCGCGTTGGTGGCCGGCCGGCAGCGGGCGGAGCAGTGGCGGTGGTCGCTCACTCCTTCTGCGATTCGCGGTCCGAGCAGAACGATCAGGGAACGTGTGTATGACAGATCTGGAAGTGTGATCACGGGCGTACTCGAGTCTCCGGAGCAAGAGTCAGTATTCAAATTGTTGCCCGGAATCGCCCGAAGTAGGCCACGCGCCGCAGGGAAGGCCCGCACCCCCGGGATAGGTACCTGCGTTTCGAGATCCGGACTTGCAGGCCGCCGCTGGAGGTCGCTGGGTCGCCGCGGATTGGGCGAGGGCTTTCTGAAGATCCAAGTTCGGACGCGCGCCGGGGTGCGCAGACCGTCGAGCTGGGTGCCGGGCCAAGGGGTCTAAGCCATGGCTACGGAGTACTGGGTCGCCACCTTCAGACGCGCTCGAGGACCTCGGTCTCTGCTGCGGCTGTCTCCTCTGCCGGCCTTATCCGGAGGCCGCTCAACGAGACCGCCAGCCCGCCGACTGCGAACAGTGCAGAGACGGCTATCCCGGTCCTGATGCCGTCGAGGGAGGCGGCCCCGCCGTTGGAGGTGAGCGCCGCGGTGACGATCGCGAGCACGACCGCCCCGCCGACCTGGAAGGACGTGTTGAGCAGGCCGGACGCCAGCCCTTGCTCCTCATCCTTCACTCCGGCAACCGCCTGAATGTTCAGCGCCGGGAACGCGAGCCAGGCCATGCCCAGCAGCGACATCGCCGGCAGCACGACCGATCCGATGTTCGGGTCGTGGTCAATGCCGCGCAGGAAGACCAGGTAGCCGGCCACGAGTGCGGTCGAGCCGAGGGCGATGAGCTTCGCGGTGCCGAACCGATCGACCAGCGGACCGATGCGGGTGGCGAAGATCGCCACGAACAGCCCGGCGGGCAAGAAGGCGAGGGCGGTCGTCAGTGCCGACCAGCCCAGCATGGTCTGGTAGTACTGCGTCACCACGAACTGGAACGAAAGGTAGGACCCAAAGAGGATGAGCAGGCCGATGTTCGCCCTTGCTCGGGGAGCCGACCTGAGGATGCCGAGGCGTATGAGCGGCGTGCGAACCTTGAGCTCGGTCACGAAGAAGGCGATAAGCAGGACGGCGGCGCCGGCCAGGCTCGCGATGGTACGAGCCGAGCCCCAGCCGACCTCCGGCGCTTCGACTACGCCGAAGACGAGCAGGAGCATCGACCCCGTGATTGTGGCCGCGCCGACGAGGTCGTAACCAGCCTGTGGCCGCTCGGCCGGGCGCACCCGTGGGATGAGCCGACTGGCTGCGATCAGGACGCCGAATGCCACAGGTACCGGCATCAAGAAGGTCCAGCGCCATCCCACCTCCGTGAGCACCCCGGACAGGACGAGGCCGAGGGAGTAGCCGCTTGCGCCGGACGCGGTGAAGATGCTCAGCGCGCGGTTGCGAGCGGGGCCCTCAGCGAAGGTCGTGGTGAGGATGGACAGGGCCGCCGGTGCCGTAAAGGCGGCACTCACCCCTTTGGCGAACCTGGTCGCGATGAGCAGCGTTCCGCTGTCGACGAGGCCACCGACGAGTGACGCAAGCGCAAAGACGGTCAGCCCGGCCAGCAACACCCGACGGCGCCCGACGAGGTCTGCCGTACGGCCGCCGAGCAGGAGGAGGCCTCCGTATCCGAGCACATAGCCGCTCACCACCCATTGCAGCGTCGCCGTCGACAGACCCAGCTCTTCTTGGATCGACGGCAGCGCGACGCCGACCATCGAGACGTCCAGAGCGTCGAGCACGACAACTGTGCAGAGCACCGCGAGAACGCCCCACAGGCGCGCGTCCCAACGCTCGTTGGTCGTGGCGGAAGTCATAAGGCACGAGACTAAATGCATATACATCTAATGTGCAAGCAACTAATGCTCGTACACCTAATGTTCATGCATGGTACCCTCTGGGTCGTGAACGAAGAGGCCGTGGTGGGGGCATGGCGTGACTTGCTCGCGAAGCACGCGGCGGCCTGGTCCGCTCTGGAACGCGAACTCGACAAGCACGACCTCGGCCCCAGTGAGTTTGAGGTCCTCGACTACATGGTCGAGCGCGGCCAAGACAACTACCGCGTACAGGAGCTCGCCGACGCGACCCATCTCAGCCAGAGTGCACTGTCCCGGCTGATCGCCCGGCTGGAGCGCGCTGATCTGGTCTGCAGGTCGATGTGCGACTTTGACCGCCGGGGGGTGTTCGTTCAGATCACCGACCAAGGGCGCGCGCGGCTGATCGCGGCACGGCCAACCCATCGTGCGGTGCTCGAGGCTGTCTTCGACGGCCGACCAGCGTCGGACAAACCCCGTTGAAGCACCTCGCCGACGTGGGTAACCCGAACCGAGCTGTCGTCTCGTCGGCGCGTCTCCACGAGGGCAATCGAAGCTCTCGCTAGGTTGGATGGGATCCGAACAGATGTTCGGCAGATGGCTGGCGAGGCGTGGTTTCCGTTCGGCATTGGGTGCCGGGTGAGGCGACCAAGCCTCTGCCAACAGGCGAGGTGAGTTCCCTGCTGGTGCTAGGCGTCGACCCCGGGCTGACCAGGTGCGGCTTTGGCGCGGTCGACGGAGCCCCGGGGGCAGCGCTGCGCATGATCGATGTAGGGATCGTACGGACGGCAAGCGATGAGGATCCGGCACGCCGTCTGCTCGTCATCGAGACCGAGGTCGAGCGCTGGCTGGATCGAATCACGCCGGACGCGGTGGCGGTGGAGCAAGTCTTCAGCCAGCACAACGTCCGAACTGTGATGGGCACAGCGCAGGCAGCGGCAGTCGTGATGGTGGCCGCCGCCAGGCGCGGGCTACCGGTGGCGACCCATACCCCGAGCGAAGTAAAGGCAGCAGTGACTGGCAGTGGCGTGGCCGTTAAAGGGCAGGTCGAGTCGATGGTCATGCGGCTACTCGGGCTCACCGAGCCACCTCGACCCGCCGACGCCTCCGATGCCCTTGCGCTCGCGATCTGTCACGTCTGGCGTGGCGGAGCGCAGCTCCGCTTGGATGCGGCGATATCACGGATGGCTGGACAACGGAGGTCGGGCGGATGATCGCGTTCGTGTCTGGGCGGGTGGCGGCGATCGCGCCGGACGGCGCGGTGGTCGAGGTCGGTGGCGTGGGCCTCGCGGTCCAATGCACGCCGACCACGCTCGCCACGCTGCGGGTAGGCGAGCCGGCGCGCCTCGCCACGTCGCTCGTAGTGAGAGAGGACTCGCTCACCCTCTTCGGGTTCTCCGACGACGACGAGCGCACGGTCTTCGAGTTGGTCCAGACTGCCAGCGGGGTTGGTCCGCGCCTCGCCCAAGCGATGCTCGCCGTTCACTCACCTGAGGCGCTGCGACGGGCGGTGGCCACCGAGGACCTCGCTGCCCTCACCATGGTCCCCGGCATCGGCAAGAAGGGCGCCCAGCGGATCGTGCTCGAGCTCAGGGATCGCCTCGGCCCGCCGGGTTCACCCGGAGGTGGCGCGGGAGGATCGGTGCCGGTCCAGGGACGTCCGGTGGCACCCACTGGTTGGCGCGAGCAGGTACACGGCGCGCTGGTCGGCCTCGGCTGGTCGGCTCGCGATGCCGATGAGGCGGTCGGTGCCGTCGCGCCGGACGCCGACGCGGCTCTCGCCGCCGGGGAGCAGCCCGACATTCCGGCTATGCTGAAGGACGCGTTGCGTGCACTTGGGAGCCGCCGATGACCGGCAACCGACGGCCTCGGGATCCGGGTCGCGCAGGCGAGAGTGAGCGCGGGGCTGCTGCCACATCCCCAACCCCCTCCACCACAAGCAATGCCGCCACCGGCGAGCATCGCGATGCGAGCGTTGGCGACACCGCCATTGCGGACACTGCAACAGCCCAGCCAATAGTGCGGGACCCGGAGGGCGCTGACGAGCGGCAGCGGCTGGTCGCGGCAGACGCGCGCGGCGATGACAAGGTCGTCGAAGCGGCGCTGCGGCCCCGGCGGCTTGACGAGCTCATCGGCCAGGAGCGCGTTCGTGAACAGCTCGGCCTGGTGCTGCAGGCCGCGTTGCGCCGCGGTCACCCCCCCGACCACATCCTCCTCTCGGGTCCTCCCGGCCTGGGCAAGACCACTATCGCCCTAATCGTTGCGCACGAGCTCGGTGCCCCGATCCGGGTCACCAGTGGTCCGGCCATTCAGCATGCCGGCGACTTGGCCGCAATCCTCTCGTCGCTCGCGGAGGGTGAGGTTCTCTTCCTCGACGAGATCCACCGGATGGCCAGGCCGGCCGAAGAGATGCTCTACATGGCGATGGAGGACTTCAGGGTCGATGTCGTCGTCGGCAAGGGTCCAGGTGCAATGGCGATACCACTGGACATCCCACATTTCACGCTGGTCGGCGCCACCACCAGAGCAGGCCTGCTGCCCGGACCCTTGAGAGATCGCTTCGGATTTACCGCCCACCTGGACTTCTACGAGCCGGCCGAGATCGAGCTCATCCTGCGACGGTCGGCTCGGCTGCTTGACCTACACCTCACCGCCGACGGTGGAGTCGAAATAGCCGGTCGATCCCGCGGCACGCCCCGCATCGCAAACCGGCTGCTCCGCCGCGTTCGGGACTTCGCCCAGGTTCGGGCGGACGGGGTAGTGACCGCCGAGGCCGCGCAGGCAGCGCTCGCCTTGTACGAGGTCGATCAGCGCGGCCTCGACCGGCTCGATCGTGCGGTGCTCGGCGCCTTGCTTGACCGGTTCGGCGGCGGTCCGGTCGGCCTCTCCACATTGGCCGTTGCAGTCGGCGAAGAAGCCGAGACGGTTGAGGAGGTTGCCGAGCCGTTCCTCGTCCGGGCTGGGCTGCTCGCCCGCACGCCCCGCGGCAGGGTCGCCACCGCCGCGGCCTGGGAACACCTCGGCCGCACGCCGCCGGCCGATGGCGCCGGCTGGGCAGCGCTGGTGGCCGCTCAGCGTGCCGTTCCTCGGGGACAGTCCGGATGGCCTGCCCAGGACCAGCTGTTCGGACCCGAGGCATGAGCCCGCCCGCGGCGTGGCACGGGGAGCGCAGAGGCTAGATCCACCGCCGGTGGCACCCCGTCGAAGCCCGTCAGCCGTCAAAGCCTGCCCGCCGATGATCTCGTTTTACTGGATCGGGGCGGGCTGGCCGGGCGGTTGCAGGGCTGTCGAAGGGGCTGATCGTCCGGGGAGCCTTTTCAGCGGCAAATCAGCCCCAAATGACACGAGGCGATTACGCCGCGTTGTGACTCGATCCGCGGCTCGCCTAGACTCCGCCGAGGTCACTTGGTAGTGACCGCTCTCTTATTGATCTCATACGGCGGCCCGGTCGGGGCTTCGCCGGAAGGAACGTGTCGACGTGTTGATCGCCGCTTCCGGGTCAGGCAGTGCCGGGCTGCTGATATGGCTCGTCGCGCTCGCCGCTATTTTCTACCTGCTGATCCTGCGTCCGTCCCGGCGGCGTCAGCAGCAGGCACTCCAGGTCCAGAGCCATCTCGTGCCCGGCACCGAGGTCGTCACCACTTCCGGGCTCTATGGGACGGTCTCGGCCGTTGAGGACGACGTAGTCGTCCTAGAGGTCGCCCCAGGCGTCACCAACCGGTACGCGAAGCAAGCGATCATGCGGGTCCTCACTCCGGATGAGGAGAGGCCCTACGAGGACAGGCTTGACGATGGAGAGCCGGCGCACACCGCCGACGACCCAGTCGAGCATGGGACCGATTATCGAGCCGATAACAGGACGGAAAACCGACCGGACAGCAGGGCTGACAGCACTGCCGACGAGCCAGAAGAGAAATAGCCCAACCCGGCGGCGGGATAAACCGCGACCGGAAATGAACGACCCTCGCACGCCGAGGGCACCCGCTGCGCGGCGGGTGATGATGAGGAGACGACGTGGCTGGACCAACACCGGCGCCTAAACCGGGCCGGTCGCTGGCGATTATCGCAGCACTGATCATTCTGATGTACGCGGGCATGCTCCTGTTGCAGGGAACCAAGCCGACACCGAAGCTCGGCCTGGACCTGCAGGGAGGTACGAGCGTGACGCTGACCGCACGGCTGCCCGAGGGTGAGAAGGGTCAGATCACCAAGTCGGCCATGGACCAGGCCAAGCAAATCATCGAGGACCGGGTCAATGGGACCGGGGTCGCGGAGGCCGAGGTCTCAGTCCAGGGCAACAGGAACATCGTAGTGAACATCCCGGGCGACGAACTGAAGACAGATCTGCTCTCGACCGCACTGCTGCGATTCCGCCCCGTGCTTCAAGCCGGCCAGGCCGCTCCGGCCCAGCAATCCCCGTCCGGCGCTCCGACCGGCTCACCGTCACCCAGCGCGACCCCTAGCGGCTCCTCCTCGCCTAGCCCTTCACCGAGCACGTCCGACAACGGGCGCGCCGTGAGCGGCGCCCTGCTCGGCCAGCAGTCCTCGCCTTCGCCCACGCCGACGCCGAGCGCGGGCGGTGAGGGCCAGGGTGCCGCCCAGATCACGCCGGAGATCCAGAAGCAGTTCGACCAGCTCGATTGCGCAAAGTCGGCCGAGGAGCGCAAAGGCAAGATCGAACCCGCGGACGGGCTGCTCGTCACCTGCGACAGCGACGGGTTCAAGTACATCCTGGGCCCGACCGCGGTAGAGGGCACTCACCTCAACGGCGCGAACGCCGGGCTGCCGCAGAGCGGGGTCGGCTCCTGGCAGGTCAACCTGAGCTTCGACGGCACCGGGACCAAGCAGTTCGCGCAAACGACCAAGGATCTGGTTAACAAGCAGTCGCCGCAGAACCAGTTCGCGATCGTCCTGGATGGCCAGGTGGTCTCCGCGCCAGTGGTTCAGGCCGAGATCCCGACGGGGCGAGCGGAGATCACCGGCAATTTCAGCCAGTCCGAAGCCAAGGACCTCGCCAACGTCCTCAAGTACGGCGCGCTTCCGCTGGCCTTCGACCAGAGTGAGCTGAACGAGATCTCGCCAACGCTCGGCAGCGACTATCTGGTCGTCGGCGTGATTGCCGGGGCGGTCGGACTCGCTCTTGTTGCTCTCTACCTGCTCATCTACTACCGCGGTCTCGGCTTGGTGGCGATGGCGAGCTTGGTGATCGCCGGTTTGCTGACGTACGCGTCGGTGGTCCTGCTTGGCGAGTGGATCGGATTCACACTGACGCTCGCCGGTATCGCCGGTCTGATCGTGGCCGTAGGCATCACGGCTGACTCGTTCGTGGTGTTCTTCGAACGTTTGCGTGACGAAGTGAGGGACGGCCGCAGCCTGCGGGCTGCGGTCGAACACGGGTGGCGGAGAGCCCGGCGGACCATCCTGGTGGCCGATTTCGTGTCATTCCTTGCCGCGGCGGTCCTGTACATCCTGTCGATCGGCAGCGTGCGTGGCTTCGCATTCGCGTTGGGTCTCACCACGGTGATCGACGTGGTTGTTGTCTTCCTGTTTACCAAGCCGCTGATCGCGCTCCTCGCCCGGACGAAGTTCTACGGCGGGGGTCATCGGTGGTCTGGTCTCGACCCAGATAGGCTCGGCGCGAGACGGAGGCTCCCGACGGGTGAGCCGCAGACGATCGTCGGGCGGCGTCGCGCCGCTGAGGAGGTCTGATGTCTCGCCTCGGGAACCTGGGTGGCCGGCTCTACCGCGGCGAGGTCTCCTACGACTTCGTCGGCAGGCAGAAGCGTTGGTACATCATCTCCGCCATCGTGCTCCTGATCGCGATCGTGTCGCTGATGACGAGGGGCCTCACGCTCGGCATCGAGTTCAAGGGTGGCGCCGCCTTCCAGGTGCCGAAGAACTCCATGTCGGTCGAGGACGCCAGAAAGGCGGCCGCTGGGGTCGTCGGGCAAGAGGTGCGCGCGACGGAGGTCAGCTCGCCCTCCGGCGGTAAGCAGATTCGGGTCGAGACCGCAGCGATCTCTCCGGACGAGTCAACGAAGGTGCGCGAAGCGCTTGCCAAGAAGTCCGGCGTGCCCGTGAATCAAGTCAGCGTCCAGCAGATTGGCCCGACCTGGGGTGAGCAGATCACCAAGAAGGCGATGACAGCGCTGATCGTCTTCCTGGCCGGCGTCGCGATCTTCTTGGCTTTGATGTTCGAGTGGCGGATGGCACTCTCCGCGCTTGTCACGCTGTTCCATGACGTCCTGATCACCGTCGGCATCTATTCGCTGGTCGGTTTCTCGGTCACCCCGGCCACGGTGATCGGTTTCCTCACGATCCTCGGTTACTCGCTCTATGACACTGTCGTCGTCTTCGACAAGGTGCGCGAGAACACGCGAGGGCTGCTCGGCGCATCCCGCATGACGTACAGCCAGGCGGCGAATCTGGCGATCAACCAGACCATCGTGCGGTCGATCAACACCTCGGTGATCGCCTTGCTCCCGGTCGGAGCGATCTTGTACATCAGCACCGCGCTGCTCGGCGAGGGCGTGCTGACCGACCTGTCGCTAGCGCTGTTCATCGGTATCGCGGTGGGCACATATTCATCGATCTTCGTCGCCACGCCGCTTCTTGCGGATCTCAAGGAGCGCGAGCCGCAGTATCAGCAGCTGGCCAGGCGTGTTGCCGCCCGGCAGGGCGCGGCCGCAAGAGCCGCGAAAGGCGCAGCTGCAGCCCGCCGCGAACCTGCACCCGCCGCGGAGGGGCCACCGCCAGCCGAGGAGGAGGTAACCCCGACGCCAGTGGGTGCTGGCGCGCCACGTAGCTCCGTACCCCGCCAACAGCCCAAACGGTCGACAGGCTCGCGTTCTGGCAGCAAGTCAAAGCGCCGGCCCTCAGGCAAGAAGCGGCGATAGGGCGCGAGCCGCAGGCTCGCGGCGGTCTAAAGGATGAGCAGGGTGACGACATCGACGCTCGGTGACCAGGCACTTGCTGCTCGACTTAATGCCCTGATCAGAGACGTGCCCGATTACCCCAAGCCGGGAATCGTCTTCAAGGACATCACGCCACTGCTGGGCGAACCGTCAGCATTCTCGAGCGCGGTCGACGCGATCGCGGCGGCCGACTGGGGCGGGATCGACAAGATTGTCGGCATCGAGGCGCGTGGCTTCATCCTCGCCGCCCCGGTGGCGCTGGCTGCGGGGGTCGGGTTCGTCCCCGTACGCAAGAAGGGCAAGCTGCCGAGCGCGTCATTCGAGGTGTCGTACGCGCTGGAGTACGGCGAGGCAACCCTCGAAGTGCATCAGGACGCGTTCACGCCGGGGGAGCGGGTGCTGATCGTCGACGACGTTCTCGCCACGGGAGGGACCGTCGAGGCCACCGTCGACCTCGTGCGCCGTGCCGGCGGGAAGATCGTCGGGGTCGCCGTTCTCATGGAGCTCAGCTTCCTGGACGCCCGGACCCGCCTGACGACGGCTCCGGCCGCGCTCGCCGATTCCGACCTGCGCACCCTCCTCATCGCCTGACCCCACCCACTTCGCATGAAGGGCACCTTCATCCGATAGGTCCGACTGAAGGTGCCCTTCATGTCTCCCGGTTTGGGGTGAGGGTGCCCTTTATGCGCAGCGGAGGGCGGTGCTGGAAGGTGCGCGAGGTACGTCTCCAGAAGGCTCAGGCGGGTGCGCAGATCGGCGATCTAGAAGGGATCGAGGGGCCGAGGTCGCTACCATGGAGGTTCCAGTGCATGAGGCAGCACTCCTGGGGGGATGTGGATCTCTCCTGGGAGTTTCTGTTATCTCGGGATGACGAGGAGTGCGGTTGGCAGACCAGAGGGTGCAGGACGCCTCGGCTGGCGTCGACGCCGCCGAGCGTTCGACGTCGCCTGTGCCTGCCCCACTGAGCGCGCCGCCCCCATCCCGTAAGAAGCGACCATCAAGCGCTGGTTCCGGCTCCAAAGCCCGCGGCTCAAAGGCCGCACCCGACGGCGTCGCCCCGGCAGAGCAAGTGTCCGATGCAGAGCCAGCGACCGCGGCCGCAGGTGCTACGGACACCGCGACCCCCTCACGCAACGGCACCGTTCAGACGGTCGCCGACGTCGACTCGACGACGATCGGGAAGGATGACGCAGAGAAGGTCGCCGCGCCCGGGCGGGTCCGGGCCAGGACTCGGCTCGCCAGGCTCGCGGTCCAGCGAGGCAGCTCGACCACTCCGGTGCTCGAGGCGCTGTTCCGGACGATCCGGAGTAACCATCCGAAGGCTGACCTCCGCGATCTCGAGCGCGCCTTCGAGATGGCCGACCTGCACCATCGGGGCCAGCAGCGCCGCAGCGGGGATCCCTACATCACCCACCCGCTCGCGGTGGCGACCATCCTCGCCGAACTCGGCATGACCCCACCGACGCTGATGGCGGCGCTCCTGCACGACACGATCGAGGACACCGACTACACGCTCGACAAGCTGCGGGTCGACTTCGGCGACGAGATCGCCAACTTGGTCGACGGCGTGACCAAACTGGACAAGGTCAAGTACGGCGACGCCGCGCAGGCCGAGACGGTCAGGAAGATGGTCATCGCAATGGCCCGGGACATCCGGGTGCTCCTGATCAAGCTCGCCGACCGTCTGCACAACGCCCGCACCTGGCGCTACATCACGCAGGACAAAGCAGAGCGCAAGGCAAGGGAGACGCTGGAGATCTACGCCCCCCTGGCGCATCGCCTCGGCATGAACACGATCAAATGGGAGCTCGAAGATCTCTCCTTTGGCACCCTCTATCCGAAGAGGTACGACGAGATCGTCCGGCTCGTTGCCGAGCGGGCCCCCAGCAGGGACGAATACCTGGCCGGTGTGATCGACCAGGTGCAGGCTGATCTGCGCGGCGCAAAGATCAAGGCGACCGTGACCGGCCGGCCTAAGCACTACTACTCGGTCTACCAGAAGATGATCGTCCGAGGCCGGGACTTCGCCGACATCTACGACCTCGTCGGCATCCGCGTGCTGGTCGACACCGTCCGCGACTGCTACGCGGCGCTGGGCACCGTGCACGCACGGTGGAATCCAGTCCCTGGCCGGTTCAAGGACTACATCGCGATGCCGAAGTTCAACATGTACCAGTCGCTGCACACGACGGTCATCGGTCCTGAGGGCAAGCCGGTCGAGATGCAGATCCGCACGTTCGATATGCACCGCCGGGCGGAGTACGGCATCGCCGCACACTGGAAGTACAAGCGGGATGCGGATGCTGCGACGGCTCGCGGCGCCGACAAGGATGCAGCGAACGAGATGGCCTGGCTCAGGCAGCTACTCGACTGGCAGCAGGAGACGGCCGACCCGGGCGAGTTCCTCGAGTCCCTGCGCTTCGACCTGTCCACCTCCGAGGTCTTCGTCTTCACCCCCAAGGGCGACGTGATCGCGCTGCCCTCGGGATCGACGCCGGTGGACTTCGCCTATGCCGTCCACACCGAGGTCGGCCACCGGTGTATCGGGGCTCGGGTGAACGGGCGGTTGGTCCCTCTTGAAAGCTCGCTCGACAACGGTGACGTCGTCGAGATATTCACCTCGCGTGCGCCCAGCGCGGCGCCGAGCCGCGACTGGCTGACCTTTGTCGCGTCACCCCGCGCTCGTAACAAGATCCGCCAATGGTTCTCGAAGGAGCGCCGCGAGGAGGCGATCGACCAGGGCAAGGAGTCCATCGCCCGGACAATGCGCAAGCAGGGCCTTCCGCTGCAGCGGCTCCTTACGAGCGAGAGCCTGACCACCATCGCGCACGAACTGCGCTACGCCGACATCTCCGCCCTCTACGCGGCGGTCGGCGAGGGGCACATTTCTGCCCAGTCGGTCGTCCATCGACTCGTCCAGTCACTGGGCGGTGAAGAAGGTGCCACCGAGGATCTCGCCGAGGCGACCACACCAACACGCGTACGCAAGCGACCACTCGGCGGCGATCCCGGTGTGGTCGTCAAGGGCGCAGACGACGTGTGGGTCAAACTCGCGCGCTGTTGCACGCCGGTGCCGGGCGACCCGATCGTCGGGTTCGTGACCCGGGGGAACGGGGTGTCGGTTCACCGCGAAGACTGCGCCAACGTCCGTTCTCTCTCTGCCCACCCCGAGCGGCTCATCGATGTGGAGTGGGCTCCCACGGCGCAGTCGGTCTTCCTCGTCGCCATCCAGGTGGAGGCCCTTGACCGGTCGAGGCTGCTCTCGGACGTGACCCGGGTGCTATCGGACCAGCACGTGAACATCCTGTCCGCGTCGGTCTCGACGACCAGGGATCGGGTCGCGGTCAGCCGCTTCACCTTCGAGATGGGTGATCCGAAGCATCTCGGCCACATCCTGCGCGCGGTCCGCGGGGTGGAAGGGGTCTTCGACGCCTACCGAGTCACGGGCACCCCGGCACCCACTCACTGAGCACGGCGATCAGTCGAGTCAGCCGCCGAGATCACTAAGGGTGCGTTCGGCCTCCGCGAGCCATGCTCGCCGAGCCGCGAGTGCCGCCTCCGCTTCCACGGCCGCGGCCTCGTCGCCGCTCCTGCGTGCTTCGTCGACCTGCGCGTTCAGGACCTCGATCGACGTGCGTAGCTGGGCCACCGTGCCCTCGGCACGAGCAAGCGCCTCCGGGTTAGTACGCCGCCACTCGGCCTCACCGGCCTCGCGTACGGTCTGGTCGACCGCGGCGAGTCGGGCTTCGACCCTTGCCCGTGCATCGCGCGGAACGTGCCCGATCGCATCCCACCGCTCGTGGATGGAGCGCAGAGATGCCCGGGCCGCGCGAAGATCAGTAACTGGCAGCAGCGCTTCGGCCTCGACGACGAGCGCCTCCTTCCGCTGCAAGTTCTCCCGCTGGCCTGCGTCGCGCTCGGCGAAGACTTCACTGCGGGCGGTGAAGAACGTGTCCTGGGCGGTACGGAAGCGCTGCCACAGGCTGTCCTCGACGTCGCGGGCGGCTCGGCCAGCCGCCTTCCACTCACGCATCAGCTCGCGAAACTTGGCAGCGGTCGGAGCCCAGTCTTTCGACGCAGCAAGGGTTTCTGCCTCGGCGACGATTTTCTCCTTGCGGGTACGAGACTCCTCCCGCCGCACCTCGAGCTCGGCGAAGTGCGCCTTGCGACGCTTTGAGAACGTGGATCGCGCCCGGGAGAGCCGATGCCATAGCTCGTCGTCGCTCTTGCGGTCGATGCGGGCCGCGGCCTTCCACTCCTCAACCAGCACCCGCAGCCGTTCCGCGCCGACCCGCCAGTCCGTGCCCGCGGCGATCACTTCCGCCTCGGTCACGATGCGCTCCTTAGCAGCCTTTGCCTCATCGACCGCTTGCGCTCTCGCGGCGCGCAGCTCTGCGCGCCGCACCTCGACCGTTGCGGTCAGACCTTCGAGCCTCGCAAGCAATCCGTCCAAGTCACCGACCGCATGGGCATCGCTGACTGCCGAGCGGACCCGGTCGATCGACGCGACCGCATCTTTCGGAGAGAGGTCGGTCTCCTTTATCCGCCGCTCGAGCAGATCCACCTCGAGAACCAGGCCTTCGTACTTGCGCCGAAAGAAGGCGAGAGCCTCCTCGGGCGACCCGGCCGCCCAGGAACCGATGACCCGCTCGCCATCGCCGGTCTTCACATAGACCGTGCCCTCATCGTCGACACGGCCCCACGGGTCGGTCGTCACCGTCGCCTCCTCGGCGTTGGGGCCGGGCTCGCCCGGTCGTAATCCGTATCTGTTCATTCGCCGCTGACCGTCACGCTCTTGATCTCGACCTTTGTCTTCGGCTTGTCCTTCGACTCGCCGGTCACCCCGCCCTTCGCTATCTTCTCCAAAACGTCCTGCCCCGCGGTGATCTGCCCGAAGGGTGTGTAGTTCGGCGGGAACGACGAGTCTCCGTACACCATGAAGAATTGGCTACCGTTCGTATTCGGTCCAGAGTTCGCCATGGCGACGGTGCCCTTCTTGTAGGTCGCACCGGCCAAGTTCTCATCGGCGAACTGATAGCCAGGTCCGCCGGTTCCGGTCCCGGTCGGGTCGCCACATTGCAGGACTTTGCCGGCGTCGCCGGTCAGCAGCCGATGGCACGTCGTGTCGTTGAAGAAGCCAGTCTGGGCAAGGTGCAGGAACGAGTGGACCGTGCACGGCGCCTTCGTGGGATCAAGCTGCAGGCCGATCTCACCCTGGTTGGTCGTGATCGCGACCGTCGGAGCACCGGTCTTGGGTGCGGTCGACGTAGGCAGGCCGGGCAATGGACGCGAGCCGCTCTTCTCGTTCGTCTTCGGCGTATAGGTGCAGGTCGCCGAGGCCGACGCGGACGACGACGACTTGTCGTTGCTGAACGGCTTGACGAGGAAGAAGATGCCACCAATGATCACTATCACCGCAAGCGCGCTGCCCATCATCTGCTGGCGCCGTCTGGATCTACGTTTTGCTTCGGCACGCGCGCGCTGCTGGCGCTCCCAACGCTGGCGGGCGAGCTCGCGCTCGCGCTCTTTTGATCCGGCCACGGATCTTCCTCCTGCTTCATTGCTGTCTATCCGGGCACGCGAATATGGCGGCGTGGCCCGCGGCCGAACAGTCTAGGTGTGACCCGGTAGGCTCGACAGTGCCCAGGTCCGGTCTTGATCATCCTGTGAGGAAATCGCGTGCTCGTTGCCGGCTTTCCCGCCGCGGCCTTCGGCACGAACTGTTACGTCGTTGCACCCGCCGCAGGGGAGCGGTGCGTGGTAGTGGATCCGGGGGTCGGGGTGGCCGAGCACCTTGCCGACGTGCTGTTGAACAACCGACTCCGGCCGGCAGCCGTCCTTCTGACCCACGGCCACATCGATCACACGTTCTCGGTCACCCCGGTGTGCGGGGCGAACGATATCCCCGCCTACATCCACCCCGACGACGCCGATCTTTTGTCCGATCCGGCGCGGGGATTCGGGCCTGCGATCGAGCAGATGTTCCGCGGAGGCCTTCACTGGACCGAGCCGGGTGAGGTCCGGCCACTGCCTGATGGCGGCCCCGTGCAGGTCGCCGGGATGGCGATCACAGTGGATCACGCACCAGGCCATACCAGGGGGTCGGTGCTTTTCCGCCTACCCGACGCGGAGGAGTCGCGGGATCTCATGCTCTCCGGCGACGTCCTCTTCGCGGGCTCCATTGGACGCACCGACCTGCCGGGCGGCGATTATGGGGCGATGATGCGGAGCTTGGCGACCAAGATCCTTCCGCTTGCCGATGAGACAGTGGTGCTGCCTGGCCACGGCCCAAGGACGACCATAGGCCGTGAGCGCATGTCCAACCCTTACTTGGCTGAGGCGGCGCGCACCGCAGCCGTAGCCAAGGGAATGTAGATGACCGACAAGCCGCGACCCATCAGTGGGTTCCCCGAACTTCTGCCTGCCCAGCGTCTCGTCGAGGTCGAGATCCTCGATCGCCTGCGGCAGACCTTTGAGCTCCACGGTTTCTCCCCGCTGGAGACCAGATCCGAGGAAACACTCGACCAACTCTTGCGCAAGGGCGAGATCGACAAGGAGGTCTACGTTCTGCGGCGTTTTCAAGCCGTGGAGGCGAGTGACGACACCGGGCTCGGCTTGCACTACGACCTGACCGTGCCGTTCGCGCGATACGTCCTCGAGAACGCCGGAAAGCTCGACTTTCCCTTCAGGCGCTATCAGGTTCAGAAGGTCTGGCGTGGCGAGCGGCCTCAGGAGGGCCGGTTCCGCGAGTTCACCCAGGCCGACATCGATGTGGTCGCTCGCAACAGCCTCCCATTCCACTACGACATCGAGGTCGCGCGGGTGATGGCGGACGCGCTTTCCCGCCTGCCACTCCCGCCACTCAAGCTCCAGGTGAACAATCGCAAGCTGATCGAGGGCTTCTACCGAGGCCTCGGCATCGAGGACGTCGCCGCTGTCATGCGCGTGGTTGACAAGCTCGACAAGCTGCCGCCGGACCAGATCGCCGCCATGCTGCACGAGGATGCCGGCCTGGATGACAAGCAGGTGAAGCTGTGCCTGGCGCTTGCTGACATCCAGACGTCCGACACGAGCTTCGTCGATCGGGTACGCGAGATAGGCGTCGCTCACGATCTGCTGGACACAGGCCTCGGTGAGCTCGCCGCAGTCATCGAGGGCTGCTCGATGTTCGCAAGCGAGCGGCTGCGAGTGGTCGCCGACCTGCGCGTCGCCCGCGGACTCGATTACTACACGGGGACCGTCTTCGAAGCGCGGATGGCCGGCTTCGAGCGAGTGGGCTCGGTGTGCGCCGGAGGCCGCTACGACTCGCTGGCCACCGACGGCGAGACGACCTATCCGGGCGTGGGCATCTCGCTGGGCGTGACGAGGCTTCTGATGCCGCTGTTCTCACGAGGACTGCTCACTGCGTCGCGCTCGGTACCGTCCTGCGTTCTCGTCGCGCTGCCCGACGACGAGTCCCGGCCCCGCTGCGACGAGATCGCACGGGCCCTGCGCGACCGGGGGATTCCCACCGAGGTGGCGCCGGCCGCGCAGAAGTACGGCCGCCAGATCAGGTTCGCCGAACGGCGCGGCATCCCCTTCGTGTGGTTCCCACAGCCAGATGGCGCACAGCAGGTGCGGGATATCCGTACCGGAGAACAAATCGACGCCGACGCGCAGTCGTGGTCGCCACCACCGGCCGACCTGCGCCCGACGATCGTCACCCACACCGAGGAGCAGCTCTCGTGATCCGTACACACGACGCGGGCACGCTGCGAGCCGACCAGACAGGCTCAGTCGTCACGCTGGCCGGCTGGGTCGCGCGCCGGCGCGACCACGGCGGGGTGGCCTTCATCGACCTGCGGGATGCCTCAGGCGTGGTTCAGGTCGTCATCCGTGACGAGTCGATAGCGCATGGCCT
Organism: Actinomycetota bacterium; assembly: GCA_046735375.1. Taxonomy (GTDB): domain Bacteria; phylum Actinomycetota; class Actinomycetes; order JAKEEW01; family JAKEEW01; genus DASYTV01. The sequence continues at coordinate 19,026 of JBKPTD010000053.1, read as the reverse complement.
GCGCAGCGAGTATTGCCTGCGAGTGGCGGGCACGGTCCAGCGCCGGCCGCCGGGCAACGAGAATCCCAGCCTGCCAACGGGGGATGTCGAGGTCGTCGCCGACGATGTGACGGTCCTCTCGGAGGCCGCGCCGCTGCCGTTCCCGGTCGAGGAGTTCCATGCAGGCGCGGTCAACGAGGAGGTGCGGCTGCGGCATCGCTACCTCGATCTGCGTCGCAGCGACATGGCAAATAACCTCCGGCTGCGCAGCCGGGTGACGCACGTCATCCGGGAGGTCATGGAGGCGGCCGGTTTCCTTGACGTCGAGACGCCCTATCTGACGAGATCGACGCCTGAGGGCGCTCGCGACTTCCTGGTGCCGGTGCGGCTGCAGCCTGGGACGTGGTACGCGTTGCCGCAGTCGCCTCAGCTGTTCAAGCAGCTGCTCATGGTGGCCGGATTCGAGCGCTACTACCAGATCGCGCGCTGCTTCAGGGACGAAGACTTCCGTGCCGACAGGCAGCCGGAGTTCACCCAACTCGATATCGAGATGTCCTTCGGCGACCAGGACGACGTGATCGAGATCGCCGAGCAAGTGCTGCGTCGACTGTGGTCGGAGATCCACGGTGTCGAGGTGCCGAAACCCATCCCGCGAATGACCTACGCCGAGGCGATGGCCCGCTACGGATCGGACAAGCCAGACCTTCGCTTCGGTTGTGAGCTGGTCGACCTCACCGCCTTCTTCGCCGACACGCCCTTCCGGGTCTTCCGTGCGGAGCATGTCGGCGCGGTGGTCATGCCCGGTGGCGCTTCGCAGAGCCGCAAGGAGCTCGATGGCTGGCAGGACTGGGCGAAGTCCCGTGGCGCGCGCGGGCTGGCCTATGTGCTCGTCGAGGCCGACGGGTCCCTTGGAGGCCCGGTCGCAAAGAACCTGTCCGAGGCGGAGCGCGCAGGTCTTGTGGCCGCCACGGCAGCCTCGCCCGGCGACTGCGTGTTCTTCGCCGCCGGTCGGCGTGGCGCCGCTCTTGAGCTGCTCGGCGCGGCCCGGCTGGAGATCGGCCAGCGCGGCGGGCTCATCGACGAGAGCGCATGGGAATTCACTTGGGTGGTCGACCCACCGATGTTCGAACCGGTGTACGACGGCCTCGGCCCGGGGGAGCGAGCGCCTGCGACCGGCCAGCCGGAAAGCCGCCAGATCGGCTGGACGGCGGTGCACCACCCGTTCACCGCGCCGACGGACGAATGGGCGGACCGCTTCGACAAGTCGCCGGGGGAGGCCCTCGCCTACGCGTACGACATCGTCCTGAACGGCTCGGAGATCGGCGGCGGCTCCATTCGTATCCACCGAGGGGAGATCCAGCATCGCGTCTTCGACGTCATCGGGCTGAGCAAGGAGCAGGCCGAGGAGAAGTTCGGCTTCCTGCTCGAGGCGTTCAAATACGGGCCGCCGCCGCACGGCGGTATCGCCTTCGGACTGGACCGGCTGTGCGCGCTGCTTGCCGGTGCGGAGACCATTCGTGACGTCATCGCCTTTCCCAAGACCGCGTCCGGGGCGGATCCGCTCACCGGTGCGCCAACCCCCATCACGCCGGCGCAGCGCAAGGAAGCCGGCATAGACGCCGCGCCGCCGTCCGCCCCTGCCTGACATCGGCTGCGGCACGTCGCTGGCGCCGAGCCCCCGGCTCATCTGCCCTGAGCCGATCCGACATGATCACTGGCAGGTGGATGCGCCTGGCCGGCCGTGGTTGCCAGCGGTCATGCTTCCGTCGACAGAGGACAGATCCCGGCGGCCGCACCCGCGGCGTCGACACTGGTGACGGATCAAGCTGCTTGGCTTGCCGACTCCGCAGCCGCGGAGGCTGGTTCGGCACCATCCGCTGAGCCGGGCTGTCGCCTGACGAACAGCACGAGGAGCACGGCGACGGCGAGCACGCAGAGCGGGAGAAGCAGGGTGTAGTGCATCGCGGTCACGTAGCCCTCGTGGAAGGTCTTCGTCGCAGCTTCAAGGATGGTCGGTTTGGCCTGCTCAGGAATGCCGGGAGGCAGCTGGACGCCCGTCTGTCCGGCGCCGACTTGCAAGCCGTTGGAGGCTGCGTTGCTGAACCCCTCCACGAACTGGTCGCGGAACTGCGCGGGAAGCGCTGCTGCGTTGTCCTTCGCGGACGCAGGGAGCTGAGTGGCCAGCTGCGCTTGCAGGAGAGCCCCGACGGCGGCCGAGCCGATCACCGCGCCTAGTTGCCTCGTCGTGTTGATGAAGCCGGAGGCGGCACCGGCGACCTGCGGCTTGATGTTGAGCATCGCGATCGTCTGCAGCGGCGCAAACGTCAAGCCGAGCCCGACACCCGCAATGAGCAGGCTGGGCAGCAGGCTCCATCGGGTGGAATCGACCGTCGTGAACTCCACGAGAGTCCACATGCCGATGGTCCACAGGAGCAGTCCGGCGAAGAGGATCCACTTGCCGCCCACTTTGTCGGCGAACCTGCCGGCGAACGGTGCGACAAAGGTCGATACCAGGGACATAGGGGCAAACGTGAGGCCTGCTTGCAATGCGCTCAGGCCGAGAACGGACTGCAAGAAGATCGTCAGCGGTAGGAAGAGGCCGAACATGCCGAAGGCGATTGCAGCCACCACGGCATTCATAAGGGAGTAGTTGCGGTCAGCGAAGATCGTGAACGGGATGAGGGGCTCCCCGTCGCGCTCGAGGTATTGCTGCCACAGCATCACGGCCAGAACAAGAATGCCGGAAGCGATGATCAAGGGGATGGTGATGGGGCCGGCGACCGTACCCCAGTCGTAATGCTCACCTTCGATGAGGCCGAAGCAGACGAGGAACAGGCCCAGGGTGGCCAGTGTGGTGCCGACCCAGTCGAGCTGGTGACGGCGGTGCAGCTGGATGTCGGGCAGGACGACGACCGCCAAGATCAGGGTCGCGATCCCGACCGGTACGTTGACGAAGAAGATCCATCGCCAGTCCCAGTTGGTCACCAGCCAGCCGCCCAGCGTCGGACCCGCGATCGTGGCCAGTCCGGCGACGGAGCCCCAGATGCCAAAGGCGGCCCCTCGTTTCTCCGGCGGGAAGATCATTGTGATCGTCGAAAGGGTTTGCGGCGTCAGGAGGGCGCCGCCGATGCCCTGGATGACGCGGAAGGCGATCAGTTGGCCAGGCGTCTGGGCCAGTCCGCAGGCAGCCGAGGCGAGAGTGAAGATGATCAGGCCGATGATGAACAGCCGCTTTGGGCCGTACAGATCTCCGAGGCGGCCGGCGGGGATGAGCAGAACCGCGAAGATCAAGATGTAGGCGTTGATGACCCACAAGATTTCGTCGAGCGAGGCGCCCAGCTTGTCGATCATGTTGGGGATCGCGATGTTCACGATCGTCGTGTCCAAGAGGATCATGAAAAAGCCCAGGCAAAGCGTTATCAATGCCAGCCAGGGGCTGTGCCGGAGCGTGACGTTTGACGGTCCACCTGGGGTCGCCGTCGCGGATGCTGTCACGTCGCTTCCCCTTCTTTCGACGCCTACTTGCCCACGCTACCGGCCCTGGCCGACAGTCGAGGCCGCCGCATCCGCGATCAGCCAGCGTGGCGAGGACCCGTCGCGGGTCGACACGCCGTACTCACGGGCCTTCCTGGAGCAGTTCATCTAACTTGCCGCTGCGCGTCGTCAGGACGTCATCGGCCGCGCAGGTGACCGGGCGCCCCACAGGCTCGCAGGTAGACGAGGTGGGCCGCAGTGCATGAGCACCGCGGCCTACCTTCGCGGGTAGTCGGTGAGGAGTGCGGCCAGCGGCCGCAGCTCGGGTCGCAGAGCTAACGGCTCTTTACGCGGACCTTGGCGGGTGCCGGGCTGCTGATCGCCTCCATCAGCTGGCGCCGGGTCATCGCCGACCGACCCTTGATCGCCAGTCGTTTAGCGATCTTGTACAAGGTCGCCCGGGTAGCAGTGGCGCTGACACCAGCGGGCAGCCGCATCGCCGGAGCTGGTTGGCCGGCGGTACTGGCGTCGGATGCGCCCTTTCTGCCGCGGCGGGACCACCTGGTCGTGATCGTCTCCGAGTCGTGCTTGAGAGGTACATATGCGGTGCGGCGGTCGCGTCCGCCACCCCCCGGCGATGCCGCCTTGATCCGCGCCTTGGACTTGCCGTCCGTGGCCTTGCCTGCCTGCTGGCGCCTCGGAGAGACACCCGCCCGACCTGCCATCCGACCAACCTTCCTGCCGACCGTCTTCTCTTCGTCATACCTGCTGAGCGACCTTTCGGATAGGGGTGTCCTTCCATCTCCTGCTTCGTGCGGCCGGCTGTCGGTGCGATTGCGTAGTGTCGAGCCGTGCAATCAGAGAGCCTGTTCGATGCGGCCACGCGGGAGGCCGTGCGGGCACGAGCGTCCCTGGCCGTCCGGATGCGGCCGCAGAGCCTCGACGAGGTCGTCGGGCAGGATCACCTCCTAGCTGCCGGTTCGCCGCTGAGGCGGCTGGTCGAAGGCGGCGGCTCGATCGCGCATACCCCGCCCAGCTCCGTCCTCCTATGGGGGCCGCCGGGGTCGGGCAAGACGACCCTCGCCTTTCTCGTCAGCGCCGCCACTGACCGCAGGTTTGTCGAGCTCTCCGCCGTCACGGCCGGCGTGAAGGACGTACGCGCTGTCATGGAAGAGGCGCGTGTCGAGCTGGGCATGACCGGCAGGGAGACAGTGCTGTTCCTCGACGAAGTGCACCGATTTTCCAAAGCCCAGCAGGACTCGCTACTTCCAGGCGTCGAGAACCGCCTGGTGACCCTGATCGCCGCCACGACGGAGAACCCCTACTTCTCGATCATCAGCCCGCTGCTATCACGGTCGCTCCTGCTCACCCTGCATCCGCTCGATGACGAGGACATCGGCACGCTGATCGACAGGGCCGCGACAGATCCTCGCGGCCTTTCCGCCGAGCTCGACGTGTCCGCCGAGGCCAGGGCGCACATCATCCGGCTCGCCGGAGCGGACGCGCGACGGGCACTGACGGTCCTCGAGGCCGCGGCTGGCGTCGCGCGCACTCTTGGGCAGGACGCCATCGATCTGGCCGCGGTGGAGCAGGCAATAGACAAGGCCGCGGTCCGTTACGACCGCGAGGGGGACGAGCATTACGACGTCACCAGCGCGCTCATCAAGTCCATCAGGGGCAGTGATGTGGACGCGGCGCTGCACTACCTCGCCCGCATGGTTGAGGCAGGCGAGGATCCGCGGTTTCTCGCGCGGCGCCTCGTCATCCTGGCCAGCGAAGACATCGGCCTCGCGGATTCCAACGCGCTGCAGATCGCAGTCGCCGCAGCCCAAGCGGTTCAGCTGGTCGGCCTGCCTGAGGCTGCCATCAACCTGGCCCATGCCGTGATCGCGCTCGCGCTCGCACCAAAGTCCAACGCCGTGGTGCGAGCCATCGGCGCTGCAGGCGAGGATGTACGCCGCGGCCTGGCCGGGCCGGTCCCGATGCACCTTCGCGACTCCCACTACTCCGGAGCCAAGCGCCTCGGCCACGGCAAGGGCTACGACTATCCGCATGATCTTCCGGGTGGGATCGCGGCTCAGCAATATGCACCTGATCAGGTCGCCGGCCGGGAGTACTACCGACCGACGAGATACGGCGCTGAGGCTCGCTATGCCGATCTCCTCGACCGCATCCGGGCCACCCTCCGAGGCGAGCAGCCGGCCGACTGACCGACGAAGATCCAGGGCGCTGCCACATGCCCGTACAGATCACGGTAGGGTCGCACCACCATCAGCACGTCTTGGAGGGAGACGGCGCGGTGAGTGGGTGGGATGTCGCGGGCATCATCATCGCCGTGTTCTGGGCGATTCTTGTCTGTTTCCTTTCGTACGTGCTCATCCACGTCGCCCGGGTACTTCAGGAGACGACGGTCCTGGTCAGTGAGGTGACCGAGCAGACCGTCCCACTGCTCGCCGAAGTGAAGACAACGGTCACCCACACCAACGCCGAGCTCACTCGGGTGGATGCGATCACGTCGAGCCTGCAGAACGTCGCTGAAAATGCGAGCAGCCTCTCCTCGCTGTTCGCCGCGACGCTTGGCACCCCGCTTGTCAAAGCGGCGGCGCTCTCCTACGGACTACGTCGGGCGATGAAGGGCCGGACGAGGCATGATGTTGAGAAGCGGGTCAGGGCTGAGGCACGTGCAGAACGCGCTGCCCGCCGGTCCGGCCGAGGCTGATCACAGCCCGGTCAGGAGGGCGCGGAAGTGCCCGCAGGCCGGACCGGAGGGATGAAAGGCCGGGCGACCCGCCCCTAGTCAAGGATCGAATTCATGCGCAGGTTGTTCTGGGTCGCGCTTGGCGCGGCTGCCGGAGTCGTCATCGTGCGACTGGTCAAGAAGCAGGCACAGGCGTTTACGCCGAGCGGGATCGGCCGATCGCTGTCCGGGCTTGGCGACAGCGTTCGGGCGTTCGCCGAGGATGTCCGCGCGGGCATGGCAGAGCGCGAGTACGAGCTCTCAGCCGCCTTGCATGACGACGAAGGCGGCGATCCGGAAACTCTCCGGCATCTCCTCGAGGACGGAGAGCGCGAGGACCAGGACCCGCGACAGGCAGGGCGAGACGAGGAACGGGGGCTGCGCTGATGGACTCCGCGGAGATCCGCCGACGGTTCGTCCGGTTCTTCGAAGAGCGCGACCACATCGTCGTTCCCTCGGCCTCGCTGATTGCAGACGACCCAACGCTGCTTCTCGTGAATGCCGGCATGCAGCCGTTCAAGCCCTATTTTCTCGGCGAGCAGCAGCCACCCTGGCCGCGCGCGGTGACCGTGCAAAAGTGCGTTCGCACCCCGGATATCGAGGAGGTCGGCAAGACCACGAGGCACGCCACCTTCTTCCAGATGTGCGGCAACTTTTCGTTCGGGGACTATTTCAAGGAGCGGGCGATCGCGCTTGCCTGGGAGCTGCTCACCTCACCTCAGTCCGCGGGTGGCTACGGGCTCGATCCGGAGCGTCTCTGGCCGACCGTGTACGAGGACGACGATGAGGCGGAGAAGATCTGGCATCTGCAGATCGGCGTACCACTGGAGCGGATCCAGCGCCGCGGCATGGTGGACAACCTCTGGTCGATGGGGATTCCTGGACCGTGCGGGCCATGTTCGGAGATCTTCTATGACCGAGGGCCCGACTATGGCCCTGAGGGCGGTCCGGCCGTCGACGAGGAGCGGTACCTCGAGATCTACAACCTCGTCTTCATGCAGTGGGTGCGCGGCGAGGGCGGCGCGAAGAAGGACTACCCGATACTCGGCGACCTTCCGGCGAAGAACATCGACACCGGGCTTGGTTTGGAGCGGCTAGCGACGATCCTGCAGGGCGTCGACAACCTGTACGAGATCGACACCAGCCGGCAGATCCTCGATCGCGCAGCGACGCTGGCCGGCACGCGCTATGGCGAGAGCCACAAGGGGGACGTATCGCTGCGGATCGTGGCGGATCACAGCCGAACCGCGGTGATGCTCATAGGGGACGGAGTCACCCCAGGCAACGAGGGGAGGGGCTACGTTCTGCGCAGGATCATGCGCCGCGTCATCCGCAACATGCGTCTGCTCGGCTCGCGCGAACCGACGATGCGGGACCTCGTCGACGTCACGATCGAGGCCATGGCCCCGCAATATCCAGAACTCCACCACGAGGCCAGCCGCATCCATGCCGTGGCCCAAGCCGAGGAGGCCGCCTTCCTGCGTACGCTCCGGCAGGGCACCCAGATTTTCGACGTGGCCGTGGCCGAGACCAAGCAGGCCGGAGGCGGCGTGCTCGCCGGCGATAAGGCGTTCCAGCTCCATGACACGTTCGGCTTCCCGATCGATCTGACCCTGGAGATGGCGGAAGAGGCCGGGCTCTCCGTGGACCAGGAGGGCTTCCGTGCTCTCATGGCCGAGCAGCGGCAACGCGCAAAGGCGGATGCGGCACGGCGAAAGCAGGGGGCGGGGGACCCGTCCGCGTACCGGAGATTGATCGACACGACCGGTCCGACCGAGTTCACCGGCTATGACGAGGTTGTCACCGAGGGACGGGTGGCTGCGCTAACGCTTGATGGCGAGCCAACGAAGGCCGCGGGTGAGGGCGACGAGATCGAGCTGGTTCTCGATCGCACCCCGTTCTACGCCGAGGGCGGCGGTCAGCTGGCCGACGAGGGCATCATCAGGCTCGAGAACGATGCCTACGTGGAGGTCAGCGATGTGCAGCAGCCGATCCCTGGCCTCATCGTGCATCACGCGCGAATCATCGCGGGTGAGCTGACGCCTGGACTGGGGGCTGTCAGCGAGGTCGACATCGAGCGGCGGCGGGCGATCTCTCGAGCGCACACGGCGACGCACATGGTGCACAAGGCGTTCCGAGAGGCGCTCGGAGAGACCGCGACCCAGGCCGGGTCGGAGAACGCGCCGGGCCGGTTCCGGTTCGACTTCTCAGCGACCGGCGCCGTACCGGCCTCGGTTCTGGAGGATGTGGAGCAGCGGGTCAACGAGCTTCTCGCCGAGGACCTTCCTGTACAGGCCGAGCTCATGTCCCAGGAGGCTGCGCGGTCGATCGGTGCGATGGCGCTGTTCGGCGAGAAGTACAGCGATGAGGTTCGCGTGGTGTCCGTTGGGGACTGGGCGCGGGAGCTCTGCGGCGGCACTCACGCATTGCGATCCGGACAGCTCGGTCTTGTGAAGCTGCTCGGCGAGGCCTCGATCGGCGCTGGAGTACGCCGCGTGGAGGCTCTCGTCGGCGTGGACGCCTATAGCTACCTCGCCCGCGAACACGTCCTGGTCGCGGCGCTGTCCGAGCAGTTCAAGGCCCGTCCTGACGAGTTGCCCGACCGGATCGGGTCTGTGGTGGCGAGGCTGCGCGAGGTGGAGAAGGAGCTCGAGCGGGTGCGGGCCGCGGAGGTACTCGCTGTGGCCGCATCGCTAGCAGCGAGCACGCGGGACGTCAACGGGATTGCCTATGTTGGTCATCGCGCCCCGGACGGCACCACCGCCGACGATCTACGCAAGCTCGCACTTGACGTGCGCGGGCGGCTTGGCGGTGATAGGCCCGCGGTCGTGGCAACCGCGGCGGCGACCGGTGACCGGCCACTCGTCGTGGTCGCGGTCAATGACCATGGTCGCGAGGCGGGGCTTAGCGCGGGCACGCTCGTTCGCGAAGCCGCTGCGGTTCTCGGCGGCGGAGGTGGTGGCAAGGACGACGTCGCTCAGGGTGGCGGGACGGATGCCTCGGCCATTGAAGCCGCGCTCGACCGCATCGAGCACGCAATCGCCGAGGCGACCAACTACGGCTGATCACCGGCTCAGTCGGGGTTTGGTTGAGGGCGAAAGGTCATGATGCGGGCCGGAGTGAGGATCGGGCTGGATGTCGGCACCGTCCGAATCGGTGTGTCCGCGAGCGATCCGAGCGGTCTGCTCGCGAGTCCGGTTGAGACGGTCCGGCGTGGAATGGGCGATCTAGAGCGCATCGCGGAGATCGTCACAGAACGTCAGGCGATGGAGATCGTTGTGGGTCTTCCTACCAATCTCCGGGGCAATGAGGGACGTTCCGCGGCATATGTCCGAGAATTTGTCCGGGCTCTCTCTCGAATTCTCGGCCCGATTCCCGTCAGACTGCTCGATGAACGCCTGTCCACGGCCGCAGCGCATCGGCGTTTGCAGGAGTCCGGTGTGCGAGGCCGTAGGGTGAGAGCCGTTGTCGACCAGGAGGCCGCTGTCGTGATCTTGCAGAACGCGCTCGACGCCGAGCGCGGCAGTGGGACGGCGCCCGGCCGTCTTGTCGAGGCGGTTGAATGACTCATCGCACCCTGATGACGGGTGACGATCTCTACCCGGTTCGAGGGGATCGGCGGCGCCGCCGTCGTCGCCCGCGACGCGGCAGGTCAGCTCTCGCGGTCGCCCTCGCCCTCGTCGTCGTTCTCGCCGTCATCGGAAGTGTTGTGTACGTCGGCTCCCAGCTGGTCGGCGGGTTCCTCGGTATGAATGCGGACTACTCCGGCGCCGGCACGACCCCGGTCCGGGTCGAGATCAAGGAAGGTCAGTCGACCCGGTCCATCGCCACCACGTTGCACGACGCCGGCGTCGTCAAGTCCACGGGCGCATTCGTGAACGCCGCACGAGGCGACCCTCGCGCTGCCACGATTCAACCTGGGTTCTACAAGCTCAAGAAGGAAATGAAGGCGAGCGTCGCGCTCACCGCTCTCCTCAACGACAAGAATCGGCTCAACACGCCGGTGACGGTCCCCGAGGGACTGAGGCTGACCGACGCGCTCAAAACCCTCGCCACCAGGAGCGGCCTGCCGCTCAAGGCCTTCCAGGCGGCGGTGAAGAAGCCGAGCGGTCTCGGGCTGCCCGACTTCGCGAACGGCCGTCCGGAGGGATTCCTCTTCCCTGCGACCTATGACGTCACGCCGGGCACAACGGCCGAGGATTTGCTCCAGCAGATGGTGGGCAGCTTCACCTCGATGGCCGACGATGTCGACCTTGCCAACAGGGCCCATGGCGTTCACCTCACCCCATATGAGGTGATCGTGATGGCCAGTCTCATCGAGGACGAGGGAGGCCGTCAGGAGGACTTTCCCAAGGTGGCGCGGGTCCTCTTCAACAGATTGCACAAGGGGATGAGGCTCGAGCTCGACTCGACCGTTACCTATGGTCTGGGTATCCACCGCTTGACGACGACCCCCGCCGAGCGCGCGAAGGACACGCCGTACAACACCTACCTGCATGCCGGCCTGCCGATCGGCCCGATCAGCTCGCCGGGACGGGCGGCCATCGAGGCCGTCCTCGCACCTGCCAGCGGTAATTGGCTCTTCTTCGTGACGGTCAACCCGGAGACCAAAGAGACGAAATTCGCTTCCACCTTCGAGGAGCATCAGAAGAACGTCCAGGAGTTCCAGGAGTGGCTGAGGAACCACTGAGCCGATGACCGGCCGCAGGCGAGCGGCAGTTTTGGGATCGCCGATCGGCCACTCGCTCTCACCCGTGCTGCACCGCGCTGCCTACACGACGCTTGGCCTGGACTGGTCATACGAAGCGATCGAGGTTGCCGCGGCGGGCCTGGCCGGTTTCCTTGATGGACTCGACCAATCATGGGCCGGCCTCTCGCTGACGATGCCGCTCAAGCGGACGGTGATCCCGCTGCTGGACCGGCTGAGCCCGACGGCGGCGGCCGTCGATGCGGTCAACACTGTCCTGCTCCCAGGCGAAGGTCGCCGGATCGGCGACAACACCGACGTCGCAGGTATGGTAGCGGCGCTCGGGGCTGTGCCGGTCGGACATCTCCCGGCCGGAAGAGTGGCCATTCTCGGTGCTGGGGCAACCGCCGCCGCGGCGCTCGCTGCGCTCGCCCGGCTCGGGGTGCGCCAAGCCGATGTGTTCGTCCGCTCCGACCACACGGCCGCCGAGATTCGGACCGCCGCTGATCGGATCGGGATCGTCGTTCGGCCACGGTCCTGGGCCGAGGCGACCTCCGCGCTCGCCACCGACCTCCTGATTTCCACAGTGCCGTCCGGCGCGACCGACGTCCTGGCCGGGCACCTGCGGCAGGAACAGGCGGAAAAAGTAGCTGAGAGGCGGGGCAAGGGTGTCTTGTTCGATGTCGTGTACGACCCGTGGCCGACACGCCTGGCGGCGGCGTGGATCGCGGCGGGTGGAACCGTCATCGGCGGCCTTGATCTCCTCGTCGAACAGGCTGCGCTGCAGGTGGAACTGATGACGGGCTGTCGCCCGGCTCCGGTTGGCGTGATGCGGGCTGCAGGCGAGGCAGCATTGTCTGCGCGCCACTAAGTGGATCTGTGCCTTGACGGCGGTCCTTTGGCACTAAGGTCTTGGCGCGTGGCCGGGGTGATGATCGCGAGCCTTATCGGCGCGGCCGTGGGAGTGTTCATGGCCGGCGTGGCCGAACACCTGCCCTACGGACGGCCGCTGCTGAGCCGAACGCATGCTCGAGGGACGGGCACGGCCCCGGTGGCGGTTCGCACTCGGGGCTTGCCGAGGGGGGCTCTGTTTCCGCTGGTCACAGGCATCGTTTACGGTGCGCTGGCGGCTCGCTTTGGGTTGTCCGCCGATTTACCCGCGTTCCTCTACCTCGGCGCGATCGGTGTCGCACTGGCCGCGATCGATCTTGCCCACCATCGACTCCCCAATGCACTGGTCCTGCCGTCCTATCCCGTCGGCTGGGTACTCCTCGCGGCGGCCGCCGCGACGCGCGGCGACGGTGAGGCCTATCTGCGGGCGCTGGCTGGGATGGCCGTGCTCTACGGCGCGTATTTCCTCCTCCTCCTTGCCCATCCAGCGGGGTTGGGATTCGGCGACGTCAAGCTCGCCGGGCTGCTCGGGCTGCACTTGGCGTGGCTGGGCTGGGGAGTCCTCCTGGTCGGCGCGGTGCTCGGCGTCTTCGCCGGCGGTCTCGCCGGGGTAGTTCTGCTGGTGACAAGGCGGGTGAACAGGCGGAGTTCGATCGCCTATGGTCCGGCGATGCTGGGCGGTGCGTTCGTCGCGATCCTGTGGGGCCAGCAGATCGCCGACTGGTACCTCGGCCACTAAAGGTCGCACGGGTGCGGCCACTCCGCCATGGGCGCCTGGCCGCTCGCGCGGTGCGTGGCAGGATCGGGACATGCTGCGCTGGTTGACTGCGGGGGAGTCGCACGGCCCCGCGCTCGTCGCCACCATCGAGGGCCTTCCCGCCGGAATAGCGACGACGACCGACGATCTGGCGACGGCACTCGCCCGGCGTCGACTCGGCTACGGGCGGGGCGCCCGGATGAAGTTCGAGCAGGACGACGTCGAGTTTCTGGGCGGTGTGCGGCACGGCCGCACGCTTGGCGGACCGGTGGCAGTCAAAATCGCCAACAGCGAATGGCCAAAGTGGGACAAGGTCATGGCTGCCGACCCGGTCGATCCGGCTGAGCTCGAGGGAGTGGCGAGGAACGCTCCCCTCACCCGGCCGCGGCCCGGCCACGCCGACCTGGTCGGGATGCAGAAGTACGGGTTCACCGAGGCACGTCCGATACTCGAGCGGGCCAGCGCGCGAGAGACCGCGGCCCGGGTTGCCCTCGGCGCCCTAGCCCGGGCCTTTCTCGACCAAGCGCTCGCTGTCGAGATCGTTAGCCATGTCGTGCGGATCGGCAGCGTCCCGGTGACCGCGAGCGTGCTTCCAAAGCCGGCGGACCTCGATCGGATTGACGCCGACCCGGTCCGCTGCGCGGATCCGGCAACCTCGGCAGCGATGGTGGCCGAGCTCGACGCCGCTCGGAAGGCAGCCGACACACTCGGCGGAGTCGTCGAGGTGATCGCATATGGCCTGCCGCCGGGGTTGGGCAGCCACGTCCACGCCGACCGGCGTCTGGACGCCAGGCTGGCAGGAGCTCTGATGAGCATCCAAGCGATCAAGGGGGTGGAGGTCGGCGACGGTTTCGCCCTTGCCGCGCTGCGGGGCTCTCAAGCTCAAGATGAGATCGAGACTTTGCCGGACGGCCGGGTGAGCAGGCGCAGCGCACGGTCTGGAGGCACCGAGGGCGGCATGACGACCGGCGAGGTTCTGCGGCTGCGCGCTGCCATGAAGCCGATCTCGACCGTTCCGCGTGCACTCGACACGGTAGATGTGGCTACGGGCGAGCCCGCGAAGGCGCACAACCAACGCTCCGACGTCTGTGCGGTCCCCGCGGCGGGTGTCGTTGCCGAAGCAATGGTTGCGCTTGTCCTGGCCGACTCGGCGCTGGAGAAGTTCGGCGGCGATTCTCTTACCGAGACGGCGAGAAACGCCCGAGCCTACTTGGATAATTTGATCATCCGGTAGGCGCGTCGGTACAAGTCAGGAGTCAGGCGTGGACGAGACCGTGGCGGGCGGCGCAAACGGCCCGGCCATGGTGCTGGTCGGCCCCCCTGGCGCCGGAAAGTCCACCGTGGGGAGGCTAGTGGCCGACCGGCTCGATATCCCATTCCGCGATACGGACAGCGACGTGGAGAAGCAGGTCAGCAAGTCGATCGGTGAGATCTTCGTCGAGAGCGGCGAGCCAGCATTTCGCGCTCTTGAGCGCGACGCGGTCAGGCAAGCACTTCTCGACCACACCGGAGTGCTCGCGCTCGGCGGCGGCGCCGTCGTCGATCCCGCGACCCGTGCCTTGCTCCGCGGCCGCACTGTGGTCTTCCTCGACGTCGGCCTCGCGGCAGCGGCCGAGCGGTGCGGCCTCAACCGGAGTCGGCCGCTGCTGCTGACCAACATGCGGGCTCAGCTGCGCAGCCTCATGGAGGAACGGCGACCCTACTACGAGGAGATCGCCACGAACGTGATCGACACCAACGGGCGCACTGCAGAAGAGGTCGCGGACGAGGTGCTCGCGCTCACCGCGAAGCCACGATGACCACGCCACGCCGCGAGTCGCCCTTGAGCTCGCCGAACGAGCCTGCGCTCATCTCCGTTGGTGGCGAAGGCTCGTACGACGTCGTCGTCGGCATTGGTCTGCTCAGCCGGCTGCCTGCTCTGCTCGGGGTCAGGGTGCGCCGCGTGGCGGTGGTGTATTCGACAGCCCTAGCCGCCACCGCACGTCAGATCGGCGCCGGCCTACCTGGGGAATCCCTTTTCCTCGAGCTACCCGATGGTGAGCGAGCGAAGGACCTTAGGGTGGCGGCCCGCTGCTGGTCCGCGCTCGGTCAGGCCGGGTTCACCCGGTCCGATGCCATCGTGAGTGTCGGCGGCGGCGCGGTCAGCGACGTCGCAGGGTTCGTGGCGGGCACCTGGCTGCGCGGGGTTCGGATCGTCCACATCCCAACGACGCTGCTCGGAATGGTGGATGCGGCCGTCGGCGGCAAGACTGGGATCAACACCGCTGAAGGAAAGAACCTCGTCGGCGTCTTCCATCCACCTGCGGGTGTCCTGTGCGATCTGGATTTGCTCGCGACCCTTCCGCTGGCGGAGTTCGTGAGTGGGCTGGCCGAGGTGATCAAGGCGGGATTCATCGCCGACCCGGTGATCCTCGACCTGGTGGAGAAGGATCCGGCGGCCGCCGCCCGCCCGGGCGGGCCGCATACCCGTGAGCTTGTGGAACGCGCGGTCCGGGTGAAGGCCGCTGTGGTGTCGGCCGACCTGAGGGAGGCGTTGCCGGCAGAGGCCGGCATCGGCCGGGAGATGCTCAACTACGGCCACACGCTTGGCCATGCGATCGAGAAGGTGGAGCAGTACCGGATCCGCCATGGTGAGGCGATCTCGATCGGGATGGTGTACGCCGCTGAACTCGCGCAGCGTGCCGGGCGGCTACGGGTGGACCTTGTCGATCGGCATCGGCGGATTCTCACCGCAGTGGGGTTGCCGATCGCCTACCACAACCGGGCCTGGCCCGACCTGTTCGGTGCCATGAAGGTCGACAAGAAGGCCCGGGGGGATCGGCTGCGGTTCGTCGTCCTCGATGATCTCGCCCGGCCGGCAATCCTCGACTCACCACCCACGTCGCTGCTTGAGCAGTCCTACGCCGCCCTCACTGGCGCTGCCTGATGAGGCCGAAAGGCGGGCCGCGCAGCTGGACCGGCCAACGATGAGCCTCTGATTGATCGCTGACACCGTCAGGTCGCGATAATCGCGGTATGAGTCAGCCGCAGCGGGTGCTCGTGCTCAACGGACCCAACCTGAGTCGGCTGGGCTCGCGGGAGCCCGACGTTTACGGCACCGCGTCGTTCGACGACCTGGTCGCTCTATGTACGAAGACCAGTGGCGAGCTCGGCTTTGAGGTTGACGTCCGCCAGACGGACGACGAGGCCGAACTGATCCGCTGGCTGCACGAAGCGGCAGACGCGGCGGCGCCGGTGGTGCTCAACCCGGCGGCGTTCACGCACTACTCGTATGCGGTACGCGACGCGTGTGCCCTGTTGCGTGCGCCGCTGATCGAGGTGCACATCTCCAACCCGGCGGCCCGAGAGAAGTTCAGGCACATGTCAGTGATCGCGGCGGTGGCGACGGGCACGATCGCGGGCTTCGGGCTCGACTCCTACGTGCTCGCTCTGCGGGCGCTGGCGGCGCGTGATCGCTAGCGTGTGCTGGGTCGCTCGACCGGCCCGGGTGGGTCGCCGCGCTTGATGAGGACGGCAGGGTGCCGCACCGGTACGGCACGGACGCGGCAGGGGTAGCGTGTCGCCGTGTTCGGCGTCACAGCTGTCAGGGCGAGCTATCCCGCCTTGAGCGACGGCTTCGCATATCTGGATGGCGCAGCCGGCACGCAGGTGCCGGAGGTGGTCATCGACGCGATCGCCGACGTGTACCGAAAGGGCATCGGCAACGTCGGCGGTGCGTTCCCGGCGAGTCAACGCGCTGACGGCATCGTCGCTGAGGCTCGCCGAGCAGTCGCCGATCTGGTCGGCGGAGATCCCGGCGGGGTGGTCCTCGGTCCGAATATGACCACGCTGACCTATCGGCTCGCCTATGCCATTGGTCGCCGCTGGCGACCGGGCGACGAGGTGGTCGTGTCCCGGCTCGATCACGACGCGAACGTGAGGCCGTGGGTGCAGGTCGCAGAGCGGGCGGGGGCCACGGTCAAGTGGGCCGAGGTTGAGCCCGCGACCGGCGAGCTCCCCGTTGAGCAGTACTTCCAGCTGGTGACTGAGCGGACCAGGCTCGTCGCCGTGAGCGCCGCGAGCAACGTGCTCGGCACCCGTCCAGACGTTGCTGCCATCGCCCGGATCGCGCATACCGCCAACGCACTCACCTACATCGACGGCGTCCATGCGACGGCGCACGGCCCGATCGATATGGTCTCGCTCGGCGCAGATTTCTACGCGACTAGCGCGTACAAGTGGTCCGGTCCGCACGTCGGCGCGGTCGTGGCCGCACCCGAACTGCTCGAGGCACTGCAGCCGGACAAGCTCGCCTCGTCTTCGGACACCGTGCCCGAGCGCTTCGAGACAGGCACCTCGGCGTTCGCCGACTTCGCTGGGGTGGCCGCGGCGGTCGACCACCTCGCATCGCTGGACCCAGTGCCTAGCGGTTCTCGGCGCGCCCGGCTGATTGCCTCGATGACCGCAGCTGAGGCTCATGAACAGGATCTCTTCCACCAGCTTCTTGACGGGCTGACGGCGATGCCGCACGTCACGTTGTACGGCCGGGCGAAGCGCCGCACCGCCACGGCCTACTTCAATGTCGCGGACCGGACCCCGCTCGAGGTCGCCGAGAAGCTCGCGGCGCGGCGAGTCAACGTGTGGAACGGCCACAACTATGCGTGGGAGCTCACCGGGGTACTCGGCATTCGCGAGTCGGGTAGTGCGGTACGTGCCGGGCTGGTCCACTACAACGACCAGTCCGACGTGGACCGCCTCCTCGACGGCGTGGCCGCGCTCGCTCGTTAGCGGGGGCACTAGGGGTTTGCGGCGGCTGTCGCGGTCCAAGCCAGGCGCCGGCGCCGGTGCTGTCGCGTGGGGGTCGAACCCTAAGCTGTCCTGCATGACGGAGGCGTACGGGGAGCGCAGGGAGCGGCTACGCGAACGGCTGGCGGGCCTGGACGTCGACGCCGCGCTGATCACGTCCCTGGTCAACGTGCGCTATCTGACCGGATTCACCGGCTCCAACGGCGCGGCCCTGATCACCCGTAGCTCTGCGATGCTGGCCACCGACGGGCGCTATGCCACCCGCTCTGCTGACGAAGTTCCCGACGTGGAACTGGTCATCGACCGGCAAGTCGCGCCTGCGCTGCTGGACTGCGCGGTTAAGGCGGGGGTCAAGCGTCTGGGATTCGAGTCCCACGATGTGACGGTCGATCAGCATGCCGACTTCGAGCAGGCGGCTGAGGGCGTGGAGCTTCGGTCGATCAAACGCGCAGTCGAGGATCTCCGTACCGTCAAGGACGAGGACGAGATCGCCAGCCTGCGGGAGGCCTGCGCAATCGGCGACCGCGCCCTCGCCGAGCTTGTCGATGGCCTGGTGCTCGGCCGTACCGAACGGCAGATCTCGCAGGAACTCGAGCGCCGGTTGATCGACCACGGCGCCGACGGTCTGGCGTTCGACACGATCGTCGCGAGCGGGCCGAACTCGGCCCACCCGCATCATTCGCCAACCACCTGCCGGATCGAACCGGGCGACTTCCTGACCCTCGATTTCGGAGCAATTTTCAACGGCTACCACGCCGACATGACACGGACCTTCGTCGTCGGCCGCGAGCCGAGTTCCTGGCAGGTCGAGATCTATGATCTGGTCTTTGCCGCACAGCGGGCGGGCCGCGAGGCGCTCGCGCCCGGCACCGACATCTTGGACGTGGATGAGGCGGCACGTTCGATCATCGAAGCAGCCGGCCACGGCGAACATTTCCCGCACGGCCTCGGTCATGGCGTTGGCCTGCAGATCCACGAGGCACCGCTGATGAGCTTCGGCGCAACGGGTAAGCTACAAGCCCGCATTCCGATTACCGTCGAACCCGGTGTTTACCTGCCGGGCAGAGGCGGCGTACGGATCGAGGACACCCTCGTCGTACGCGACGCCGCCGACGGTGGTCCGGAGTTGCTCACTATGACGACCAAAGAGCTGCTGGTTCTCGACTGAACGCGCCGTGGGCCCGACCCACGGCGGCACGGGTGGTTGATTTCGATCTCATCACCCGCAGCGTCGAGCGAGTGACCGCAGCGCCCAACTGCGTACAGAGGATCTTCGTGGCCACCACCAATGACCTTAAGAACGGGCTCGTTCTCAACCTCGACGGGCAGCTGTGGACCGTCGTGGAGTTCCAGCACGTCAAGCCAGGCAAGGGCGGCGCGTTCGTGCGGACGAAGCTGAAGAGCGTCCTCTCCGGCAAGGTGGTCGACAGGACCTTCAACGCCGGCGTCAAGGTCGACACCGCCAATGTCGACAAGCGGTCGATGCAATACCTCTACCGCGAGGGTGCCGATTTCGTCTTCATGGATATGCAGTCGTACGACCAGATCCACGTGCCGTCTGAGACTGTCGGCAAGGGCGCCGACTACATGCTCGAGAACCAGGAGGCCGTGGTCGCGCTGCACGACGGCACCCCGCTCTACGTCGAGCTCCCGGCGTCCGTCGTCCTGGAGATCACCTACACCGAGCCCGGCCTGCAGGGGGACCGGTCCACCGGC
>JBKPTD010000052.1:0-4521 GCA_046735375.1 Actinomycetota bacterium | reverse complement strand
AGTCCGAGCTGCGGATCGCCCAGGCCCAGCTCGTTGGTTGGCTGGAGGGCCTCTTCCACGGCATCCAGACGGCGCTGTTCGCGCAGCAGATGGCGGCGCGCGCCCAGCTCGAGCAGATGCGCCGCGCACTGCCACCGGGCGTGAGCCTCCCACCCGGGTTGATGCCCGGGCAGCCGCCTGGGGCACAGCCAACCCCGCAGCAGGAGCGTGCCGACCGGAGTGGGCCATACCTCTAGTTCGGCGGCCCTGCATTCGTGTGACGGCGCTCGTATCACGAAGCCGAACGACGCGCGGACGGTAGGCGAGAGCATTAGGGTGGGCGGCTGTGCTCGGAGCCGACTTCGATAGCGTGCTCATCGCTGCGCGTCAGGGCAACGAGCGTGCCTTCGGCCGGCTGTGGCGAGATGTCCAGCCAGGCTTGCTGCGTTACCTCCAGGTGATCGGCGCCGAGTCGGTGGATGACGTCGCGTCGGAGGTATGGCTTGAGGTCGTGCGCCGACTTCCGACCTTCGGCGGCGATGAGACCGCATTCAGGGGATGGCTCTTCACGATGGCTCGTCGCCGGGTGATCGATTCGTGGCGCCGGACCGCGCGCAGGCCGATCCACACCGTTCCCGATCCCCACCTGTACGAGCAACCGGGACCGGACTACACCGCGGAGGGGGCGGCCGAGCGCATCACCACCGAGCGGGCTCTCGCGCTGATCGCCAGCCTGCCGCCAGAGCAGGCCGAGGTCATCACGCTTCGGGTGGTTGCTGGCCTCGGCGCGAAGGAGGTAGCGGAGTTACTCGGCAAGAGCCCAGGAGCCGTACGGATCGCCGCGCACCGCGGTCTCCGGCGGCTAGCGGCCCTCATCGTCGAGCAAGGTGTGGAAGGGGGTGTAACACAATGAGCGGCCCTGGCGGTTATGGCGGCGAGATGCCCGAGTTCCCCTTCCCGAGGCACGCCAGAGACCAGTCGGTCTCGGGCGTGGCGCTAGACCGCCTGCTTGCCGGTGACTTCGCCACCGAGCCAGCTACCCCCGAGGTCCAAGCGCTCGCCGATCTGCTTTCCACAGCAGCTGGGCCACCCTCCGACCGCGAGCTAGCCGGTCAGGCGGCCGCAGTCGCGGCATTCGCTCGGGAACGTGACTTGGGCGGTCACCGCCGTCCTGCCGCCGTCGCTAGGGGACGATCCATGCTGGCAACGTTCTTGGGTACGAAGCTCGCGGCTGCCGCTGCAGCCGGAGCAATCGGGTTCGGCGGCCTAGCGGCCGCCGCCTATGCAGGTGCCCTGCCAGAGCCCATCCAGGACTTCGCGCACCAGACCGTCGGCGTACCAGCCGCCACCGGCCATCACACCGACCCTGGCAACCAAAGCTCGGCACATCGGCCCAGCGACGCCAGTGAGCACGCTAAAGCCGGGCAGTCCAGTGGGCCTGTCGGCCCAGACGCAACCGGATCGACCCGATACGGGCTCTGCACAGCGTTTGCGCAAGCGAAGGCCGAGAACGGCCAGGTGGACACCAAGTCCGTCGCCTATCGGGCGCTAGTGGAGGCCGCCGGAGGTGCGGACAACATCGACCAGTTCTGTGCGGGCGTAGCGGCTCCCGGCGAGGGATCCAGCTCAGCCGGCGTCCCCTCCAGTGATGCAGCATCGGAGCACGCCACTGCAGCACCTACCGACATGCCCAGCCAAGCGCCAACCACTCCGCAGCACCCAACCGGCAAGCCGACGAACTTGCCGAGCCACTGACGGCTCGCGACGCATGAAGGGGCCCTTCACCCGATCGCTTGGGGTGAAGGGCACCTTCATGCGTCCGTGGTTCGAGTCAGAGTGTCCTTCATCCGCCAGGTGCTCCCGCGAACAAGATCTCCAGGACCGAAGCCACTCCGTCCTCGTCGACCGCGGGGGCAATGTTGTCGACAGCGGCGAGGACGTCCTGGTGGCCGTTGGCCATGGCGTACGCCGCACCTGCCCAGGCAAGCATCGCCAGGTCGTTCGGCATATCGCCAAAGGCGACGACATCGGCCGCGCTGATCCCGCGCTCCTCGCAAACGCGAGCAAGGCCGCTCGCCTTGCTCACTCCGAGCGCACTGACCTCGACGACGCCCACCCGGCTGGAGTGAGTGAACTCGGCCAGCCCGCCCGCAACGGACCGCGCCAGCGTGAGCAGTTCGTCCGGGCTCATCGTGGCGTGATGAACCAGGAGCTTCGCCGCAGGCTCCGCGAATAGCTCCTCGATCGGAGCGGCCCGCACCCACGGCATGCCGCTGTCCCACGGCATCACGTACTGCGGTTCATGTACGGACTCCGTGAGCCGCTCAACGCTGAAACGGACGTCTGGAAGCTTCTGGCGCACCGCCTCACAGACGTCGCGAATCGCCTCCGCGGAGATCAGCTGGGAGCCTCGGACCGTCTCGTTGTGCAGGTCATAGAGCAGCGCCCCGTTCGCGCACACCGCGAGCCCGCGGTGTCCCGTCTGTTCTGCTACCGCGTGGAGCCAGCGAGGAGGTCGCCCGGTCACGAAGACCAGGATCGAGCCTGCGTCCTCGACCATCGACAGCGCCGCCCGGGTCCGGTCCGAGATGGTGCCGTCTCTCCTGATCACGGTGCCGTCGAGGTCGGTCGCGACAAGCTTCGGTCGCTTCACCGTGATCTACACCCTCCTTCAGGCCAGGTCCCGTAGTTCAGCTGACAATCCATCGAAGGCCGCCGTCGGCTAACGGGTGCCGTAAACCCGTTCAAGAACGACCGCCACCCCGTCCTCGTCGTTCGCCGGGGCCACCTCATCGGCCGCCGCGATCGCCTCAGGATGACCGTTGGCCATCGCCACGCCGTACCCGGCCCAGATGAGCATGGGCACGTCCGACGGCATGTCGCCGAAAGCGATCGTGTCCTCCGCGGCATAGCCAAGTCGCTCCGCGACCTCGGCGAGTCCCGACGCCTTCGTGACCCCGGCCGGCACGAGCTCGACGAGATCACCCCCGGCATTGACGGCTTCGAAGAAGCCGTTCCCCGCGCTGCGCACAGCGGCGGCAAGGTCGTCGACGGACAGTCGATCATGACTGAGGAAGGCCTTCATGACCGGCTCGGCCCACAGGTCGGCCTCGGTCGCCGGATGAAGCGGTACCAGGTCCCATGGCCACGGCATGGTCTCCGGACCATGGAAGCCGCCTGCTATGCCTGCCCGGGCGACCGCGATGTGAACCGGCCCGATCGCCTCCGCCAGCCGATGAAGCACCTTGCGGACCGCGTCGACGTCGATCGTTTGTGCGGCGACCAGCTTGTGTGCGCCGGCGTCGTAGAGCTGCGCCCCCTGACCGCAGACTGCGAGTCCGTCGTACCTCAGGTCGTCAAAGACAGGCCCAGCGGTCTGCACCGACCGCCCGGTGACAATGATGTGAACCGCGCCGGCGGCCACCGCCTTCTCCAAAGCCGCCCGCGTGCGTGGCGACAGGGATTCATCGCTGCGGAGCAAGGTGCCGTCGAGATCCGTCGCGACCAACGCAGGAGCACGAACAGAACCGTGGGTCACGCGATGTCCGGGGTCAAGATCTCACGTCCGCCCAAATAGGGCCGCAATGCGGTCGGTAGGAGGACGGAACCGTCGGCCTGCTGGTGGTTCTCGAGCAAAGCGACGATCGTGCGCGTCGTGGCGCACAGCGTGCCGTTGAGGGTCGCTACCGGCCTGGTGCCTTCTCCGTCGCGCGTCCTGATGTTGAGCCGCCGCGCCTGGAATTCGGTGCAGTTCGACGCAGACGTCAGCTCACGGTAACGCCCGTGCGACGGGATCCACGCCTCACAGTCGAACTTGCGTGCGGCCGACGCGCCGAGATCGCCTGCGGCGGTATCGATGACGCGGTAGGGCAGCTCAAGCTTGCCCAGGAACTCCTTCTCCCATCCGAGCAGGCGCAGGTGCTCATCGCGCGCGTCCTCGGGTTGGCAGAAGACGAACATCTCGACCTTGTCGAACCAGTGCACGCGGAAGATGCCCCTCGTGTCGCGGCCATGTGAGCCGGCCTCCCGCCGATAGCACGGCGAGTAACCGGCATAACGCAGCGGGAGCTGATCCGCTTCCAGGATCTCGTCCATGTGATAGGCCGCGAGGGCCACCTCGCTGGTGCCAACAAGGTAGAGGTCGTCGCGGTCCAGATAAAAGACGTTGTCCGCTGCCTGACCCAAGAAGCCGGTACCCGCCATCGCCCGGGGCCTGACCAGCGACGGCGGGATGATCGGGGTGAGACCGGCGCCGACCGCTTGCTCGATCGCGAGCTGGACCAAGGCGAACTCCAGCAGCGCACCAATGCCGGTCAAGTAATAGAAGCGACTACCCGAGACCTTTGCGCCGCGCTCGACGTCGATTGCTCTCAACATCCGGCCGAGCTCGACGTGATCCACCGGCTCGAAGCCTTCCGCGGCGAAGTCCCGCGGGCGTCCGACATGTTCGAGCACGACATAGTCGTCCTCGCCGCCAGCCGGAACGCCGTCCTCGATCACATTCGAGATCTCCAGCTGGAGTCGGCCAAGCGCAGCCTCGGC
>JBKPTD010000051.1:0-14062 GCA_046735375.1 Actinomycetota bacterium | reverse complement strand
CCGGGGCATGAAGGGCGCCATTGCTCGAACCCGGCACGCATGAAGGGCACCTTCACCCGATAGATCGGGGTGAAGGTGCCCTTCATGCGGAGCGGGATGGAGCAGGGGTTCCCCTCATGCGGAGCGGGATGGCGCGACGCTCAGATGCCCCGCCGGTTATTGGCTGGCGATCATCTCGGTCAGGGACATACGGTCCCCTGACGTGGCCGATCAGCGCCAATCGCCGATGGGCGGACACCAGCCCAAAGCCTGCGCCCCACGGCGCCGGCTCACCGCGCTTGCGCGCCACATCGCCGTCGACATCGGTCCCCTTCGCTTGAGCCGAGACTTCCGCCTTCTCATCGGCGGCGGCGCGGTGTCGATGTTCGGCAGCTTCATCACCTTCGTAGCGATTCCGTTCCAGGTGAAGGAGCTCACTGGGTCCTACCTCGCAGTCGGGCTCCTCGGCGCTGCCGAGTTGGTGCTGCTCGTGGGTTTCGGCTTGTGGGGCGGGGCACTTGCCGACGCAGTCGATCGCAGGAAGATGGTCCTCGGCTGCGAAGCAGGGATGTGCCTGCTCACCTGTGTCCTCCTGATCAACTCATTGCTCCACGAACCACAGATCTGGCCGCTCTATGTCGTCGTCGGCCTCGTCGCCGCGCTCGACGGGCTGCAGCGGCCCTCGCTGGAAGCGCTGATCCCGCGGATCGTGCCGCACGACCAGCTGGCGGCCGCGGCTGCCGTCTCGTCATTTCGCTGGCAGGCCGGCTCCATCCTCGGCCCGGTGGTCGGTGGCATCCTCGTCGTTACCGCGCCGCTGTCGGTCGCGTACACGATCGACGCCGGGACCTTCCTGGTTTGTTTGATCGCGCTGTCCATGATGCGCGCCGTGCCACCGCCGGGTGACGCCGCCCGGCCAAGCGTTCGCAGCATCGTTGCCGGCCTGCGGTATGCGATGAGCCGGGCGGAGCTCGTCGGAACCTACGTCGTGGACATGGCCGCGATGTTCTTCGCCATGCCGATCGCCCTCTTCCCGTTCCTGGCCGACCAGCTCGGTACGCCGTGGGCGCTCGGCATGCTCTACGCCGCAGGTCAGGTCGGGGCGCTGGCCGCCACTCTCACAAGCGGCTGGACCAGCCACGTCCATCGGCACGGGAAGGCAATCGTGTACGCGGCGCTTGCCTGGGGAGCGGCCATCGCAGCCGTCGGGCTGACCCGCAACGTGTGGCTGGTGCTGTTCTTCCTCGCTGTCGCCGGCGGCGCCGACATGGTAAGCGGACTCTTCCGTTCGACGATCTGGAACCAGACGATCCCCGATGAATACCGGGGACGGCTGGCCGGGATCGAGCTGCTGAGCTACTCCTCAGGACCGCTGCTCGGCCAAGCCAGGGCCGGCGGTGTCGCCTCCTTCATCGGGGTACGGCCGTCGATTGTCTCGGGCGGGCTGATGTGCATCGCAGCGGTCACCGGACTCGCCGCCGGCCTTCCTCGCTTCTGGACGTACGACGAACGCACGAATGTGCATGCGGTTCGGCAACGCGACCTACGCGCCGCCGCCGCAAAGGCCGCTGTCGCTGTCGCGGACGGGTGACCGCCGTCAGTCGTCGTCGTCCCGCCAGCGCGGGTCGTTGTCCCAGGCCTCGTTACGCTCCTGCGCGGTCTGCAGCGCTCGGGCGGCCTCCTCCTGCGTGTCGTAGGGTCCGAGCGCCTCGGAGTACGGGCACGCCTCGTCTTTTTCCACCCGCATGTGCCTCAGGCAGAAATACCACCGCTCGCTCATGCCCGGCTCCTCTCCTCGGCCATGGCGCCGTCTCCAACGTATGCTTCCTGGCCATGGACGCCATCTCGCAGGGGGAGGTTTCCCAGCTCGTGCCGGGTAGCCTCTCGCCGCCGCGTCCGGTGCCGGCGCACATCCCCCGTCCGGAGTACGTCGGGCGCCCGCGCCCCACTCCCTTCGGTGGATCCGAGGTCAAGGACGGCGAAACGACCGACCGGATGCGGCGGGCGGGCAAGATCGCTGCGCAGGCGCTGATCACGGTCGGACAGGCAGTACGGCCCGGCATCACGACCGATGAGCTCGATCAGATCGGCCACGACTTCCTTATCGCCCACGGCGCATATCCGTCCACGCTTGGTTATCGGGGATATCCCAAGTCGCTGTGCACATCGCTCAACGAGGTGATCTGCCACGGCATCCCCGATTCAACCGTCATCAATGACGGTGACATCGTCAACATCGATATCACCGCCTACATCGATGGCGTACACGGCGACACGAATGCCACCTTTCTCGCCGGTGCCGTCGATACAGAGTCCCGGCTGCTGGTCCAACGTACTCATGAGGCGATGATGCGAGGCGTCAAGGGTGTCGCCCCTGGCCGGCGCATCAACGTCATCGGTCGAGTGATCGAGTCGTACGCGAAGCGGTTTCATTACGGCGTCGTTCGCGACTTCACCGGACACGGGATTGGCACCGCGTTCCACTCGGGGCTGATCGTCCCGCACTACGACGATCCGGCGGCATCGCTGGAGATGGTTCCCGGAATGACCTTCACGATCGAGCCGATGCTCACCCTGGGGACCATCGAGTACGACGTGTGGCCTGACGGCTGGACGGCGGTCACCAAGGACCGCAAACGCACCGCGCAGTTTGAGCACACGGTCCTCGTGACCGAGTCCGGTTACGAGATCCTGACCCTCCCCTGAGCCCTGCGCCTTCCCGGACTAGACGGCGTCCGGCGCCGGGCGGAATCGGTAGCCCATCCCCGGCTCGGTGAGCAGGTAGCGTGGGTGCGCAGGATCGTCCTCGAGCTTTCGGCGTACCTGAGCCATGTACTGGCGGAGGTAGTGGGTTTCCGATCGGTACTGCGGCCCCCAGACTTCCTGCAACAGCTGGCGCTGGCTGATCAGCTTGCCCGGGTTCCTCGCCAGGATCTCGAGCAGACCCCACTCGGTGGGAGTGAGCCTGACCTCCTCGCCCGAGCTGGTCTCGCGGACCACATGATTGGCGATGTCCACGGTGAACCGCCCGACCTGCACCGCTGGGATGGGCTGCTCCGCAGCGTTGAGGCGGCGGGTCACGGCACGGATGCGGGCGAGCAGCTCGTCGACACCGAAGGGCTTCGTGACGTAGTCATCCGCCCCGGCGTCGAGCGCCGCCACCTTGTCGTAGCTCCCGGCACGTCCGGAGAGCACGATGATCGGGATTGTCGTCCAGCCGCGCAATCCCTTGATCACTTCTACGCCGTCGAGGTCGGGGAGGCCGAGATCGAGCACCACGAGATCGGGCTTGTGGCTTGCGGCCAGCCGGAGTGCCGTCGTGCCGTCCGGTGCAATGTCGACGTCGTACTTTCTGGCCCGGAGATTGATCCGGAGGGCCCTCAGGATCTGCGGTTCGTCGTCGACGACAAGGATCCGGGTCAAGGGGACCCCTCTCCGGCACGAGGCCGGCGGTGCAGCCGCTCGACGATGGCCCTGTCGGCGAGCTTTGTCGCCTCCGTCTCCTCGGCGCCAATCATTTGCTCGGCTGCTGGAAGCGCCAGAACCATCGTGAGCCCACCGCCGGGAGTCGTCTCCGGGATCAGCGTTCCGCCCATCGCCTCCGCCAGCCCGCGCGAGAGTGCCAGGCCGAGCCCGACGCCGGTGTCGTTGTCGCGGTCGCCAAGCCGCTGGAAGGGCAGGAACACCTGATCGCGCTCCTGCTCGGGAATGCCAGGACCGTGATCGATCACCCGCAGCTCGACCTGGCCGCCATGTTCGCTGGCAGTGATCAGTGGCGGTCGGTCGATCGGGCTGAATCGCAGCGCGTTCCCGACAACGTTGACGAGAACGCGTTCGAGCAGTCCAGGGTCTGCCTCGACGGCGGGCAGGTCCTCCGGGATCTGCAGTCGCGCCCAGCGACCCGCCTGCCCGAGCTCGTCGAGCGCCTTTGGCACGGCGTCCTCGAGCCCGATGGGTGCCATGGAAACGCCGAGCGCACCGGCCTGCAGCCGGCTCATGTCAAGGAGGTTCGCGACCAACCGACTAAGCCGGTCGAGTGACTCGTCCGCGGTGGCGAGAAGCTCCTCGCGGTCCTCATCCGTGTAGGAGACCTCCTTGCTGCGCAGGCTGGTTACGGCCGCCTTCGCGGAGGCGAGCGGCGTGCGCAGGTCGTGGCTGACCGCGGCGAGCAAGGCCGTCCGCATCCTGTCGGCCTCGGCCAGCGGCTTGGCAGCCGCCGCCTCAGCGGCGAGGCGCTCCTGCCTGAGTGCGATGGCGGCCTGCGCGGCGAACGCCTCGACGATGCGCCGGTCGGAGGCGTCGAGCGGACGGCCGCGCAGCGCCAACACGAGCTCGTCGTCAACCGGAACCTCGACGTCTGCCTCGCTGGGCGCGAGGCATGGCGGCCCGCCGACGCAGGCTGCCACCCGCCAGGAGGCGGGATCACGCTGCCGGTCGGGACTGCGCGGTGCATCGGGCAGCCGCTCGAGGAGGGTCACCGAGCCGAGACTGAATGTCTCGCGTAGCCGTTCGAGCAGCGCCTCGAGTGGGCGGGCCCCTCGCAGCACCGCGCCAGCCACTGTCGCCAGTGTCTGCGCGTCCGCGCTGGCCTGAGCCGCCTCCCTGGTCCGCCGGGCCGCGAGGTCGACCACTGCGCTGACCGAGCTGGCCACGACGAGGAATACCACGAGAGCGAGAAGGTTCTCGTGTTCAGCGATCGTCCAGTTATGGATCGGTGGGGTGAAGTAGTAGTTGAGCAAGAGCGAGCCGCCAACCGCCGCGACCAGCGCCGGTCCCAGCCCACCGACGAGGGCGACCGCGATGACAAGGGCGAGGTAAAGGAGAATGTCGCTGGTCAGCGACAGGTCGCTACGCGACAGCACGAGGACGTACGTCAGCAGGGGTAGCCCGATGGCCGCGAGAATGAAGCCGGCGAGTTGGCGGCCACTTGACAATGCGCTGGACACCCTAAGCGAGCGGCGCCTTCCCCTGCCGATCTGCTCATGGGTCACCAGGTGGACGTCGATGCTGCCGGAATGCGCGGTCGTCGTGACCCCAACTCCGGGGGCGAAGATCTGGGCGATCCGGCCGCGCCGGCTCGCACCGAGCACGAGCTGAGTGGCGTTCACGCCACGGGCGAAGTCGAGGAGAGCGGTGGAGATGTCGTTGCCGACGACCTCGTGGTAAGTGCCGCCCAGGCTCTCGACGAGTACCCGCTGCTTTGAGAGCAGGGCAGGGTCGGCACCGACGAGCCCGTCGCTGCGCGTGACATGCACCGCCAAGAGGTCGGCGCCCTTGGTCCGTGCAGCGATCCGCGCTGCCCGCCTGATCAGCGTCTCGCCTTCCGGCCCGCCAGTAAGGGCGACGACCACGCGCTCTCTGGCCTCCCAGGTCTCGACGATCTTGTGCTCGGTGCGGTAGCGATCAAGCTGCTCGTCGACCTTGTCCGCCAGCCACAGCAGTGCGAGCTCGCGCAGCGCGGTGAGGTTGCCGATTCTGAAGTAATTGCCTAGCGCCGCGTCGATCTTCTCTGGGGCATAGACGTTGCCATGTACCATCCGTCGACGCAGCGCTTCTGGCGTCTGGTCGACCAGCTCCACCTGGTCAGCGCGGCGAACGATCTCGTCAGGGACCGTCTCTCGCTGTACGACGCCGGTGATCTCCTCCACGACATCGTTGAGCGACTCGAGGTGCTGGATGTTCACCGTGGACAGCACAGTGATCCCGGCATCGAGCAACTCCTCGATGTCCTGCCAGCGCTTCCCGTTTCTCGAGCCTGGGACATTGGTGTGGGCCAGCTCGTCGACGAGTGCCACTGTCGGGCGCCGATCGAGGACGGCGTCCACGTCCATCTCGGTGAACGTCGCGCCGCGGTACGTCATCGTCTTTCGCGGGATGATCTCCAGACCGTCGAGCAGCGCCTCGGTCTTCTTCCGTCCATAGCTCTCGACGAAGCCGACGACCACATCCGTGCCGCGCTGGTTGCGCCGCTGTGCCTCTTCGAGCATGGCAAAGGTCTTGCCGACGCCTGGCGCGGCACCAAGGTAGATCCTCAGCTGACCACGTGCCATAGACAGATCCTCCGTCAGAGGCGCCGACCGGAGCAGCCGGCCTCATCACCAGTGATCCGTCTTGTCGGCCATTGTGCTGGCCCCTCCTGTATGCCGTACCACTGTCCTGTCGCTGGAGAAGGGGATGGTCGGCGCCGGCCGGTATGGGCTGGAGCGCAGCCAGCCGACGACCAGGCCAAGCGCGGCCGCCACCGCGATCACGCCGATAGCGTGGGGTCCCGTCTGGTGATCCCAGGTCAGCTCCCCGTACCGGTTGGCGAGGAACCCGTCGAAGAGCAGATAGCCCACCACCGCCACCGGAAGGCCCGACCGCCATCCCCCGACGACGCAGAAGACGGCGACCACGGCCGCCATCACCGTCAGCCGATCACCCGTGTCGTGAGGAGGGAACGCTGCCGAGTCGATCAGCGCTGCGGCGATCATGGTGAGCGAGCCCGCTGCGAGGGCGAACTCGAAGGGAATGCGGCGACGGCGAGCGCGCTGCCGTACCGCGTCACCGCGCATTGCCACCACCCCTGCTTGTCCGACAAAGGCGCGGCCCCAATCGACCGTGCCTCCATCGAAGCGCGGCCCCACCGCCCATCGGCCGGCCCTGACGCCATCCCTACGGAAGTCGCAGAATTCTTGACGCGTTCCTGACGGCGATCGGCCATCGCCGCCAGCGCCGACCGGCGATCCGTTCGTACGAAGCTCGATGGTCGCGTCAGTCGGCCGAGGGCCGGGCGAGGTTCTCCGGGTGCTTGATGGCGGAGCGCAGCTGGTAGGGAACGCTGGTGACCATGACGCCTGGCTCGAAGAGCAACCGGAGCTTCAGCCGCAGCGGACTCTGGTTGTGGAGCAGCTGCTCCCACCACCGCCCGACCACGTACTCCGGGATGAACACCGTGATCACATCTCGGGGGTTGGAGCTGCGCAGGCGCCTGATGTAGTCGACCACGGGATCGGTGACCTCCCGGTACGGAGACTGCAGGACGACCAGAGGGATGTCGATTTCGTGTTGTGCCCACTCCGCCTCGAGCCGTTTCGTGTCGTCCTCGTCCACTTGTACGGTCAGCGCCTCGAGTGTGCTCGGCCGCGTCGACTTGGCGTACGCGAGCGCCCGCAAGGTCGGCTGATGGATCTTGGAAACGAGGACGAAGGCCCGGTTCCTCGCCGGCATGACCAGACCCTGGGCGGGCCCTACCTCAAGCTCGGCAGCGACACGCGCATAATGCCGGCGGATCGCCTTCATGATCGCGAACATGGCGATCATCGCGAGGATCGCGATCCAGGCGCCATGTGTGAACTTCGAGTAGACGACGATCAGGAGCACAAGCGTCGTCACCGCCGCACCGGCGGCGTTGACCGCTTGAGCCCGACGGATGCGCCGCCTTTCATCCTGGTCATCGGTTTGGGCAAGCGCGCGTGACCAGTGCCGGACCATGCCTGCCTGGCTGAGCGTGAATGAGGTGAACACACCGACGATGTAGAGCTGGATCAGCCGGTCGAGATTCGCGTCGAAGGCGATGATCAGGGCGATGGCGGCCGCGGAGAGCATGAGGATGCCATTGCTGAATACGAGCCGGTCGCCACGATTGTGCAGCTGTCTGGGCAGGAAGCCCTGCTGCGCCAGCAGCGATGCGAGCAGCGGAAAGCCGTTGTAGGCGGTGTTGGCGGCCAGGATCAGCACAGCCGCGGTCGAGGCCTGGAAGACATAGAACATCGGTGCGTGCTCACCGAAGACCGACACCGCCAGCTGAGAGATCACCGACGGCTCACCGTCCGGCTGCGCTCGCGCATTCAGGTGCAGCGCCAGCGCGGTGATCCCGCTGAACATAATGATCGCGATTGCTCCCATGATCATCAGAGTCGCCGCGGCGTTCGCACTCTTCGGCTTGCGGAAGGCGGGCACACCATTGGAAATCGCTTCCACGCCCGTGAGCGCTGTACAACCGGACGCGAAGGCGCGCAGCACGAGCAAAAGGGTGAAGATGCCACCCACATGTGCCGTCTGCTCCAAGTGCTGCCCGGCTGTTGACGCCTCAGGGATACCGCCGTGGGTAGCTCGCCACGTCGCCGTCACAAAGAGGAGTCCGACCGACGCGATGAACGCGTACGTCGGGATGGCGAACGCACGGCCCGACTCCTTCACCCCGCGAAGATTCGCCAAGGCGAGAAGCGCGGTCACTACCACCGACAGGGCTACCGCGTGGCGGTGCATGCCCGGACTTGCCGACGTAACCGCGATGACACCGGCCACCACGGACACGACCACCGTCATCACGTAATCGACCAGCAGCGCGCTTGCGGCGGTCAGCGCGGCCGACTCCCCCAGGTTGGCGTGGCTGACGGCGAAGGCACCGCCGCCGTTCGGGTAGGCGTAGCAGGTTTGGCGGTAGGAGAGGACGACGATGGCGAGGAGAAGAACAACCCCGAGGGCGACCCATTTGGCGTAGACAAGGTAGGCAGCGCCGCCGGCCGCGAGAACCAGCAGGATCTGCTCCGTGGCATACGCCACCGACGAGAGCGGGTCGCTGCAGAAGACGGGCAGCGCCATCCACTTGGGCAGCAGCTGTTCGTGCAGCTGCCCGCTTCGCAATGGCCGCCCGACGAGGAGGCGCTTCGGAAGCTCCGCGAGCAGGCTCACGCGACCGCCTGGGAGTGCCCAGCGCGGACGCTGGTCCGGCCGTTGGGCCGGCCGATCGCCGGGCTGCGGTCGCTCACGTCCGCATGCTAAAGGCGCCCTGACCTGGCCGACCGGCTCGAAGACCGGGCCTGGCCTTTTCTTGACGCGTTCTTGACGCGAGCCCCGGCAGCCGGCCAACGGAGACGCCAGACGCCCGAGTTTGGCCCCGCTGAGGCGGCCGTACGGAAGGATGACGAATGTGGAGATCCTCAAGCGTGCCGGGGTTTACACAGCCCCGGGCAGCGCACCCAACCACTACGTCGAACACCTGTCCGTGCCCGATCTTTCGGTCGGCACGTACTCGATCCCGGCGGGTGGGCTCGACGACCAGACTCCGCACACCGAGGACGAGATCTACGTCGTCACTTCGGGCCGTGCGCGCATCGTCACTGCCGGGGGTTCTGCCAACATCGGTCCTGGGTCGGTCATCTATGTCCCGACTGCCGAGGAGCACCGGTTCGTCGACGTCACGGAGGACCTCGCCCTGGTCGTCGTCTTCGCCCCGCCGTACGAATCGCGCGCTAGCGGCGGGTGAGCTCGTCTCGACCGATGACAACTACGCCGACCCGAACGGCCGGATGCGCAACTATGGCGACAAGAAGTACGGCCTGACTGGCACGACAGGCGGGGAGTACCTGCATTACGACGCCGGCCTCACCCCGTTCGCCGGCCGGACCATCCAGATTCGGCTTCGCTATGCGACCGACCGATGCCGGCTTCGAGGACACCGGCTGGTTCACCGACGACTATTCGGTGACGGCCGACGGCACCAAGGTCTGGTCCGACGACGTCGAAGGTGGCGCCAACGGCTGGACGCCGACGTCTGGAACGTTCACGAACACGACGGGCAGCCACTCGGAACCGGGAACCCAGGTGACGACGGCGTCGCCATGGGTGTCGGCTTCCAGTTGGCCAGCCACAACAAGGACAACACCTGGGCAATCGTCACGGTCACGCCGCCGCAGGGCTGACCTCGGCGACGCGCCTCGCTGGAAAGAGGGTGGCGTTCGGCTCCGGTACTGGAGTCGAACGCCACCCTTCTGGCTCGTGGCGTGCCGGCGGGCCGTTGCTCGATCTCGCCGAGCACACAGCGCCAAGGAGCCGACGCTCATCGATCTCGCGCCGAGCAACGGTGAGGATCGGCCCATTGGTCCCGTCGAACTGGGTCGTTCGGCCCTTACCTCTGGCTACGGATAGGCGGACGTTCGTGGCGAATGACAAGGCAAAGGAGGCGATCATGCCACACGACATCCTGGCGATCGGCCTGAGTGGCCACGGACACTACGTCTCCGTCGGCCCGGTCCAGATCGCCGTGGCCAATCTCGTGGTGATCTGCCTGATGATCGTCGCCTTCGTGTTGGCGATCGTCGTGCCTTTCCCCAGGGGCAAGCGGTGACCACCGCTCCGCCCCGCGACGACCGGGCCGAGTTCGCCAGGGGCGAGACAGAGCGTATGTGGACGGCACGGCTACGCCACGGGTTCTTCGACCGCCTGCCGCCGGACAGGTTGCTTCCTGATGAACAGCCTGCCTATGTATGCAGCTGGATCTACGTGTTCGGGGTGCTGACCCTCGCGGCGCTCGTCGTGATCATCGCCTCGGGACTCGTGCTGGCCTTCGAGGGGCCGCAGTGGTACCACTACTCGGACGCTGGGCGCTTCTTCAACAGCCTGCACTTCTGGTCCGTCCAGCTGTTCTTCTTCACGATGGTCATCCACCTGTGGGGGAAGTTCTGGATGGCGGCGTGGCGGGGGCGTCGGGTGGCCACCTGGGTGACCGGCGCCATCGCCTTCCTCGCCTCAATCGCCACGGCCTTCACCGGCTACCTGATGCAGACAAACCTCGACTCGCAGTGGATCGCGGCCGAGGCCAAGGACGGACTTAACTCAGTCGGCGTCGGCGCCTGGTTCAATGCGCTCAACCTCGGCCAAGCGATGCTCATCCACGTCATCCTGCTGCCAGTCGCGCTGGGCCTGATCATCGTGTGGCACGTCCTGCTTGTGCGCCGCAAGGGCGTCGCGCCGCCTCTCGAGCCCGCGGTTGGCGGCTCCGACAAGGCCATGATCAGGACCGCGGAGGCGGAGCCTTGGCGCGGCCGCACGCGACGCTACGACCTGGTCAAGGAGTTCGTGATCGCCCTGACGGTCATGGGGTTGCTGACCGTGGGGCTCTCTGCGGTGTTCAGCTCGCCGGACGCGAAGGAGATCAGGCTCCAAGAGTGGGCCACGGCCGCGCCGGGCGACTTCGTGGCGACCGCGACAGCCGAGCTCGACGGCAGCAGCGGAACCGCCAGCTATGGCGCGCCATACGTCGATATCCCCGGTGCCGGCCAGCATATGGGCCCCATCCGGTTGCAAGAGTGGGCCGGCGTGCGCATCCCCGTCGACGCCGCGCAGGACTTCGTGATTGGGCCGCTGCGGACCATTCCAAGCCCCTCTGTGGAGCTGCGGGATGCGCTGTCGACCTGGTCGTCGGCCACCTCGGAGCAGCAGGTCGCATGGGCATCGGCCTACACCGAGGCGCTCGGAAAAGCCCCCGACGGCGACCCGGCGAAGGTCGCTGCTGGCGGCTACGGCCCGGTGCCAGTGCTTACCTCGGCGCTGCTCACGCAGGCACGCAGCGGTGCTCTCGACGGCCCGGTGGCGCTGGGATCCCGCTTCTACCAGACCGACTACACCAAGTCAGTGCTCTTCCTCGCCGACGGCAGCTACCTGGAGGACAAGGCTCGCGCGGAGCACCTGGGCGGTGACCAGTCCGGGATGATGAACGAGACCGGCAGCTATCCCGGCCAAGAGTGGCTCTGGCTCTACACGTTCTGGTACCAGATCAAGCCGTTCAGCGACGAGTCGAACCCCTGGGGTGCCAACGCGGACGCGATCATCTGGACGATCATGGCAGTGCTGAGTCTCGGTCTCGTGCTGCTGCCCTACATCCCAGGTCTGCGCTCGATTCCTCGCTGGGTGCCCGTGCACCGGCTGATCTGGCGACAGTGGTACGCCAAGCACGGCAAGGTCGCACTGGCCAAACGGGCACCCTAACGACGCTCGACGTCTCTTGGCGGCCGGAGCACACGTCGGCCCGACCGCCTAAGAACGCGGCGCGTCCAATCGACGTCGAAGGCCCCTAGTCGGGTGCCGTTCGGGGAGAACCACCGCCACGGACCACTCAGGCCGGCGATGCGGTGTTCAGCGTGATGCCCTTGGGGGTGATGTCGAACTCCCGGATGTTCCGATCGTGGGAGCTGGCCCGGGTCTTGAGCACGGTGAGCGTACGGGAGACCACGCTTTCGTCGAACCCTTTGTACTGGAGCAGCACTACATTATCCGCCAGGTGCGAGGCGCCGAACTCCGACAGCTTCGTGACGCCGTAAAGCTCGGGGATCTCGTACGTCATCATGACGCTCACTTCCTGGCGAGAGCAGCGGTGCAGCAGTGAGTAGACGTACTCACGAAAGCGCGTGGAGTCAGCGGAGGCGGCCTGCAGGTCGCTAAGGCTGTCCACGAGGATTCGGGTCGCGCCGACCCTCTCCATGGTGTCGAGCAGGTCGTACACCCATTCGTCGACGTAGAGGTCGACCGGGCTGCGATACATCAGTGTCACGTTCTCGTCCTGCAGTGACCATCCGAAGGAGGTGGCGATGCGTTCGAGCTGCGTGGGGTTCTCCTGCAGGGTGGCGATGAGGCCGTGATCACCCTCCTGTATGCCACTGAACACGAAATGCAGGCCCATCAAGGTCTTCCCAGCACCGGTCGGACCGGCGATGAGCGTTGACGCGCCGGGCCAGTAGCCGTCCGCGAGCATGTCGTCGAGCGCAGCGATGCCCGAGGAGGACCGCTCGCGCCCGAGGTCGTACGTCGCCTCCCTCGTCGGGTCGGCGAGGCGGGGGAAGGCCGCGATGCCGTCCGCAGAGATCCGGTAAGCATGCTTGCCGGAGAGGAAGTCGCCTCCGCGGAGCTTGAGGACCTGCAGCGTGCGGGTACTGCGTTCGGCGAACTGACTGCCGCCGAGCGCAAGGATCGCATCGGCCACCGCGAACTCCGGGGCAACGGCGATCTCGCTCATTTCGTACTCGCCGATCCAGATCGACGTGACCGGGTATGCGCCGACCATCCCGGTCAACGTGTGCAGAAACCCCCGGTGCTCGCCATCGTCACTCGCATACGAGCGAAGAGCCTTGAAGCTATCGATGACGATGATGTCCGGCCGCTCTTCCTGGATGACGGTCCGGATCCGGTCCAGGACGCCGGCTAGACCCTGTTCCCCGAGTACGGAGCCGAGGTCTCCGTAGATAACGCCGCGGCCGACAGCGGATGGATCGAAGAATGTGAGGCTCTGTCCAAAGCGGAGGACTTTCTCCATAGGTTCGGAGACCGTCGAGAGGTAGATTGCCGGTCGGTCCGCCTGGGCGTTTGCATAGACACACTGTTGGGCGAGGATCGTCTTCCCCGACCCAGGTAGGCCGACCACCAGGCTGATGGCGTTGCGGGGAAGGCCGCCGCCCAGGATGGCGTCGAGGCGGGCGGCTCCGCTGGAGATTCGGTCGGTCATCTGGTGATCTCCACTTGCTGCTCGCCAGGGCGGAGGAACGCGCTGCGACCGAGAAGGTCTTGGACAGCGGATACCAGCTGAAGCGGCTCGACCGGCTTGAGCAGGAAGGCCGACGCACCGGCGGCCATGGCATCGTCAGGCGTGTCAAGAGTGGAGATGGCAAGGACAGGTACCCCATCGCGTTCACGCAGCTGCTGACATAGCACAAAGCCGCGCCCGCCGGAAATCAGCATGTCGATCACGGCCACGTCCGGGCGATCGTCGGTGGTCTTGGCGAGTGCATCATCGACGCTCAGCGCGACGGCGGTCTCATAGCCCTCTGTGCGCAGGAAGTACTCCGCGAACTCAGCCGCAAAAGGATCGTGTTCGGCCAAGAGGACGAGCACCCTGTCCGGACCCGAGCTTGACGTCGGCCGCAGGGCCAGTCCGCCAGCGAGCCGCTCATGAAGCAGACGGTGGCCGTCCGCCGGAGACAGGCCCGCCGCCACTTGATCGACCACGAACCGCAGCTGTTCGACCTGGTCCCGGGTGTACAGCCGGTGGCCGCCCTCGCTGCGGATGGGCACAACCGCCGCATAGCGCTCCTGCCAGGTGCGCAGGGTCGCGGCGGGGACGCCCAGCATCTTCGAGACGGCTCCAATGCTGTAGACAGGCCTCCCTCGAGATGGGCGATCTTCCATGGACCCAGGATAGCGTGTCGATGTTACTCAGATCTTTGCCAGACAGCATTGACAGTTGAACGCGTCAACCATAGTCTTGCCACTAGTTCGTCAAATTCTGAAAAACCTGACTTACACCTCTTCAGATCCTAAGGCACAGGAT
>JBKPTD010000050.1:0-11177 GCA_046735375.1 Actinomycetota bacterium | reverse complement strand
GTGCGCCCGGCAGGATTCGAACCTGCGACCTTCGGATTAGAAGTCCGTCGCTCTATCCGCTGAGCTACGGGCGCTCGGCGGCTGGCGCTGTCGCCATCCGCAGTGAAGATTATCGCGTGATCACAGCCGACACATGATCGCCCGGACCCAGACGCGAGGGCAGACACACCCGGCGGCCGCCGCCATTATCCGTTCGCGGCCGAAGGCCTTTCCCGAGCTCGAGCGCGGCGGCGGGCGTCCCGCGAATGCGCCTGCTCCACGCCAGTCGTGGTGAATCTGACATCAAGAACCCGTCGATACGGCCGTCCAAGGGGCATGATGCGGTTCAAGTGTGTTCCTGCAATCTTCGGAACCTCCTCCGTAGAGGGAGTCAATGCTCGAAGTAGTGACCTCCGCTGGTCCCCATGAAAGATTGCTCGGCGCATTGGTCGAACTGCGTGATCGGGCGGATGGCGCACGCCTGCCGCTCCAGGTCGCCGGGGTGGACGAAGCGAAGACTGAACTGAGGCGCCTCGTCGATCAGCTTGACGATTACGTCATCCCGAGGTTGCGCCAGCTCGACGCCCCACTCCTCGTCGTCGTCGGCGGTTCAACCGGCGCTGGCAAGTCGACGCTCATCAACTCGGTCGTCGGTGCCGTCGTCTCCGCACCTGGGGTATTGCGACCCACGACGAGAGCGCCCGTTCTGGTTTGCCATCCGGAAGAGCAAGGGTGGTTCACGTCACAGCGGATCCTGCCTGGACTTTCGCGTACGACCGGGGCGGCATCTGAGACCGCGGAACCACCGCACACAACGGTGCATGTGCTTCCTGCGGCGAACCTCCCTGCAGGCTTGGCGTTGCTCGACGCACCCGACATCGACTCGGTCGTCACCGAGAACCGCGAACTGGCGACCCAGCTGCTGGCAGCCGCGGATCTGTGGATCTTCGTCACGACGGCAGCGAGGTACGCCGACGCGGTGCCCTGGGATTTCCTCGCCACCGCTCAGGAGCGCAGTGCAGCCATCGCTGTCGTCCTGGACCGCGTACCCGCCGACGCGACCGACGACGTGACCGCGCATCTTGCGAGCATGCTGGCCAGTCACGGACTCGGTGATACGCCGCTTTTCGTCGTACCCGAGAGCACGCTGGAGGCAGACGGATTGCTTCCCCCACCGGTCATCGAGCCGGTCAGGATCTGGCTGGAGCGACTGGCTGCCGATGCGGAGCAGCGCGGCCGGGTGGTCCGCCGGACCCTCGACGGCGCACTGGACAGCTTCAGCGATCGGATTATGAGACTCGCCGATGCCGCTGATACTCAGCTCGATGCCTCTGCTCGACTTCGCGCCCTGGTCGATGCCGCGTACAGCCACGCAGTTCGGCAGGTCGGGGACGGACTCAGCGACGGGACGCTGCTACGCGGCGAGGTGCTCGCTCGATGGCAGGAGTTCGTCGGAACCGGCGAGTTCCTGCGGTCACTGCAGGGGCATGTCAGCCGGATCCGTGATCGCCTCAGTGCGGCTGTACGCGGGAAACCTCGTCCCGCCGCGGATCTTCAGGTCGCCCTGGAGACCGGGGTGGAGGCGCTAATCGGGTCGGCTGCCGACGAGGCCGCCGAGCGAACGGTCGAGTCGTGGCGAGCCAACCCCGCCGGCGGCGCACTACTGACCGAGAACGGGATCGAGGCCGGGCGAGCAGGCGCTGACCTGCGTGAGAGCGCAGCCCGTGAGGTCCGCGGATGGCAGGGCTACGTGCTCGATCTGGTCCGCAGCGTTGGAGCGTCCAAGCGGACGACCGCCCGCTTTCTCTCCTTCGGCGTCAACGGCGTCGGCGTACTCGTCATGATCGTCGTCTTCGCGCACACCGCTGGCCTGACTGGCGCGGAGGTAGGGGTCGCCGCCGGCACTGGGGTGCTGAGCCAGAAGCTCCTCGAGGCCATCTTCGGTGACCAGGCGGTCCGGGAACTTGCCGCCGACGCGAGACGCGACCTGAGCGAACGAGTCGAGAAGCTGCTCTCCCAGGAAGCCCAAAGGTTCACTGAGCTGCTCGAACGGGCGAATGTGGACCCCAGCTTGGGCGGCTGGTTCCGTAGCCAGCAGGCAGCCATCGATGCGGCCCGGAGTGCACGAGCATGACCGCTCCAGCGACCGCTGCAGAATCGTTCCCGGCGATCGAGTCCGGCCTCGCCCGGCGGCTCTCGGCGCTCGATCGCGCACTCACCCTCAGCGATGGGCGGTTGGACGCCGATGTGCTCGGCCGCGCGCATGCCATTGTCGAACGGGCAGGAGAACGCCTCAGGCTGTCCGGAGAGCACACGGTCGTCGCACTCGCGGGTCCAACCGGCTCGGGCAAGTCGTCCCTGTTCAATGCGATCGCCGGGGTTGACCTGTCACGAACCGGCGTACACCGCCCCACGACCGCACATCCCCTTGCCTGCGTGTGGGGTCCGGACGGTGCGCAGCCATTGCTGGACTGGCTCGGTATCCCTCGGCGCCACCAGCTCGGACGCGAGACGGTCCTCGACTCCGGCAGCCAGCACGAGCTCGATGGTTTGATCCTGCTCGATCTCCCGGACCAGGACTCCACCGATCTCGCCCACCGGCTCGAGGCGGATCGCCTGGTCAAGCTCGTCGATCTCCTCGTCTGGGTCGTCGACCCGCAGAAATATGCCGATGCTTCGCTCCATCAGGGCTACCTGCAGCCGCTGGCCACGCATGCGGTGGTCACGCTATGCGTCCTCAATCAAGTCGACCGGCTGGCTCCCGCCGCCGTCGAGCAGTGCGTAGCGGACCTGCGGAAGCTTGTGGTCGCCGACGGGCTCGCTGGGGTTGAGATCCTCGCGACGTCTGCGGCGACTGGTGCTGGCATCCGGGCCCTCCGCGAGACGCTGGCCAATCGTGTACAGGAGAAGCGCGCCGCCGGCGAGCGGCTCCTCGCCGACGTCACGAGGGTCGCCCTGGAGCTCGCCGAGAATTGCGGAGACGGCAAGGTGCCCGACATCGACCGGCATGCCCGTACGGCCCTGGTCTCAGCACTCGGGAGAGCCGCCGGTGTTCCCGCAGTGCTCGATGCGGTCGAGGCAGCGCATCGCGTCCGAGGTGCGCTTGCCACCGGCTGGCCGCTGACGCGCTGGCTCAAACGGCTGCGGCCCGACCCCCTGCGGCGCCTGCATCTTGGCAGCTTCGGTCGGCGGGCGGACATCGCCTCCGGTGAGGCTTTGGCACATTCGGCCCCGGCGCCGCTGCCGCCGCGTACGTCGCTACCGGCGCCGGACTCGATCGCAAGATCCCAGACGCAGACCGCGTTGCGTGCGGTGGGTGACGCTGCAATTGGTGGGCTCCCACGACCTTGGGCCGATGCTGTACGCCGCGCGGCGCGCAGCCATCAGGCAGAACTGGCGAACGAACTAGACCACGCCGTCGCCGCTACCGACCTTGGCATGGACCGGTCACCGCGCTGGTGGTCGGCGATGGGCGCGATGCAGTGGCTGTTCGCCACGGCTCTGGTCATCGGCCTCGCCTGGCTGGTCGTGCTCGCGGGCTTCGGCTTCCTCAAGGCCCCCGAGCCTCACACGCCCGAGCTCGCCGGTTGGCCGGTGCCGACGTTGCTCGTCCTCGGTGGCGCCTTTGCCGGGTTGCTCCTGGCGATCGTGGCCAGGCCGATGATCGCGGTAGGCGCCCGGCGAAGGGCGCGGCGGGCGGCGGCGCGGCTTCGCGTCGCCGTGGGCGAGGTTGCCGAGCGCTGCGTACTCGCGCCGGTCGCGGCCGAGATCGAGCGTTACCGCGAGGCATGTCAACAGGTAAGGGCCGCGGCGGGCAAATAGATCGGTCGTTCGCGCTTCGGCGTGCGACCTTCCACAGGGTCGAGATTTCGGGCGAGTTATCCCCAAGGCGAATGGTCGTACCGTCGTGAAGCCTCCAGGTGCGGCACGGTCGATGCAGCGAATTCCGTACGCACCGACATAGGGGAGATGCCGAATGAATGAGACCATGATCACGATGTCCGGAGTCGTCGTCACTGACCTCAGGAAGGGCGAGGCCAGGGGCGCGAGCGTGGTCAGCTTCCGGCTGCTGTCGACCGTCCGGCGGTGGGAGCGCGGCAAGGGCTGGTTCGACGCCGACCACAACTTCGTCACCGTCACCTGCTGGCGTGGCCTAGCTGACAACGTCTCAAGCTCGGTGAAGAAAGGAGATCCGGTGTTGGTCGCCGGCCGGATGCGAGTGCGGCAATGGGATACGGCCGACCGCGAGGGGTCGACGGTCGAGATCGAGGCTAACTCGATCGGGCATGACCTCAGCCGCGGCACGTCATCGTTTCGCAAGCACAAGGACGCGGAGCCTGAGCGCGCTGAGGGCGATGAACAGCTCAAGCAGGTTCGCTGGCATGTCGAAGAGCAGAGTCGAAGCGCGGAACGAGCAGTGTTCGACGCCCGCCGGTCAGGCGCGACCCTCCCCGCTGACCTCACCGCCCTTGCACTTGCAGGCGGTGTGGGCGGAGCGCCCGCAACGCTCCCGGCGGCGGACGGCGGCGGCGCGCACACCAACGGCCAGAGCCCCGGGAGCGGTCCCGCGCATGGTGATGCAGCCGCTAGTGGTGAGCCTGGGAAGCCTGCCAACGCTCCTCGGTCGAGGGACCGCATGTCTACGGGCGCCTAACGCGACCGGCCCTGCTGCGGCTCCGGAGCGTTGAGCATTCCGTTCACCGCATTCCGTTCACCGCACTCCGCTCCCCGGTGCATCAGATCCAGTCCGAATTGTCCGGTTCGCGGGTGCGTTCAGGGCGCGGAGTGATGCGCTGGGGCGCGGAGTGATGCGCTGGGGCGTGAAGTTCGCGAGCCCCGGGGCCTCCACTCGTCAGGCGAGGATGCTCAGGCTTGTTTCACAGCATGAGGAGGACGAC
The DNA here is from genome assembly GCA_046735375.1 of Actinomycetota bacterium. Classification (GTDB taxonomy): domain Bacteria; phylum Actinomycetota; class Actinomycetes; order JAKEEW01; family JAKEEW01; genus DASYTV01. The sequence goes on along the minus strand of JBKPTD010000050.1, from coordinate 6,300 downwards.
AGCCGTGAGAGCCGATCCGAGCAGGGCGCCGCCGTAGCAGGCCAGGTTGATCAAGCTGTGTTTGAGCTGCAGGCCGTCATACAGCGTGTATCGGAACCGATGGGCCCAATGGGCCAGGGACAGGACACACACTCCGAAGACCACGAGCCGGGTGAGCGGGTTGCGCGCCAAGGCGAGCACGTCGGCGTGCCCCGGCGGATCGATCCAGCCCAAGGGGATGGCCACGCCGAGCAGGAACAGCAAGATCGGAGCGAAGAGCGCCGCCACCACCCCGCCGCCGCTGAAGAGCAACCAGAGTAGGGGTTCGACCGGTCGCTCTGCCGGCTTGATCCGCCTGGTCATCAACGGCCCACCAGAAGCCAGGCCACCACGGCCGAGACTGCGACCCACGCGGCGTACTGAGACAGCATGATCATCCGCGGCGGGATCCGGCGACCGCGAAGCCGAACCACCATCGCCTGGGGTGCCAGGTTGAACCACGTCACGGCGTGCAGCAGGACGAAGGCCAGCGCCACGACGTTCAGTGCGATGACGAACGGGTTCGCCGCCCAGTCGAGAAACCGCTGGTACGCCGCATCGTCCTGACCGACGGCGCGCAGGAAGAGCACCAGGAAGATCACGAACCAAGCGACGAAGACACTGCTCAGCTCTCGCAAGACGAACAGCTGATATGACCTTCGGTGCACCCACCACAGGCGCGACACATGGGGTCGATAAAGCGGGGCCCGTTCGCCGGCGTCTCGTACCACATGGTCGGTCATCGCGCCCCCCGCGGGAGGAGAAAGCCCTTGACGGACTCCATTGCCGCAGTCAGCTTGTAGCGCTGGATCGCGGCGGCGGGATCGACATCCTTTGGGCAAGCCGTCGTGCACTCGCCGACGAAGGTGCATGCCCACACACCATCAGGGGTGTTCAGGACGTCGAGCCGAAGGTGGGCACCTGCGTCGCGCGAGTCGAGGTTGTATCGCTGGGCGAGAGCGATCGCTGCGGGGCCAATGAATTCGGGATCGAGGGCATAGATGGGGCAAGCGGAGTAGCAGAGCATGCAGTTGATGCACATGCTGAACTGCTGGTACTCCTCCATTTCTGCGGGCGTTTGCAGATACTCGCGCTCGGAGATGGGTCGATCCTCGGGTCGACTGATCCACGGAGTGACTCGGACGAGCTTTCGGAGGAAGTCGCTGATGTCGACGATGAGGTCTCGTATCACCGGAAAGTTGGCCAGCGGTGCGACGCGAATAGGGCCAGGTGCATATCCAGAGAGGAAGGTTCCACAGGTCAGCTTCGGGTCGCCGTTGACGGACATGCCGCAGCTGCCGCAGATGCCCATGCGGCAGGACCAGCGATAGGACAGCGTCCCGTCGTGCTGATCCTTGATGTAGTTCAGCCCGTCCAGCACTGTCCACTCCGGACGGAGCGGCACCTCGTAGCTCTCAACCTCGGGCGCCGTGCTCAGCTCCGGCTGATAACGCGTCACCTCGAGGGTTATCCGGTCAGCCATTCGTCTCTACCTTCCGTACACCCGTTCGCCGGGTGGCCATCGGGTGATCGTGACCGGCAGGTAGGAGACCTGGCACGCGCCATCCGGACCGCGCTCGGCCAGCGAGTGGGCAAGGAAGCGCTCATCGTTGCGCATCGGAAAGTCCAGCCGCTGATGGGCGCCGCGGGACTCCTCCCGCTGTGCTGCGCTTGCGAGAATGCAATCCGCGACGTCGAGCAGATGAGATAGCTCGAGCGCAGAGGTCAGCTCGGTGTTGAAGGTTCGGCTGTGATCGTCGATCACGAGGCTGTCGTATCGCACCCGCAGCTCGTTGAGCGTGTCGGCGGCCTTGGCCAACGACTCCGCGGAACGGTAGATCCCGGCGCCTTCCTCCATCGCCTGGTGCATCAAGTCGCGGAGCGTTGCGATCCGTTCCCAGCCATCAGTCTTCTCGAGCAGATCGTGCTCGAGCCGACGCCGCTCGTCCTCGGCCTGCAGCAGAACGGATTGCTGCGGACTGGCCGCAGCGGAGACGTATCCGGCCGCGGCCCGGCCGGCCCGAGCACCGAAGACCAGTAGCTCTGGCAGCGAGTTCGAGCCAAGTCGGTTCGCACCGTTGATGCTGACGCAGGCGACTTCGCCGGCGGCGTACAGGCCAGGCAACGTCGTAGCGCCGTCGATGTCTGTGTGGACTCCGCCCATCATGTAGTGCACAACCGGGCGGACCGGAACCAGCTCGGTGACTGGGTCGATGTTTTGGTACTTCAGGCACAACTCGCGGACGAACGGCAGCTTGGCGTCGATCAGCGCGGCGCCGAGATGGCGGAGGTCGAGGTTAACGACGTTGCCGTACGGCGTGTCGATCGTGCGGCCATTCTCGGCCTCGTGGACGAATGCCTGTGACAGGCGGTCTCGCGGCCCGAGCTCCATGCTCCGCAGGACCGGGCCGGGTTCCGGTTTGCCGAGGTTGTAGTCCTGCAGGTATCTGTAGCCATCCTTGTTGAGCAGCCAACCACCCTCGGCCCGCGCAGCCTCCGTGATGAGAATCCCGGTGAACGGCAGTCCCGTCGGGTGGTACTGCACAAACTCCATGTCCTTCAGTGGTGCGCCCGCCCGGTAGGCCAGTGCCATACCGTCGCCGGTCTTGATACTCGCGTTGGTGGTGAACGGGTACACGCGGCCGCATCCACCTGTGGCGAGGATGATCGCCTTGGCCGTAATCGTCTCGATCCGGCCGGTCGCGAGTTCGATCGCCACGACACCCTGCACGCGGCCGTCGTCGACGAGCAGCTTGGTCACGAACCACTCGTCGTACCGCGTCACTCCGTCGTACTTCAGCGAGGTCTGGAAGAGCGTATGCAGGAGGTGGAACCCGGTTTTGTCCGCGGCGAACCAGGTGCGTTTCTTCTTCATGCCGCCGAAAGCACGCACCGCGATGTGCCCGTCGGGCTCCCGGCTCCATGGGCAGCCCCAGTGCTCCAGCCGAAGGAGTTCCTGGGGTGCTTCGTTGATGAATGCCTCGACAGCGTCCTGGTCGCACAACCAGTCCCCGCCGGAAATGGTGTCGTAGGCATGCTCATCCAGGGTGTCTCCCGCCGCGATGACGGCAGCGGCGCCACCCTCGGCGGACACCGTGTGGCTGCGCATCGGGTACACCTTGGAGACGATGGCAACGCTCAGCAGCGGATCAGCCTCCGCGACCGCTATTGCCGCCCGAAGTCCGGCCCCCCCACCGCCTATGATCACCACATCGTGGCTGACTGTCATTGGGCGGCGCCTAACGCCGGCAGCAAAGCGGGGTCGGTAGACATGCGGTCAGCCCTCGTGAGCCGCGCTGTGCTCGTAGGTGAGCAAGCGGCCGTCGTGCCGGGTGACCGTCATCTCGACGCTGCCATCGTGAAAGACCGAGCGGACCTGCTGACATCCGCAGGCATAGTAGACGCCATCAATGATGAGGCCTTCCTGGTCTTCCTGAACGCTGCGCTCGCCATTGACCCTCCGGCCGCACGGAGCGCGCTCGTCTGTGAAGTTGGTCACCGTGCCGGTCATGCTCCGACTCCCTACTCAAACGTAGGGCCGGCCGCCGACTGCTCCGATCCGGAGCGCCGGGCGCCCGGTCACTTCGCGATGAATGCAGCCTGGCACGCAAACCGAGGTGTGTCGATCCACTTCCGCGATCTTTCTCACCACTTCTCGTGACATTCAGCCGCGCCGCTTGCAACCGCTGCGTCTATACACCCGACCAGCCCGCGGGGACCGTCCGGGCGATGGCGTCGGCGTGAAGTTGGCGGGATGCAGCCGCAGCTGGTTCGGTCGCTGTGCACCATGGCACGTGCGAAATCCCAGACATACCATCGACAGCGGAACCGCCGCTGACACTGGAGGTCAGCATGGTTGTGCTTGGGATTCTGCTGGGGCTTCTCGGACTCGGCTTGATCGCTTTCGCCTCGGGCGCGCGAGTGGTTCACCAGTACGAGAAGGGCGTCGTCTTCCGCCTCGGGCGGGTTCAGACACCTCCTCGTTCGCCCGGACTGACCATGATCATTCCGGTCGTGGATCGGTTGCGCAAGGTGAACGTGCAGATCGTCACGCTGCCGGTGCCTGCACAGGAGGGAATCACCCGTGACAACGTCACGGTGCGGGTGGATGCGGTCGCATACTTCCGCGTCCATGATCCAGTGCGCGCAACCGTAGAGGTTCAGGACTATCAGTTCGCAGTGTTGCAGGTAGCCCAGACATCGCTGCGTTCGATCATCGGCAAGAGCGACCTGGACGACCTGCTGTGCAATCGCGAGTCGCTCAACCAGGGGCTCGCCCTGATGATCGATAGTCCCGCCACCGGTTGGGGGATCGAGATCGACCGAGTTGAGATCAAGGACGTTGCCCTGCCGGAGTCCATGAAGCGGTCGATGTCGCGACAGGCCGAGGCCGAGCGCGAGCGGCGCTCCCGCATCATCACCGCTGACGGAGAGTTTCAGGCCTCGCAGAAGCTCGCGGCCGCTGCCGGCGTTATGGCAGAGACACCAGCCGCGCTGCAACTGCGGCTGCTGCAAACGATCGTCGAGGTGGCCGCCGAGAAGAACTCGACCCTGGTACTTCCCTTCCCTGTTGAGCTACTGCGCTTCCTCGACGAGGCAGCCAAGGAACTCACGCAGCGGTCAGCGGGCGCGGATCCCGCCCCAGGACCGGATGACGCTGAGCACGATTCGCCTCCTGCGGCGCCGGTTCGCCTTCTTGACGGGACACCCGCGCCACCTGCCTCATCGCCGGGCCGCTAGCCACTGCGGGGGCGCATAGGGTGACGGCATGTCTCAGCCGGTCCTCGGCGCACGACTCGGGTTATTCGGCGCCCCAACCAGCATGGCGTCGTTCGCCCCCGGCCAGGAGAAGGCGCCTCGAGCGCTACGTGATGCAGGGCTTCTCGATGGACTAACAGCGGCCGGGATCGAGGTCGTTGATCATGGTGATCTTCCGATGCGGCGATGGAGGCCCGATCGCACAAATCCGCGCGCGCAGAATGTCGACGCCGTCGTCGAGGATGTCGCCGGTGTGCGGGACCGAATCGGTCACATCATTGCGGCGGGCGAGCGCCACCTTGTGCTTGGCGGCAACTGCTCGATCGAGATTGGGGTGGCTGCCGGATATCTTGCCGCCGGTTTCGGCCGCCTTGGCGTGGTGTACGCCGATCTTCACACGGACTTGAACACCCCGCAGACCACCGACGAGGGTGCCCTGGACTGGATGGTGACGGCCCACCTGCTCGACGTGCCAGGCGTCGTCGACGCGCTGGCTTCTGTCGGGCCGCGCCGGCCGCTGCTGCAGCCAGGCGACCTGGCCTACTGGGGGGTCAATCTCAAGGGAGTCACGGCAGGTGAGCGGGCGGCTGTCGCGGATCTGGGCTTGCGAGTTGTGGACACCGCCGACGCGATCGCCGATCCACCAGGATCGATGAGCTCGCTCCTTGCCGGCTGGTCAGAGGATTACGACGCAGTGCTCGTCCATCTCGATATCGACCTGATCAACTTCATGGAGTTGCCGCTCAGCGAGGAGATCACGAGGGTGGGCGGAATGCCACTGGCCGCTGCTGCTGATGGCGTCCGTACCGCACTCCGTCTTGGCAACGCGGCGGGCCTGACCGTGACCGAGGCCAATCCCGATCACGACCCGCACGGCAGCGCAATCAAGGATCTCGTGGCGACGATCACCACGGTCCTTGCGCCAAACTCGAAGCGTCGGCTCACTTCCCAAGGAGGTAGCTCTGGATAGTCAGCATTTCTCTGACTAAAGTCAGAGAAATGTACGACGACGAGCACGTCAAGCGGATACGCAGGTTCAACCGCGCGGTGACGCAGCGGGTCGGCGCTCTCAATGATCACTTCCTGTCCCGCGACCGCCCGCTCGGTGAAGCCCGAGTGCTCTGGGAGATCGGGACCGATGGTGTCGACGTCCGGGCCCTGCGCTCACGGCTCGACCTTGATTCCGGCTATCTGAGCCGATTGCTGCGAGCACTGGAGCGTGACGGGCTCGTTCGGGTCGGGCCGAATGTCGCCGACCGCAGGGTGCGCCGGGCGCGACTCACCGACGCCGGCATGGCCGAGCGAGCGATGCTCGATCAACGTTCCGATGAGCTCGCGATGTCGATCCTCGAACCGCTTACCGACCGGCAGCGGGATCGGCTGGTCGCGGCCATGGCCGACGTCGAACGGCTCCTCACCGCGTCCATGGTCGAGATCGCGCCGTACGATCCCCGACACCCCCACGCCCGATATTGCCTGCAGCAGTACTTCACCGAGCTCGCCGAGCGGTTCCAAGCGGGCTTC
>JBKPTD010000049.1:0-17402 GCA_046735375.1 Actinomycetota bacterium | reverse complement strand
GGCCGGAGGTGGCCCTCCGCAACCCTTACGGGACGTTCATAGGTGGATCGGTTCCGTCGGCGGCCGGCCCTTTAGACGTCGAGATGGAGGTCCTCGCTGAAGCTGATGCGAGTCGGTGGAGCGTGAAAGACATGGCTTTGCGGGCCGACCTCGCCTCGACGACCACTTCGCCGGTATCCGCCCGCCCGAGCTTTGCGACGCCGTACGGCTTGAAGGGGCCGGTCTTCTTGCCAGGACGCAACGAGAATGTTCGCTTCCGCGCCGCCGTCTCCTTGCTGCAGTTCCAGATCCATTGAACGGTGGAAGTCCCGCTCGGCGCTCTGAGATTCACCTGCACGGTTTTGACGTTGCCTGGGGTCTCGGAACTGAACTCCAGGCGAAGGCGCTCGTCCCCGGCGACCGGGAACTGCACCGCCGCGGCCTTCTTTCGCCCAAAGGCACGGGACTTTCCGCTGGTGACGCGGACCCCGTTGTCGCCGACATGTTCCACGACCGTCCCCGCAGAGGCTCTTGAGCTCGGGGTGACGGAATCCATCGGAACAGGCACGAACTCACGAACGACCGGTGCGGTCGGCGGAGGTGGCGTGCTCGGCCGGCGGATGACGTCCAACAGGCGCCTCGGAACCGACCGGCTCTTGGTGGCGAGAACAAAGACCCACTGGTCTTGGACCACCTCGACATGTTGTGCGACCAGCCCGGCCTGGGTGCACATGGCTCGTACTCGCTCAGCGTCGAAGATCGATAGGTGGCCCCAGACGATCTCAAGCCGACCATGAGTCGGTACGGAGAAAAGAATCGCCGCATCCTCCCGTACGCAGTCGGCGAGCGTCGCAAGGGCCTTCTCGGCGTCGGGCAGGTGCTCGAGGACCTCGAGGATCAGCACGAGGTCAGGCTCGTGTTCGGCGACCCATTCCGGGGTCAGGTCGTAGACGCTCCTGACCTCCAGGTGGATGGGCACCGAGCGGGTCCGGTGAAGCTCGGCCATTGCGCGCGCGGTCGCTAGCTGACCCTCTTTGATGTCGATCCCGGTATAGCTGCCCAGCGCGGTTTCGCGCACAAGCATGCCGGTCATATAGCCGTGGCCGACGCCGATCTCTAGTATGCGATCTTCGGGGTCGACAAAGTCGAGCACGCGGCTTACCCGGGTGTGGTTCGTCTCGCCTGTCATGATCCCGTAGTTGAAATCGGACATCTTAGGCGGTTTCGGCAAGACGGGCACGGTGTCCGCGGCGCGGCGTGCCTCGGCCTCGAGCCGGTCCTTGAAGAGTCGCCGCGCGGTCCCTGGGTCGAGTCGCTCCAACCCCTCAAGCGCGTCGAAGCCCTGCCGCACATGCTCGTCCCGGAGAAACTCCAGGGCATCGGACGAACCGTCGACGAGCCTTGCTGGTTGATCGTGGTTCATGCTCGGATTCACGCAAGTTCCTCTGGCTGCCTTGCGGTCTGCGGCCTCGGGGCCACAGCACCGGAACGATCGACATGGCTGGCGCGATCAGTGACGAACCTCGGGCGGTATGCCCTTCACACGCGCAATATTTTGCTCCTCCCTCGTCGACGTGCGGCGAGATTACCGCGATGTGCCGAAGCTGGGCTCGGGGAGGGCTCCGGCAACCTCTACGAGACGTTCGTGGACCGGCAGCTAGTTCCCCCTCGCCGTGACTTTGATCTTTACTCCCCACCACTCTCACCTTTGACGAGCTCCGGGCAAGCTAGGCTCCCCGAGGTTGAGCAAGGAGATCGATGGGCTACCGAATCATGGGTCTGCCGCGTCGGTTGTCGCGCTTGCTGCGGCGGCTGACTCACCGGCCGGCCTCCGCTGCGCGCCCGGGGTCCGGAGGTCAGATCCGGTCCTCCAGATCCGTACCGGCTGAATCCAGAGCCAAGGCCCTGACCGCGGAGCTGACAGCGCTAGCACCGATCCGGCCTCGCCCGGGCAGACCAGGGATTCGCGCCGCGGTTGCTGCGAGCGATCGCCTGCTAGTCGGACTCGCCTGGGAGTGGGATCAGCGGTCTCTCCTGCACCACAAGTGGGAGGAGGTCCTGGCGCAGCATTCTCCCCACCTCGTGCTCGTTGAGATTGTCGACGGCATGATTCCGAGATGGGGGAAGGCAAGCGATGGCGATGCCTTGAATCTCGGTCGCGCGGCCAACCTGGCAGGCGCGCCGATCGTCTTGTGGGTCACCTCCGGAGACGACCCCGATCAGTGGGCGCCCTTGGCGGAGTCTGCCGCCATCGTCTTCGTGGCACATCCAGACATGGGTCGCAGGTGGCGCGCCGGCCAGCCGGCGCAGGCGTTGGAAACACTCGAACCCGCCGCGCAGCCACGGCTGTACGGTCCGGATCTGGGCTTTACCGCCGGCAGAGATCTCGGCGCCTGCGTGGTTCTGGAGTCTGACCACCAAGCGCCGATGACATCCGACGTGCTCTCGTCGCTGATAGCTCCAGCCGTCAAGCCACTTGGCCAAACCGAGCTCGATATCTGGCGCGTAGGGGCCACCTCGGACCCCGGATCTCTACCCCCGTCGCTTCGCCCTCGCGAGCTAGGCGTTCGCCCGTATGACCAGGTCATGCGTGCCCTCGGGCGCTATGCGGTCTTCGTGGATGCCGGCGCGCGTGACCCGCGGTGGACCTGGCCGATCCTCGAGGCTGGGGCCGCGAGGGCGGCTGTCGTCTCCTTGTCCGATCGTGCGGAGGCACTTCCTGCCGAGATCGGTGCCTACGTTGCGGCGACCGACGATGCCAGGTCATTGCGAAGCGAGATCGTGGCCAGGCTTCGGCAACCCGAGCTAAGAGATCGAGAGTCCGCACAACTCCACCGCGCCGTGCTAGATCGGCATACCTACGCCCACCGCGTCGACACGATCCTGGAACACCTCGGCCGAGCCGACGCGCGTTCGCCGTCACCGACCGTGTCGGCGGTTGTTCCGACCAACCGGAGGCACGAGATCGAGAACATCCTCGAGAACATCGGTCGGCAGTCCCATGCACAGGTGGAGCTCGTCCTCGTCCTGCACGGGATCGAGCCGGATCCCACCGTGATCCGGGCAAAGGCTCGCGACATTGGCATCGACCAGCTCATCATCAGGACCGTCGACGCATCGCGCACCCTCGGGGCCTGCATGAATGCGGGTATCGAGGCAGCGGCGGGAACCCACATCGCCAAGATGGATGACGACAACTTCTATGGTCGCCATTACCTCACCGACCTCATTCGAGCCTTCGCCTACACGGAGGCAGGCATCGTGGGGAAGTGGGCGCACTATGTCTGGCTCCGCTCATCCGGTGCCGTCGTGTTGCGGTATCCGTCGGCCGAGCACACCTACGAGCGGCGAGTCCAAGGCGGATCGATGCTTATCGACGGCGGCGTGGCGCGGAAGCTCTGGTTCAGCGACCAGCCAAGAGGAATCGACAGCGAGCTACTCGACCGGGCCGCCGCCGAGGGTATCCAGATTTACTCCGCTGACCGCTTCAATTTCGTGAGCATCCGCGATGTCGCTCCGGAGACCCACACGTGGAAGGTCGCCGACAGCGCCTTCATGACAAGCAGCGGCCGGCTCGTCTTCTATGGCGACCCTCGTCCTCACGTGGACGTGTGACGTCCCTCATCTCGGAACGACAGCCGGGACGGCCACCGGGCGGCGCCCAGCTTCGCCTGGCATCCCACCGACGTTGGCTAGCATGAGCCGCCTGTCCACCGTCCCCATCAAGGAAGTCCCTGCCATGCGCTTGCATCGCCGCGCCAAGGCGGCTGTGCGGCAACGGCTACGCGGCCGCGTCGTACTCGATGTCATGCTTCGCCTTCCCGCCGGCCGCGGCCCAGCGTGGTGGCGTAGGTTCGCGGATCGGGCCCGGGTGGCCGTCGCCGACGAGCTACTTCTCCAAGCCGGCGACTTCGAGGGCGCGCAGGAGGCGGTCCGGCCGCTGCTTGACAGTTCGCGGGTGCAGAGTCGCGCCTGGGGGATCGTCGCCACAGCCCGCGAGAAACAAGGTGACCCACACGGCGCTCTCGATGCGGCGCGGCGAGCTACCGGCACCGAGCAGGTCAGGGTGGCCGAGCTCCTGCTCCATCGGCGAGCTGCGGCGCTCGCTGGGGAGGACGCGGAGGCCGATGCGGTGCTTCGCCGGCTCAGTGAGACCCCGCCCCAAACGGTCAAGGACTTCGAGGTGACGGTGGCGGCGATCGCTGACGCCAGCCCAGACCTCCTCGCGGAATACGAGCGTTCACTCAGCGGATGGGGCGTCCCGTTCGACCCAGAACGGTTTCGGGAGGTCGAGGCCGAGCTGCAGCTGGTGGCGTTGTACGAGTCGGACCGGCAGGCCGCTCTTCGCGATTTTCAGCGCATCGAGGCGGAGCGGGTGCGATTCGGCCGGGTGATTGTGCGAGCCCTTGCTCGATGCAGCGCATGGGACGACCTCGCTTCGTTCGCGAAGGAGCGGTTCCTCGACCGCGGAGACGGCCGTCCGCCGGCAGGCGATATCAACGATCCGGCGGTTGACCCGGAGGCCGTAGCCTGGCACCACCTGCCGACTGCCCAGGTGCGCAACGCCGCCTACAAGGCGTTCGGCGCCGGCCATATCTCGGCTGCGGTCACCCTCTCCACGCTGGTGCTCGCCGAGCGCCCGGAGGATCCGGTCGCGCAGCAGATCCTCCTCAACGGTTCCGATCAGCTCGCCGTCGTGGCGGCGGGGTGGCGACCGTCGGCGGCCGAACCAACCCCGTACTCATCGCGTCCGACCGCGGTGCTGTCCGTTCTCTCCCAGTCGGCACCTATCCAGTCAGGGGGATACGCCACCCGGACCCATGGGCTTCTCGTCGGACTCGCGAGGAAGGGCTGGGACATTCGAGCCATCACCAGGCTTGGGTTCCCGTATGACCGCTGGAAGGCCTCCGATCCTCGCGTCGTCGCTGAGATGGATGTTGTCGATGGCATTCCGTACCACCGGCTCCTCGAGGAGGGGGTTCGCGAGTATCCGCAGTATCCGTTGTCGTCCTACATCCAGCGATTCTCTGACCGGCTCGTCAAGCACGCCACCGCCCATCAAGCCGCACTGATCCACTCGGCGAGCTTCTTCGTGACAGGCCTGCCAAGCGCCGACGCGGCTCGGCGGCTAGGGCTGCCTCTCATCTATGAAATGCGTGGCCTGGAAGATCTGATGAAAGTGTCTAAGGACCCGTCCTTCGTCGGGACGGAGAGGTATCAGTTCCTGACCATGCTCGAGCGGGAGGTTTGCCTTCAGGCCGAGCGGGTCTTCGTGATCACCGATGCCCTACGCAGGGAAATGTCGGCACGCGGCGTCCCAGACGATCGCATGCTGGTTGTACCCAATGGCGTGCATTCCGACCGGTTCGTACCGCAGGAAAGGGACAGGGACCTTGAAGCCCAGCTCGGTGTCGCTGAAAGGACGGTCATCGGCTACGCGGGTGGTCTTGTCCACTACGAAGGTCTCGAGGTACTGCTTGACGCGGTTGCAATGCTGAAGCAGCGCCGCGCCGACTTTCACGTCATTGTCGTGGGCGACGGGCAGCACGAGAGATCAATCCGGGCGCTGGCCGCGAAGCTCCGGCTCGACGACGTCGTGACATTCACCGGTCGGGTCCCGCACAAGCAGGTCAAGCGCTACCTGTCGCTCTTCGACATCGCGCCGTTTCCACGGCAGCCGCTGCCCGTTTGTGAGCTCATTTCGCCGATCAAGCCGTTTGAGTCGATGGCGATGGCCAAGGCGGTCGTCGTGTCGAGCGTTGCGGCCCTCACGGAGATCGTCCAGGACGGGAAGACCGGCCTCGTCTTCACCAAGGGCGAGCCGGCAGACCTCGCGCGAAGTCTGGAGCGGCTTCTCGATTCACGCGATCTGCGAGAGAGCCTCGGCCGGGAAGCCCGCGAATGGGTGATCGCCGAACGGGACTGGAAAAAGATCGTGCCGACGGTTGACGAGGCCTATCGCGCGGTCCTGGACAGCGCGGGGGTTCGGGCGGTCAGGCGCTGACGGACCGGCCGTTAACGGGACGCTAGGGATACTAAGATCTCACCGCGAGCCAATCGAGCACGACGTCGGCGATACGCCCGCCTGCCTTCCCGTCCCACAGTGGAGGCGCCTCAAGCTGCCGCGCTTCTCTGCTGCTCACTGCCTCCCGGAAGGCCTGAACTAGCCCTTCACGCGTCACCAGTCGGTTGGTTCCATGCGTGATGGTTATCGGTCGCTCGGTGTTGGGCCGCAAGGTGAGGCACGGCACGTCGAGGATGGTCGTCTCCTCCTGTACGCCGCCCGAATCGGTCAGCACTGCCACCGCACCCCTGACGAGGCTCACGAACTCCACGTAGCCGACCGGCTCCGCTACGTGAATGCCCGGGTGGTTGGTGAGCCCTGCCTGAGTCAGAACGCGACGCCCGCGCGGATGCAGTGGGATGAAGATGTCGTCGTCCTCAGCGATCTCGTGGAGCGCACCGACGAGCTCCTTGGCGACGATGGGATCATCGACGTTCGAGGGCCGATGCAGGGTGGCGACGGCGTAACGCTGCGGGAGTTTGTGCTCCTCACGGGCTCGAAGTGCGTCGAACCGATCGAGGTTGCCGAGCAATGTGTCGATCATTGGGTTGCCGACGAAGTGGATCCCGTCGATCCGTACCCCTTCGTTTGCGAGATAGCCGATTGCCTCTGGGCTCGTCACAAAGAGGAGTTCGGATAGCTGATCAGTAAGGCGCCGGTTGATCTCTTCCGGCATGGTCAAGTCAAAGCTGCGCAGGCCGGCCTCGACATGCGCGACGGGGATCTGCATCTTCGCCGCGACGAGGGCGGCCGCGACGGTCGAATTGACGTCGCCGTACACAATCACCAAGGACGGCGGCAGTTCGGTGAATACCCGCTCCAGACCCACCATGATCGCAGCCGTCTGGGTCGCATGGCTTCCTGACCCGACCTCCAAGTTGATGTCGGGCTCCGGTAGCTCAAGCTGCCGGAAGAAGATCTCGGAGAGCGTCTCGTCATAGTGCTGACCTGTGTGAATCAGCAGCTGTTCGACACCTTCCCGTCTCAATGCCTTCACGACAGGGGCGGCCTTCGGGAAATTTGGGCGCGCGCCTGCGATATGGACAACGGGTGGTGTCATTCCAGAGCCTTCCACGAGCCTGATCGGAGCCCTAGGATCCCATAAACCCGGCGGCAGGCCGGGGTTTTGCCGGGCGATCCGGGACAGGGCGATCTCCCGCCTTCACTGCACCGACGCCGCACGGATGACCCCTGTTTCAACGGCGTTCGTGTTATATGGCCACGGTGCCGTAGGTGCTCTTGTAGCATTGTGCGCCGCCGCGGTCAGCCAGCCGCGGCGTGCCGACTGGAAGGGGTCTTCGCCGACCGCTAGGACAGGCAAGGCAGAACTGTCTGCCTATGGGACAGCGTCAATCCAATGTCGTACAAGCGACGGGCGCGCCGGGAGCAGCCCGCCGAGTGCTGAGGGGAAGGCCGGCATGTCGGTTGACCTTGTTGTCGTTGGCCTTGGCTATGTAGGCCTGCCTCTAGTCGCCGAGGCGACTGCAGCGGGCCTCACTGTCGTCGGGCTGGATCACGACGAGCGGGTCATTGACGGACTCTCGGCCGGCCGATCCCACGTCGACGATCTCTCTGACGCCGACGTGGCGACGATGGTGCGATCCGGGTTCCGTGCGACGAGCGACCCGGCCGTCCTCGCCGAGGCGGAGACCGCCGTCGTCTGCGTTCCAACGCCTCTATCGGCCGACGGTGGCCCGGATCTCAGTGCGGTGATCAGCGCAACCCGGACGATCGCCGCCCATCTCCATCCAGGCATGCTCGTCGTCCTGGAGTCGACCACCTACCCAGGGACGACCGACGAGCTCGTCCGTCCGATCCTCGAGGAGGGCGGTCTGGTCGCCGGCACCGATTTCTGCCTCGCCTTCTCGCCCGAGCGGATCGACCCAGGTAACCCCAGCTTCGGCTTGGCCAATACGCCCAAGGTTGTCGGTGGACACACGCTGGCCTGCGCCGAGCGAGCAGTCGCGTTCTACAGCCAATTCGTCGAGACGGTTGTGCAGGCACGGGGAACTCGCGAAGCCGAGATGGCCAAGCTCCTTGAGAACACCTATCGCCACGTCAACATTGCGCTGGTCAACGAGATGGCGAAGTTCTGCCAGGAGCTCGATGTCGACCTCTGGGACGTCATCCGCTGCGCCTCGACCAAGCCGTTTGGCTTCCAGGCGTTCTACCCAGGTCCTGGCGTGGGTGGGCACTGCATCCCCATCGATCCGAACTACCTCTCCTACAAGGTCCGGACGCTGGGTTACCCGTTCCGCTTCGTGGAGCTGGCACAGGAGATCAACAACGGGATGCCGGCGTACGTCGTCCGCCGTGTCCAGGACATCCTCAACAAGCACAGCAAGCCAGTGCGCGGTTCGACCGTGCTGCTGCTTGGTGTGACCTACAAGCCGGATATCGCTGACCAGCGCGAGTCGCCGAGCACCGCGGTCGCGCGCCACCTCGTCGCGCTTGGCGCAGAGGTGATCTTTCACGATCCGTACGTTGAGGCCTGGCGGGCGAACGGTTCCTCAATTCGCCGGGCAGACGATCCCGTCGCTGAGGCGGCTGTCGCCGACGTCACGGTCCTCCTCCAGAATCACAGCGATTATGACCTCGACCAGATCGCCGGGAAGGCGAGGGTCCTCTTTGACACCAGGGGCAAGGTCGGCGCGGATGGCGTCGAACGCCTCTGAACGGGGGTAGTCTGGCGCGTTGCCAGGCGCCAGGTAAGCGGAAGGAGGACGGCGTGCGAGTCCTCGTGGTGACGATCGTGCACCATCCGGAGGATGCGCGCATTCGCCATCGACAGATCCGCTCCTTGCTCGACGCTGGCCATGAGGTTGTCTACGTCGCCCCGTTCACGGGGTATTCCGTCGCGTTGCCAAGCGATGTGACGGCGGTCGACGTGCCGAGAGCAGTCGGCCGCCGGCGGTCCACCGCGATCCGTGCCGCGCGCAGGGAGATTCGCGCGGTGAGCCCGGGCGTGGATCTCATTCTGCTGCACGACCCAGAGCTCCTGCTCTCCGTGTGGGGCCTGCGCGGGCTGCCACCAGTCGTCTGGGACGTACACGAAGACACGGCCGCTGCACTCACGCTCAAGGCCTGGCTCCCGCGGCCGGCGCGACGCCTGGTGGCGCTCGCGGTTTCCCTGCTCGAGCGCCGAGCCGAACGCAAGCATCACCTCCTGCTCGCCGAGAGTTCTTATTTAGCGAGGTTCCGGCGGCCGCACCCAGTCGTCCCCAACACCACGTGGGTGCCTGCGCAGGTGCCGCCGCCAGGTGCAGAGCGAGTCGTCTACGTTGGCCATCTGACTCGCGCTCGCGGGGCTGTCGAGATGGTGGAACTCGGTCGGCTGCTGGGTGCAGAGGTCACCCTGGAACTCATCGGCACGGCTGACGACGAGGTCCAGCCGCTATTGGAGGAGGCCAGCAACGTCGGCGATGTCGTGTGGAGCGGTTTCGTGCCCAACGACATCGCCTTGCGAAGGGTGGAGGGCGCGCTCGCCGGCCTGTCGCTGCTGCATGATGAGCCGAACTATCAGCATTCCAAGCCGACAAAGGTGATCGAATATATGGCGCGCGGCGTGCCGGCCATTGCCACGCCGACGGTCGCGGCGCAGGAGCTGCTCGAGGAGCATCGGGCCGGGATTGTCGTCCCGTTCGAGGACGTGACTGCCGTCGCGGATGGGGTCAAGCGGCTCCATGACGATCCGGCGTTGCGGATTGGCATGGGTCGCAACGGCCATCGGGCTGCTGTCGAGCACTATGCCTGGCCGGTGCAGGCCAGCGAGTTCATGACCCACCTGGAGAAATGGGCGGCACAGGGTCGTCGCCGGCCGAAGGGTCCCTATCCCCGTCGATCGCGACGGATCAGAACGCGCCGTCGCTGACTTCCATGATCGTGTTGTCGACCAACTCGGCGACGGTACGCGCGGCGGTGAGGTGCGGCAGGACGTTAGCGGCGAAAAATCGCGCGCCAGCGACCTTGCCCACATAGAACGCGTGGTCGGCATCGCTGGGCTGACCTGCGAGCGCGGCGAGTGCAACATCGGCCTGCCGGAGCAGCAGCCAGCCGATGATGAGATCGCCGATGGCCATCAGCAGCCGGACCGTGTTCTGGCCGACCTTGTAGAGCTCGCGCTCGTTCCCCCCTCCTTGTGAGGCCGCAACCGCACTGACCATCGTGGCGACGATGCCCTGCACATCTTCCACGGCCTTGGCGAGCAGCTCGCGCTCCCGGACCAAGCCTCCGTTGCCCGTATCACCCTTGGCGAAGGTCTGTATGTCCGTGAGCAGCGTCGTCAACGCCTGACCGCGATCCTTGACGATCTTGCGGAAGAAGAAGTCGAGGCTCTGAATGGCCGTCGTGCCCTCGTAAAGCGTGTCGATCTTGGCGTCCCTGATGTATTGCTCGAGCGGGTAGTCCTGGAGATAACCGGAGCCGCCGAGGATCTGCAGGGCGTCCGCGAGCAGGGCGTACGACCGTTCCGACCCGATGCCCTTGACCAGCGGAAGCAAGAGATCGTTCATCCGCTCTGCTGCTTCGTCCCGCTCGCCCGCGGCGCGAGCCGCCCACGCCGCGTCCTGGAAGGTCGCGGTGTAGTGAACGAGCGCACGCAGGCCTTCGACGTAGGACTTCTGGAGCATCAGGCTGCGCCGGACCTCGGGATGCTTGATGATGGGCACCCGCGGCGCCGACCTGTCGGTGGCCATGGTGAGATCCGGCCCCTGTACGCGTGTTCTCGCGAAGTCGAGGGCGTTGAGATAGCCGGTGGAGAGCGTGGCAATCGCCTTCGTGCCGACCATCATCCTCGCGTATTCGATCACCACGAACATCTGTGCGATGCCGTCGTGGACGTCACCGAGCAGCCACCCCTTCGCCGGATGCTTCTCGCCGAAGCGGAGTTCACAGGTCGTCGAGACCTTGAAGCCCATCTTGTGCTCGATGTTGGTGGCATAGACACCATTGCGCTCACCGAGCGCGCCGGTTTCGAGATCCACGAGGTACTTGGGTACCACGAAGAGCGAGAGGCCCTTGGTGCCGGGATCGGCCCCGTCTGGCCTTGCGAGGACGAGGTGAACGATGTTGTCGGTCAGGTCGTGCTCTCCGCCGGTGATGAACCGCTTGACTCCCTCGATGTGCCAGGAGCCGTCTGGTTGGGCAATGGCTCGAGTCCGCCCAGCACCGACATCGGAGCCGGCGTCCGGCTCGGTGAGAACCATGGTCGCGGCCCAGCGTTTCTCTGCCATCCAGCGGGCAAGCTTCCGCTGCTCGTCGGTACCGAATTGCCAGACAACATAGGCAAAGCTGGCGCCGCTGGAGTACATGTGGACGGCCGGATTAGCGCCGAGGACCAGCTCGGCAATTGACCATCGCAGGCTTGGCGGCACAACGGTTCCGCCGAGCTCGGCTGGCAGGTCGAGGCGATACCACTCGGCGTCCTGGTAGGCGCGAAACGATCGCTTGAAAGCCTCAGGAAGTCTCGCGGAGTTCGTGGCGGGATCGAAGACGGGTGGATTCCGGTCCGAGTCGAGCAGGGAGGCGGCAAGCTCGTTGGACGCCAGCCGTTCGACCTCGGCCAGGATGCTGCGCGCAGTCTCGGCGTCGATCTCGGAATATTGGCCTGAGCCGAGAATCTCGGCTCGGCCGAACACCTCGAACAGATTGAACTCGAGATCGCGCACGTTGCTCCGGTAGTGCCCCATCGGCTCATGCCCTCCACGGTGCTACTGATGAGTAACTTACGCCAGGCTACTTGCCAGTAACAAGCCCTCTCCTGGCAGGACGGGCTTCCGGAGGAGCGGGCTCCACGGTCCGGTGAGGCGGCCTCGATCTCGTGTCTATGTTGCCGCCCGGCCTGTGGGAGGTGGCGGTACGGTCGACGCCGTGAAGTACGGATTCGTCTTGCCCTATGGCGATGCGCGGGTGGCTGCCGATCTTGCCACGATCGCAGAGGATCACGGATGGGACGCCTTCTTCGTCTGGGAAGGCATCTGGGCGATCGACGCCTGGGTGGCGCTGTCAGCCGCTGCCATGCAGACCGAGCGGATCCTCCTCGGCACAATGCTCACGCCGGTTCCGCGGCGGCGGCCCTGGGAGCTGGCGAGCCAGACGGCTTCGCTGGACAACCTCTCAGGTGGCCGGGTGATCCTCCCTGTCGGGCTTGGCGTAGCTGATGATGATCGCTGGTGGCTCTTCGAGGACGATCCCGGCCGTCGAGTGCGGGCCGAGCTCCTCGACGAGGGCCTCGCGATGATGGAACACATGTGGCGCGGGCGGCCCTTCACCTTCGACGGCCGTCACTACCGCACAGTGCGCCAAAGCGAGGTCCTGCTGCCGCCGCCCGTCGTGCAACAGCCGCGGATTCCCGTATGGGTCGTCGGCGCATGGCCGCGGATGAAGTCGATGCGGCGTGCAGCTCGATGGGACGGCTGGCTGCCTGCCTATATGCCGCTGGATGCCGATGGGCATTCCGAGCTCACGCCCGCCGTGATGGCGGAGGCCGTGGCCTGGATCCGCGGCGAACGGGCAGCCGCCGATCTTCCGATGGACTCCTACGCCATCACGGTCGAAGGCGCAACTCCAGCCGAGGACCCGGCTGCTGCAGTCGAACAGGTCCGGCCCTGGGCCGAGGCAGGCGCGACATGGTGGATCGATGCCGACTGGTCTGGCACGGATCCGGTGGCCGTCCGCACCGCGGCCGAACGCCGTCTCCGGGCCGGCCCGCCGCGGCCCTAGACCGGTCCCGAGGTCGGTCCGCCAGCGAAAGATCCTGGGTCAGTTGGCCCTTTCACAGTGGCCCGGGCGTCTCACCACAGGTGAGCGTCCTAGGGGCGCTGGTCGAGGTCGAGCCAGCGCCCGGCGCGCGCACCCGTACTCAGGCTTGGCGGATCGTCATACGGAAAGCTGTTGAGCTCCCATCGGACACCAAACGGATCGTCGATGACCAGCGCCCGTTGGTTGTCATTGACGATCTCGCAGTCAAGCCGCTCAGAGGCCGCTCGGATCCGCTTGAACTCATCCTCATCCACGAACACACCGACATGGGAGAGCCGGCTCGTGACCGCTTCAACCGCGTCGGCCGCTTCGAGGGCAAGGCGAAGGCCGTCGCGATACAGCATCACGAGTCCCAGGTCGACTCCCGCCTCCTCGGCGTCATCCCAGTCGGCGGAGGCCCGCAAGGTGAGCCAACCACCTTCAGGCGTCTCAGCCTCCCGGAACGCAACCTCGAGAGCGAACAGCTCGCGATAGAACGCTTCGGCCGCGCGCAGTCGCTGGACACGAAGGGCGAGGTGGGTAAACCCGTGGAGAGCCATGCCGGATCGACATTAGCAGCAGTCGAAACACCGAATGCCGAGCCTCCGCCGCGGCCAGCGCCTATACATTTGCCGCCTGCGAGCGGTTCCTGATGGACCTGCGCATCCAGGCCAGCGTCGGTCCATGACCGCTTGTCACATCGACCGGCATCCGTTCGTCACTGATGTGATGGAACCGATCGAGGGGTGGTGATCGTGGTCGGCAGCGAGGCGCTCGCTGAGCAGTTCGAAGACAATCGAGTCCGCCTCCGGGCGGTGGCCTACCGGATGCTGGGTTCGCTAAGCGAGGCGGACGACGCGGTCCAGGAGGCCTGGCTACGACTCAGCCGCGCCGATGCGAGCGAAATCAGGGAGCTGAGCGGGTGGCTGACGACGGTCGTAGCACGGGTCTGCCTGGACATGCTGCGCTCGCGCCGATCGCGGCGTGAAGAGCCGCTGGACGCCCACGTACCTGACCCCATCGTCAGCCGCGCAGACGGATCCGACCCTGAACAGCAGGCGCTGCTGGCCGACGCCATCGGACTCGCATTGATCGTGGTACTTGAAGCCCTTGACCCGGCAGAGCGGCTTGCCTTCGTGCTGCACGACATGTTCGCTATGCCGTTCGATGAGATCGCTCCGATCGTCGGCCGCACCCCGGCCGCGGCGCGTCAGCTGGCGAGCCGCGCCCGCCGCCGGGTGCAGGGAGCCACGACGGGCTCGCCGACAGACGCGACCCGTCAACGCGAGATCGTCGACGCCTTCCTTACGGCTTCGCGCGACGGTGACTTCGAGTCCCTCCTGGCTGTGCTCGACCCGGATGTCGTGTTGCGGCTCGACCGCGGCGCGGTCCCCGTCGGCGCGTCGAGGGTCGTGCGCGGAGCGCCGGCGGTGGCCGGGCTGGGCTTCAGCTTCTCTGGAGCGGGTTGGCTGGCGCAGTCGGCTTTGGTGAACGGCGTGCCCGGGCTCGTCGTCAGCCGGCATGGGCGACCGGGGTCTGTCGTTGGCTTCACGATCAAGAAAGACAAGATCGTCGGGATCGACATCCTCGCCGATCCCGCGCGCATCCGGCGGCTTAAGCTCGCGGAGCTCTGGAACGAGGCACCCTCATGATGAGGCGCCGAATCGTCCGCGGTGCTCCGGTGGGATGAGCGGCTTCTCGGCACGGACCTTGAGCTCCTGGACCGCCCATGTGTTCCCGTCCGGGTCGCTGAATCCGAAGAACGTCCCGCCGTCGTCGGGTGAGAACACCGTGATTTCGCTGGCCTCGACCCCTCGGTCGATGAGTTCCTGCCAGGCGGCCTTCGCGTCGGCGACCACCAGCTGCAGTCCGCGCAGCGAGCCCGGAGCCATCTCGCGCTGGGGAGGCAGGTCGCCGAAGACGATCGAGCACCCAGAGCCCTGGGGCGTGAGCTGCACGACATGCATCTGCTCGGTCCGGGTGTCGTGGTCGAGGTGGAAGCCGACCTTGTCTCGGTAGAACTCGATTGCCCGGTCGATATCGCTGACCGGAAGGATCACAACTTCCAGGGTCCAGTCCATGGCCGTCCTGTCCCTCTCTCGTTCGCGCCTTAGGAGTGTCGGTGCCGTCTCACGAGAGACGGCGCTACGCATCGAAGCAGCGGGAAGGTTAGCGCCGTCACGGCGCCAGGTCTGCCACTGCCGACTACCCACGGAGCGGCGGTCTCAATGCACCACCAGTGTCTTGAGCAGAATGATGACCAGGCCGAACGTCCCGCTGATCGCCCCCGACACCGCTGCTGCCCGCCATGAACGCCCGTGCCGGCGACCGGCAGCCGCACCCCAGATCACCAACTGAGCGACCGCCATCCATAGCGCCGCGAGCACGGCTGTCTCAGCGTCCAGCACGCCGATCAACCCAACAAACAGCAACAGCACGGACGGGGCTGGCGCTTCAAGGACGGGGAGCTCGTCGATCATTGCCTCGCCGACGGCGGCCAGACCCGATCGGCCCTCCTCCAGGTGACCCTCGACGACCAACCCGTACACGTGTGCAAGCCAGAAGACCACGACGGTGACGACCGTCACGATCACGACCGAGCCGATGGTGGCGTCGTGGGCAGCACTTGCGGCGATCACCGCTGCCGCGGTGATCGTTCCGAAGATCGCTCCGTCGACGTTGGCGGTGCCGCGTGCTAGCCACCGAGCGGGGCTTAGCTCGCGCATCAGGCGGCGCATGTGCGGACGATACCTGCCGCTCCTCGTCGGTCCGGCGTAGGTCCGGCCGTCCGCATGTGGAGCGATGCGCCAATGCGCTGGCCTCGAGTGCGATCACCGCTCTCGCACATCGCCGAAACCGCACCTGACCGGCGACTGTGCGTCGAGCCGCTCCGTACCCTGTCAAGCATGCTTGAAGGGCAACCCGGGATTCGTATAGTCGAAGTGTCAAGCAAGCTTGTCACCTCGAATGGTGGTCGACCGGTGCGCAATTTTCATCGAATGCTCGTCATCGTGGCGGCTGCGGCGTTGGTGCTCGTGGTTGGCTCGGCCATCGCTGCGGCCGTGCGCGAGCAGAGCTGGGCGCCGCTGGCGAGCGTGGCATGGCTGCCCGCCGTCCTCGCTGGCGGCTTCTACCGTAAGGACGCGGCCAGGCCGTGCCTCCCCCGGTTGCGGCGACAGTCCCGTGCTGAAGGTCGTGTACAGGCGCGCTGATGCGCAACCGAGTGCGCGAGCTGCGGGCCGCCCTCGGTCTTTCCCAGGGCGAGCTCGCCGCCGCGCTCGACGTGTCGCGGCAGACGATCAACTCGATCGAGACCGAGCGTTACACCCCGTCGCTGCCGCTCGCGCTGGCTCTCGCGAGGTATTTCGAGCGTTCTGTTGAGGAGATCTTCGGTGCAGATCACTAAGTCCAAGTGGTATCTGCCGGCCTCTTCTGTGGCGCTCGGCGTCGTGATGCTCATCGCCATGGCGATCGGCGGCGACCTCACCAGTGGGGTGATCTCGCTGGGCATCATGACCGCATTCGGCGGTGTCTTCCTGCTCGGCGGCCGCAGCGAAACCATCCGCGGCTTGCGTGGCGACGGCAGCGATGAGCGGTTCCGTCAGATCGACATCCACGCGACGGCGTTCGCCGGCATTGTGGTGATCACGGCGATCATTATCGCGTTCTTGGTCGAGGTGGCTCGCGGCAACAGCGGAGCGCCGTTCACCTGGCTCGGGGCCATCGCCGGATTGGCTTATCTGCTCGCCGTCGTGGTGTTCCGAATCCGGGGCTGACGCGCTCCCGTCGAGGGCATCTCCGTGGGGGAGGTCATGCGGCGACGCTGATGACCACCTTCGCCCGTGCGTGCTCGACCTCCATGTACCGGATGGCGTCGGGCACAGCGCTTAGGGCGTAGGTCCGGTCGATGATCGGGGCGACCTCGCCGGCTTCGATCAGGTCGCGCAATGTCGCGAGGTGGTCCTTGCTTGGAGGGATGCTGGTGAACGCGCGGACCCAATGGCGACAGCCGATGCGTGACAGCACCAATCCTCTGATGGCGAGGGCCATCGGTCCGACGATGCGCGGGCGGCCGTTCGCGGACACCCCGCCGCCCGACAGCACGATCGTGCCCGCGGGCGTCAGCGCACGCCGCAGGTCGGTCAGTGACCGGTTCCCCACGAGGTCGAACACGACGTCGTAGCGCTGACCCATGCGGGTGAAGTCCCCGCTGGTGTAGTCGAGCACATGGTCCGCGCCCAACGACTGGATCAGGTCGGTGTTCCTCGGGCTGCACACCCCGGTCACGTCCGCGCCCATCGACTTCGCGATTTGGACGGCAAACGTTCCCACGCCGCCCGACGCTCCGTTGACCAAGACCCGCTGTCCCCGTGTTACCTCTCCTACCTCGTGCAGGCCCACGAGGGCGGTACTCCCCGCGAGCGGCACGGCAGCCGCCTGCTCGAACGTAAGCCCCGCCGGTTTCACCTCGGCGATGTCCTCCGGGACGCACACATACTCAGCGAACGTCCCGTCTAGTTCGCGAAGGTCGCCGTACACCTCGTCACCGGGACGGAACCGGGTAACGCCCCGCCCGACCGCCTCAACTCGACCGGCGAAGTCGCTTCCGCGGATCTTCCTC
>JBKPTD010000048.1:0-28708 GCA_046735375.1 Actinomycetota bacterium | reverse complement strand
CCCCCATTTTCAAGCAGAAGACGGCATACGAGATGAATGCACGAGTCTCGTGGGCTCGGAGATGTGTATAAGAGACAGGGTCAGAGTTGATCATGAAACGGACGGTAGGCCACTGCAGCGATACCGGGTACATCAGACTGCAGTTCTCGCGGGCCCACCGCGAGCCCAAGACGGCTTCCGAAGCGGAGATCAGGCGAGGCTATTTGCGCAGGTCATAGGGTGTTGCATATGCCCCCACCCAACTCCGATCGGTGCCGTCACCCCATAGGTTCGGGTGAGGGTGCCCTTCATGGTGACGGGATCGAAGGTCGGCCTCTCGCTGCCCTGCTGATGATCTCGTTACTGGGTCGTCGGTGGGCTGCCGCTGCCCCGGCGACGATCTTGTTAGTGGATCGTCTGTGGACGTTCTAGACAGTTGCGGGGCCATCTAGCTCGCCAGCAGCCTTGATAGGGCCGCTACACCCAGGTACCAGATCAAACTCTGGCGGAATCAACTGCCCGCGTCCCAAGAACGGCAGCTATACCACTTGGTGGAGCCAGCGGACTGGAGCGCCGTCACCCGCATAGCGGAAGGGCTCGAGTTCGTCATCCCACGGCCGGCCGAGGAGCTTGTGCAACTCCTCCTGCAGCCCGATGCCGGTCTCATCGGCGCGCGCCATGGCTGCGCGCAACCGATCCTCGGGTACGACGATGTCGCCGTGGACCCCCGTCATCGCGTGGAACAGCCCCAGCTCTGGCGTGTAGCTGTAGCGCTCCCCTTCGCAGCCCGTCGATGGGTCCTCGGTGACCTCGAAGCGGAGGTGATGCCACCCGCGCAAAGCGGAGGCAAGCCGCGAGGCCGTGCCAGGCTCGTCCTGCCATGACAGCTCGGCCCGCCACATCGACGGCGCGGCCGACTGGCGGGTCCATTCAAGACTCACGCGCATACCGAGAACGCCGGCGATGGCCCACTCGACATGCGGGCACAGCGCCGACGGCGCGGAGTGGACGTAGAGCACGCCCCGTGTCGTCACCGGTACCTCCTGGCTCGCTCGCGAAGTACGCCTTCCCCGAGCGAACTAGGCGAGCCGTGGCCGGTGATCCGGTGATGGTTCCTGACATTGTGCACCACCAATCACGGAAGCACCAGCAGTTACAGGGCGTGGTGTGGACAAATCAGTTTCTGGTTAGCCGCTCGGATGCCGGTGTGCACTCGCGAGGGCGCGAGCAGGTGTCGAGCGGTCGCTGCTCAGCTCGGCCGGAGAATCACGGCCGCGTCGCCTGGGACAAGCCCGCCGTACTTCTCGCCCTCGCCTTCCCGGTCACTGGCCAGCTCGACCACCCAGCCGCCATCGATCGGGATCTCCTGCCCGTGCCCGGCAAAGTTGACCAAGATCACCCGCTGATCGCCGACAGTGGAGCGCCGAAAGCCGATCACTTCCTTCGGCGCCTCGACCGGCTCCCAATCGCCGCCGGACAGCGCTGGGCTGGCTCGCCGTACGGCGATCAAGTCCCGATAGAGGTGGGCAATGGAGTCTGGATCGGCGCGCTGCGCCGCCACGTTGCGCTCGGCCGACTCCGGCGGGAATGGCAGATAAGGCGGCTCCCCGCGCCAACCGAACGGCGATTCCCACTCCCATGGGATCGGAGCCCGCGGACCGTCGCGGCCACCCGGATCCACCCAGTCGTGCGGCAAGAGTTCGACGTCGAGCAAACCGAGTTCTTCACCTTGGTAGATGAACGGCGTCCCACGCAGGGTGAGCAGGAGAACTGCGGCCGCCCGGGCCCGAAGGAGCGACCCTCCGTACCGAGTCCGGTGTCGCCGGTTGTCATGGTTGGAGAGCACCCACGTCGGCCAGTCCGCCTCAGGAAGATGATGCTCCACCTCGTTGATCACCGACTGCCACACGACCGAATCCCAAGGCGCATCGAGCGGTGGAAAGTTGAAGGCCAGGTGGAGTTCATCGCCTGAGCCGTAGTAGGTCATCACCCGCTCAGTCGATCGAATGTCGACCTCACCGACGGTGACCCGATCCCCCTCGTAAGAATCGACCAGACGTCGCACACCGCGCAGCACCTCGTGAGTGGCCGGCTGGTCGTTGAAGTCCGACATGGGAGTACCGGCAAAGCAGCGAGGATCGTCGACGAATCTCGGGTCCTTTCCGATGCAATGGACGGCATCGATCCTGAAGCCGTCGACGCCGCGGTCCAGCCAGAACCGCAGCGTCCCGTGCATCGCCTCGACGACCTGCCGCTCTGTCCAGTTCAGATCCGGCTGCTCGGGCAGGAAGAAGTGCAAGTAGTACTGGTCGGTCGGCTCGTCGAGCGTCCACGCGCTGCCGCCCTCGATCGCCGCACGCCAGTTGTTGGGCTGGTCGCGCCAGATGTACCAGGCGCGCTTGGGCGAATCGCGAGAAGCCCGCGACTCCACAAACCACGGATGCCGATCGGAGGTGTGATTGGGCACCCAGTCGACGAGCAGACGCATGCCGCGCTCGTGCAGATCGGAAAGCAGTCGATCGAAATCCTCGAGGGTGCCAAATCGCGGATCGACGTCGCAGTAATCCATGACGTCATATCCGCCGTCGCGCATCGGCGACGGGTAGAACGGCGATATCCACAGCGCGTCGACACCCAGCCATTGCAGATGGTCAAGGTGTCCTCTGATCCCCTCCAAGTCGCCGTGCCCGTCGCCGTTCGAATCTGCGAATGAGCGCGGATAGACCTGATATACGACCGCGCTCCGCCACCACGGATGGCCCATGGGCCAAGTCTCCCCTTTGCTGTCTACGGTTGGCCGGGTCGCGCAATCCCGAGGCCATGGCGCCGAAACGTAGACAACCGGCCGACTGCCCGGTTAGGTGCCTCTGCTAATGGCGATATGCGCGGCGGGTCACCGGGATACCGCCGATATTGCCCGGTCGGGGACGCACTTGGTGTACGTCCACCACCCGGCCGTCCTCCTGCACCTCGACGTTGCCGCCGCCCCGCTGGGAGAGGATGCGTTTTGCTCGAGCGACGGCATCGGACCTGTTTGGAAGGACGACGACGGCCTTGCGGCTGCCTGGAATACAGACGGCCCAGCTGCCGCTGTCGGTCGGTCGGACGACGCGCTTCTGTTCGGGGATCGTGGTCTTGCCCATGCGGCCCGGGTACCCGTCAGGGACAAGAGCATGCATCGCCCCTGTCCGGGTTGGCGCGACCGGCGCGCCGCCCTTACGTCTCTCATCAGGGAAGATGCAGCAGTTCCCGCGTGCGGTTGCCCGATGCGCGATCGTAAGGCGCCTGCCTCAATGTGCCGATGTGCGGTGCCCCCCGCGCGATCAGACATGCGCGCGCCTGCCCGGCTGATTCAGCGATTCCTCAGGGCGGGCGTACGCATGATCCAGGAACAGGGCTGACGGGTGGAGCAATCGGGTTCAGCTCTGCACCGCACGTGGGACAGGTTTTGGCCGGCGTCTCAGTCATAACTCCGGCCGACGTACGGAATGCGTCGACGGGGATGTGCGCGCCGGGATCGGCCCACGGTGGTCACCTGGCCGGGGCGGGTCCTGGCCATCGGATAACGCATGCTTGCGCCCGACTCGGGTAGCCGAGCCTAGCGGAGGTGATCGAAATGACCTCTCGAACTGCACGTAACACCACAATCTGGATCGTCGTCGCACTTGTCGTCGCGGCTGTCGTGATTGGGATCGTCCTGATGGCGGGCGGCGGAGGAGGCGCTGGCGGCGGAGGCGGCGGCGGTTACTGACCGCCGGTCTGACCTGTGACCTCCTGACGATTCAGCGTCGCATTGACGAGGATCTTGGCTACGTACCGAGCCACAGGCCCTCTTCAGGGGACGCCCGTCAGGGGAACGCTTGCGCGAACCCGCGCTGCATGAAGGGCACCTTCACCCGTACCTATGGGGTGAAGGTGCCCTTCATGTCTCACCCACCCTCGCCTGGCCGCATCGTCACCATGCTGTGCCCCGCATCCAAGCTGAGCTTCGAATTGTTAGGTAGCGTCAACGCATGCGACTGGGTGTGCTCGACATCGGGTCGAACACCGTTCACCTGCTGATCGTCGACGCCCACCGCGGCGGTCGTCCCTGGCCTGCGTACTCGCATAAGGCGGAGCTTCGCCTCGCGGATCTGCTCGAGAACGGCAACCGGCTGTCGGAAAAGGGGATCAAGCAGCTCAACGCCTTCGTGACCGAGGCACTGCAGGTGGCCGAGGACAAAGGCGTCGAGGAAGTGCTGGCCTTTGCCACATCGGCCGTACGCGATGCCACCAACAGCGACGAGGTCGTCGCCGGACTTCGCGCCGCAATCGACGTGGACATCGACATCCTGAGCGGCGCGAACGAGTCACGGTTGACGTTCCTTGCGGTGCGCCGCTGGCTCGGGTGGTCGGCCGGGCGCCTCCTCGTCCTGGATATCGGCGGCGGTTCACTCGAGATCGCGTCCGGCATCGACGAGGAGCCGGACGTCGCGATCTCGCTGCCGCTCGGCGCTGGCAGGCTGACCCGCGACTGGTTCAGCAGCGATCCGCCCCGCCCCCGCGAGGTACGCGAACTCCGCAGACATATACGTACCGAGATCGCCCGAACCGTCGGCGACGTTGTGCGGAACGGCGAACCTGATCAAGCGGTCGCCACATCGAAGACGTTCAGATCCCTTGCCCGCATCGCCGGTGCGGCGCCGTCCAGCGACGGACTCTATGTCGAGCGCACCCTCGACCACGAGGACCTGGTGCCATGGGTTGAACGCTTGGCGACGATGAGCGCGGCCGATCGAGCAAAGCTACCCGGGGTCTCCCAGGGCCGAGCCCGGCAGCTCCTCGCCGGCGCGATCGTCGCCGACGCCGCCATGGATCTCCTCGAGATCCCTCAGCTGCAGATCTGCCCGTGGGCCTTGCGTGAAGGAGTGATCCTGCGGCGGCTCGACGCGATGCCCACCCGACCGCTTCCCGAATCGAACCCGTCGAACTTGTCCGCTAACTGAATCGGGTTCGGTTGACCCTGCCTCGCCGTGTCCGGTCAGCTCGGCGTTGTGTCCGTCGTCCACGGTCGCTGCTCATCAAAGATCAAGGTGTGGACGTCGAAGAGGACCGCTGCCTCTACGCCCATCGCGGCACCGGCAGTGGCCGCGATCCACGGCAAGAACTCCTCCGCGTTGAACGCTGACGTGCCGAGGCCTTCGAGGTACGCGTGGTGTGCCTGCAGTGAGGCAATGCCTCTGTCGACGAATCCGGTCACGTCCACGCCGTGGTTCGGCTCCGACGCACCCGCCAGGCAGACATAGCGAACGCCGTTCCACGGCTCGAGGCCCTCTTCGCCGAGCTCGGTGAAAACCCAGCGATTGCCGGCGTCACGAGCAGCATCGAGGGCAGCGAGGCCGACAGCCCGATGGTCAGCCTGGTTGGTCACGCCGCCGATCATGCGTACGGTGAACCCGCCACTGATGATCACCTCGGGACGGTGTCGCCGGATCGCGCGGGCGATGTCACGCCGCAGCGGTAGGCCGTACTCGATCGTCCCGTCGTGATGATCAAGGAATTCGACGACCTCCACACCAACCTCGAGGGCAGCCTGGCGCTCCTCCTCCTGCCGCAGCGGGCCGGCTTTGTCCGGGTGCATCGAGTCGATCCCGGCCTCGCCGCTCGTCGCAATGAGATAGGTGACCTGTTTGCCCTGGCTGGTCCACTTGGCGACCGCCGCTGCCGTGCCGTACTCCAAATCATCCGGATGCGCGGCCACACACAGGGCGCGCTGCCAGTCTTCGCGCAGGGCGGGCACGAGCGGGGTGGAATTCATGCCCGCACGCTACAGCGGGCGCCGATCGAGCAATCTGGGCGGGCGACCGATGAGTTCCCCGACCGGGTGACGTTAGACACCACATGACCGGGCTGGGCAGCTCCTCGGGAAGGGCCGCCGAAGGTTGAGCTGGGCCTTCGGACAGCTCGTTCGACGGGCGGGCGTTTCTCTTGATTACATGGCCGGTGCCACACCGCCGAGGAAGTGAGCAGGTCGTGCCGACGACACAAACAGCACAACGCGATGCCGAGGATCAGGCCGTGGTCGCTGCCGCGACGGCTGGAGATGAGGCGGCGTTCGCGGCACTA
Organism: Actinomycetota bacterium; assembly: GCA_046735375.1. Taxonomy (GTDB): domain Bacteria; phylum Actinomycetota; class Actinomycetes; order JAKEEW01; family JAKEEW01; genus DASYTV01. The sequence continues at coordinate 22,624 of JBKPTD010000048.1, read as the reverse complement.
ACCGAGCGCTATCGCCGAGAGCTGCATGTCCACTGCTATCGGATGCTCGGCTCATTCGATGAGGCCGAGGATCTGCTGCAGGAAACCTTCCTCCGGGCGTGGCGTGCTCGGGAGAGCTTCGAGGGCGGTCAGGCCTTTCGCGCCTGGCTGTACCGGATCGCGACAAACGCCTGTCTGGACATGCTGCGGCGCAACTCGCGACGAGTGAAGTCGGTGCACACCTTCGCCGAGGTTCCGTGGATCCAGCCCTATCCCGATCGGCTCCTGGACGAGGTCGCGCCCGACCACACTCGGCCAGATGCCGTCGTCGTTGCCAAGGAGACGATCGAGCTCGCGTTTCTCGCGACCATCCAGCTGCTCCCGCCTAAGCAGCGGGCGGTGCTGATCCTCCGTGACGTCCTCGACTACTCGGCCGCGGAGACGGCCTCGTTCCTCGACCTCACCGTGGCCGCATCGAATAGCGCCCTGCAACGGGCTCGGGCGACCTTGCGCGAACGCCTGGCTGACCGTGACCTCGAGTCGTCGAGGGGCGAGCCGACCGACGAGGAGCGGGTCCTGGTTGAACGCCTCATCGACGCGCATGAGAAGCAGGACGCAGCCGCCGCGATCGCACTGATGCGCGAGGACATCAGGATCGCGATGCCGCCGTACCCCATGCACTTTGAGAGCCTCGCCGATTTTGCGCCGATGCTCGAACGGACCTTCGGTCCGGACTCAGCGGGTGACTGGCGGCTCGTTCCCACTCGAGCCAACAGGCAGCCCGCGACAGGCAGCTACCTGCGTGCGCCAGGTGACACCGAGTTCCGCGCATTCAAGATCGATGTCATCCGGTTCGCGGCCGGTCTAGTCGCGGAGATCACGACCTTCGGCCCGTCGCTGTTCCCCGAGTTCGGCCTTCCGCCGACCCTCGATCAAGACGGCTTGATCGGCCGTGGTGGCGAGAGTGGCGACCCGCACCGTCCAGCTCCGCCCTTCGAGCCCTCAGGCGCGAATTGCGGTCATCCAGGCGACGTCGATTCGCGCGATTCGCGCCGATCCACGGCAGCAGATCGCGCGGGTCCGAGCAGGTAATCCCTGAGGGACGTGTAGGACAGGAGCGAGCCCCCGGGTCGTTCGACCCGGAGGCTCAACGGATTCCGCTTGCGCGGTCGACGGGACTTAGACCGCCGGCTGGTACTCGGGTGCGCCGATCGGCGCGGCGAACTCGTCAGCCCCAGCCTCGCCGGCGTGGCCTGGGTGCGGCGACTGCGAGCGAAGGAGCACTGCAGCCACGCCGGCGGCGAGCGCCGCGGCCGCCGCACCCGCGACGAAGGCGACGTGGTAGCCGCCGTTGAGCGCGGTCAGCGCGTCCTGTCCGGCGCCGGCGAGGGAGCTCGTACGAGCGGCCGCGAGGCTGGCAAGGACTGCGAGACCGAGTGCGCCGCCCATCATGAATGACGTATTGACGACACCGGAGGCGAGCCCGGCTTCAGTCGGCTCGACGTCGCTCATGGCGGCGAGCAGGACCGGGTTGAAGGCCATGCCGGCGCCGACGCCGAGCAGGATCATGCTCGGGAGTACGGCGGTCGCGTACGACCCGTCGACGGGAGCGCTAGCAAGCAGCAGCAGCCCGACGGCGGAGATCAGCAGCCCGACCGCCAGCGGAGCCTTGATCCCGTAGCGCATGACGAGCTTCGCGGACAGACCGATCGAAAACGCAGCCATGATCACGTTCGCGGGCAGGAAGGCCAGTCCGACCTCTAGCGGTTCGTAGCCGAGCACCAGTTGCAGGTACAGAGCCGAGAGGAAGAACCAGGCGAACATCGCGGCGGCCCACAGCACGCCAACGACATTCGACGTGGCGACACTGCGGAGCCGGAAGAGCCCAAGTGGCATGAGCGGCGACTCCGCGCGAGCCTCGATGCGGAGGAAGAGCGCAAGCAGCGCGGCGGCCACAGCGAGCAGGCCGAGGGTCTGCACCGAGGTCCATCCGGCCCCGTTCCCGTTGACGATCGCGTACACCGCGAGCATCAGCGCTGCGGTCACCGTCACTGCGCCGGCGACGTCGAGACGCCGGGTGGCAACCGGGCCGCGGCTCGCGGGCAGCAGCACGACGCACAGACCGAAGACGGCGGCTCCGACCGGCACGTTGACCAGGAAGATCCAGTGCCAGTTGAGGATGTCGGTCAGGACACCGCCGAGCAGGACACCGATGCTCCCGCCGCCTGCTGCAACGAAGCCGATGACGCCCATTGCCTTCGCGCGCTCGGCCGGTTCGGTGAACAGCATCATGATCAGAGACAGCGCGACCACGGACACGATGGCGCCACCCAGACCCTGTACGGCACGGGCACCGACGAGAAACTCCTGGGAGGTCGAGAGTCCGCACGCCACCGAGGCGGCGGTGAAGAGCGTCAGACCGACCAAGAACAGGCGACGGTGGCCGAACAGGTCGCCCAACCGGCCACCAAGCAAGAGAAAGCCGCCGAAGGTGAGCAAGTAGGCGTTGACCACCCAGGCGAGGGACGTCTCGGAGAAGCCGAGGTCCTGCCTAATCGAGGGGAGTGCGACGTTCACGATGGTGGTGTCAAGGACGATCATCAGATCGCCGAGGCACAGGACGATAAGCGCGAACCAGCGTGTGCGGCGATCCATCGTCATGACTTCACCCCACGTCGGATCAGTCGTGACTTGCGTGACGAACCGACGTAACGCACCACTTCGTACTCTCCGCGCACCGGGAAGACGATGTGCCGGGCGCCTGTCATGTCACTCATCTCCGTGCTCCTTCGAAGCCTTATTTGTCCTTTCGAACGGTTAGACCGCGGTGCTCGGCATGACTCATCGCTCCTCCGCCGAATTTCTCCGAGACCACTAGTGACCAGCACAAACGTCTGGTGGAGAGTGCCGTCGCCGTCCCCCGCTCGGCGCGACCCACGTCAGGTCACGTGCGGCTCGGGGTCATGCCAGCGATCGCCCGCCGACAGCTGCCAGCGACGTTGACGGGTCAAAGCGATGAGTTTCCGCCCGCGGCCGTGTCTACTTGAAGAGACCCAGCTAAGGAGGCGGGCCGATGGCGGCTGTTGATCCACCGGCGGCCGGGCCCGCTATCGTCCTGCGCTCGCCGCCGAGCGCGAGGACCGTCGTCGTGGCCATTGGCGGCCATATCGAGCGCGGGGACGTTACCGCGCTCTGCGATCGGATTGAGGCAATCCTCAAGACCGGCAGCGCGAGCGCGGTGATCTGCGACGTGGGCTGCCTCGTCAGGCCCAACGCGGCGGTCGTCGACCTCCTCGCGCGACTGAGAGTCGTGACGCGGCGGCTCGGCCGGGAGATGCGAGTGACGAACGCCTCGAGGTATCTGCAGGAGCTGCTCGAGCTCTGCGGTCTGAGCGACGTTCTGTCCTCGTCCCTCTGACTCCTGACTAGCCCTCGAGCCGAGGCGGCAGCCCGAAGAGCGGGAACAGGCTCGCGGTGTCGAGGAAGAAGTTGGCTCCGCTGATCCGGCCGTCCGAGATCTCGAGTACCTGCAGCGCCCACGGCTCCCACCCGCCATCCGGGCTGGGCCGGTATTGCCCGAAGGCGGGCAGGCCGTTGGCCGCGGTCGGCATCAGGCGAGAGCCGCGGCAACCCGACCCTGGGCCGAGCATCCAGCGCTGGATCTCGTCGTGACTCTGCAGCCACAGCGTGTAGGGCGGCATGGACCACGTCGCGTCCTCGTGAAGGAGCGAGACGAGCGAGTCGAGGTCATAGTGCTCGAAAGCCTCGACGTAGCGAGTCAGAAGAGCTTGCTGCTCCTCGTCCATTGGCTGCATCGGCTCTGAGTCAGTGACGTTGGTCGCTGCGAGCGTGGCCCGAGCTCGCTGCAATGCGCTGTTGACAGAGGCGACGCTCGTGTCGAGCAGCTCTGCCACCTCGGTGGCCTGCCACCGCAGCACCTCACGCAGGATCAGCACTGCTCGCTGCTTCGGTGGGAGGTGCTGCAGCGCTGCCACAAAGGCCAACTTGATCGACTCCCGCGCAACGGCTAGCTCGGCCGGATCACTCCCAGTGGCAAGCACCCGACCGTCAGGGATTGGCAGGATCCACGTGGTCTCCGGCAGTGGGGCACCGAGGAGGTTGGCCTCAGCCGGTTGCGGCGACGCAAGATCCATCGGGCGGGCTCGCCGCTGGCGCCCGCCGAGCATGTCAAGGCACACGTTGGTGGCGATGCGGTAGAGCCATGACCGAAGTGCGGCACGCCCCTCGAACTGATCGAAGCTTCGCCAGGCGCGCACCATCGTCTCCTGTACCGCATCTTCCGCGTCGAAAGCCGATCCGAGCATCCGGTAGGAATAGCCGGTCAGCTCCAGCCGGTATTGCTCCAGCTCGGCGACGTCGTAGGTCGCGCTGCGCTGGTTCGTGCTGGTGGCGGTTGTGAGATCAGCCATCCGAGATCGCTCCTCCGCGCCGTCCCTGGTGGATCGACGCCTCCATGTTTCCGTCCAGCCTAGGCAGTCGTCCCGACAATTCGGCAGGGCTAAATCGCTTGAGATAGGGCTCGGGCTCCGACCTGCGAGAACGGCTGGCAACGCCGGATGGGCTGTCGATACAAGGGCCGGCTGACCCCCGGCTTGCCTGCGCGCCCCGCCCGCGGAGCAGCTGGCGGGCACGGGCCCCTTCAGCCCGAGGAGTGACCGCGCTCCCCGCGTGTGCATTCTGCAGATCGGCGGAGGCGCCGCTGCAGCCACGCCCCCGCCGTACCAGCACATTCGAGCGTCTCACTCCGCAAGTCCCTTGCCGGTTTCGAGCAGAGACTTCAGATCGCTGAGCACCCAGCTCCAGCCGCCGCCGGCTCCGGTCTCCTCCAGCTCCCCCGCGACGAGGGCGGCCAGCTTCGGCGCTCCCGCGAGGTCGTGGATCACCGTGAGCCTGGTGGAACCACCCTCGATCTCTTTGAGCTCGTACGTCACGCGCGTGAAACCTTCAGCAGCCATCCCCGGGTCCATCGCCATCCGCCACGTCTGGACGAGCCGGTGGGGCGGATCGACCTCAATGACCTCTCCGTCTACGGCGATCTCCGGCGCGCCCATCGCGCGCATCTCTTCGCTGGCGATCCCCCGATAATGACCGCCCGGGCGCAGGTCATAGTCGGCCTGCCCGCCGTAGCCGTACTTCTCCGTCCATTCGGGCTTGGTGATCGCGTCCCAGACCGCCTCGGGTTTCGCCTTGATGTAAACCCGATAGATCTGCGTTGTCGCGCTCGTCGTGCTCATGCCTGTTCCTCCAGCTCTGCCTTGAGATCAACGAGCGCCGAGACCTGGCCCTCGGTGTACTTGTCGATCCACCGGTCGTGAATCAGCCGGATCGGAACCGGGTTGAGGAAGTGCAGCTTTTCCCGGCCCGATCGCCGTGTGATGACGAGTGCCGCCTCTTCGAGTACGCGCAGGTGCTTCATCACACCGAAGCGCGTCATGTCCAGCTCGGACTCCAGCGCAGTGAGCGTGCGGCCGTCACGCACGAAGAGCAGGTCGAGCAGGAACCGGCGCGTCTGGTCAGCGAGTGCCTTGAACACGCGGTCGTCGTCGATCACTAGGAAAAGATATGTGACCAATTGGTCACATGTCAAGGGCAGCTGTCCCTCAACTCTTCCGTCGGCCAGCTCCGCGGACCTGATCGTGGACAGTCACGGCGGCCCGGGGCGGGGACTCGGCGAGGCGTACGCTGACGCACTGGACCCGGCGGTGTGCGACCACCGGCGGGAGTGAGGATGGCCAAGTCTGAAGGAGACGGCGTGAACCAGCTGAGCCTCGGTGTCATGGCTCGATCGCGGAAGGAGAATGAGCACCGGCTCCCGATCCATCCTCACCACCTCGCTCGGATTCCCGATGACCTGCGGGAGCGCTTCTATCTGGAACGCGGCTACGGTGACCGCTTCGGAATGTCCGACGATCAGCTCAAGGGATGGGTCGCCGGCTTCGGGACCCACGAGCAGCTCGTCGAGCAGTGCGACGTCATCCTGCAACCCAAGCCACTGCTCAGCGACATCTCCGAGTTGCGCGTTGGGCAAATTTTCTGGGGTTGGCCGCACTGCGTGCAGGACACGGAGCTCACGCAGGTCGCCATCGACCAGAACCTCACGCTGATCGCGTTCGAGGCCATGAACCACTGGAACCGCGACGGTTCCTTCAAGCTGCACGTTTTTCACAAGAACAATGAGCTCGCCGGCTACTGCTCCGTGCTCCACGCCATGCAGCTCGCCGGCTCCACCGGTGACTACGGGCGGCGGCTGCGGGCTGCGGTCATCGGCTTCGGCGCGACCGGCCGCGGTGCGGTGACGGCGCTCAACGCGCTCGGCGTACACGACGTCGACGTCCTCACCCGCCGCGCGAGCCCGGCCGTGGCCGCGCCAATCCACTCCGCGCGGTTCATCCACTTCGACGTCGACGACACCGCCGCGAGAGAGAGCTATGCGGTTACCGATAAAGGCAGGGTGCGCCTTGCCGACTTCCTCGCCGAGCACGACATCATCGTCAACTGCGTGCTCCAGGACACTGATGCCCCACTCACCTTCATGACAGACGATGACCTCGCGGACATGAGACCGGACACACTGGTCGTCGACGTCTCCTGCGACGAGGGAATGGGATTCAGCTGGGCCCGCCCCACCACGTTCACCGACCCCACGTTCGTCGTCGGTGACAAGGTGCTCTATTACGCCGTCGACCACAGCCCGTCGTATCTGTGGAACTCCGCAACGTGGGAGAACAGCGAGGCGCTGCTTCCCTTCGTCCGCCCTGTCCTCGGAGGGCCCGATGCGTGGGAGGCGAACCCGACCATTCGTCGGTCCATCGAGATCCGGGACGGGGTGATTCAGAACCCCGCCATCCTGTCTTTCCAGGACCGCGCACCGAAGCACCCACACTGGCCGCTGGCGACCTAGAGTCTGATCAGATCAACGTCCACCCGAAACAGCGTGAGGTCCACGCGGGCCGACGGCGCTTATAGAACCGGTGTGCCCGCTCCCGCGTCTCAGCGGAATCCAGCTCGAGATGGCTCGCACCGTGATCGCGCGCCCACTGCTCCGCGGCGTCCATCAACCCAGCGCCCACACCTCGTGACCGCCAGTCTGGGTGGACCGCGAGATCCTCAATCCAGCACCGCTGACCAAAGCGGACGGACACGATGTCGAGATAGACCGTGCAGACACCGATGATCTGCGAATCGACGTCCGCAACTAGCACCGCGGAACGATCGCTTTCAACAGCCTCCCTCAACCGCGCGCTTGCAACTCCCTCGTCCCATTGGGGAGGTCGCATGCCCGGAGGATCGAAGAGCCATTCATAACAAGCCGCCACGCCATTTACCTCATCGGCAAGCGCGTCCCGAACGATCATGTACAAGGAGGGTAGCGGCCCGGCGAGCCGCGGTACCCGACTCACACATCGACGATCAGGCCGTCGTACGCGGCGGGAAGCTTCACCTCGGTGAGTCTGCGCAACATCGACGTCGACATGTGGGTCAAGACGGTTCGCGCGGCATCCAACTCGCCGAGGTGTGTCTGAAGAGTCATGTAGTCCAGGTGATATCGGACCGGCTTGTCGTACATGTATGCCTCGACGGCGAAGAGGCTCGCCCCGCGCGCCGCCTTCACCAGCGCCGGAGTCCACTCGGTGTCTCCCGAGTAGGCGAAACTGGACCGCCCGTCCTCCACCCGCACTGCGAGCGGCAGCGCACCAGACTCGTGGATGACTTGCCAACCCCGCACGTTCATTATTCCGAGGTCCACTGGGGTACCGTCCGCGGCCAGCTCGGTCACCTCGACCGCGAAACGCCGGGCCACCTGACTGGAGCCGGGAAACATCGCTTCCATCAACTGCATCAACCGAGCGCCGATGCTGGGTGGTCCGATGACGAGAAGCGGAGTCGTGCGCCGGGAGAACTGGCCATCCACGATGAGAAAGGGCAGGCCGCCAAAGTGGTCACCATGAAGGTGAGTGACGACGACCGCCTCTACCGCGCCCGGGTCCAGCCCTTGCGCCTTTAGTGCGACGAGGCTCGTCGTCCCGCAATCGACGAGCAGCGTCTGGCCGGCGGACTCAACACTGATACAGGTCTGCCAGCGGCCACCGCTGCCAAATGCATCGCCACTGCCCACGAACCGCACAAGCACGGACGCCATCCTCCCGCTCAACCGGCAGGACCACGCGCCTCACGAGTCGTCTGCTAGAGCCGTCAGCTCGGCTAGATCGCGTTCCACGAGGTTACGCGCCTCGAGCGCGTCTGTGTACGCGGTGAGAAGACGACGAACGTTCTCGGGGGAACGCAGCAGGTAGGCGGTCTCCTCCAAGGCGCCGTAGTCATCGGCGGACATGAGCACGGCGTTGCCCCGACGAGAGACGATCTCCACGACGGTGCGGTCGTCGTTGACCTGTTCAAGGAGTCGAGACAGCTTCCGCCGCGCCTCGCTTGCCATGATCGACATCTTTCGACCTCCCTCACCAGTGTCAGGTTGACCAGGTGTTGCCCAGATCGCTCGGAGTTCTGCCAGAGGAACAACGGCATGCCAAAGGGACCTGCGGCCCTACACCCACCCGCCAGTGCGTACGAGCCTGAATGAGGAAGGCACAAGAGCACAAGGAGGCGGTTAAGCATGCGTGCACTCGTCTACCACGGACCCGGCAAGAAGAGCTGGGAGCAAGTCCCGCACCCGACGATCCTGGCGGACACCGACGCGATCGTGCAGGTCGATGAGGTGACGATCTGCGGTACCGACTTGCACATTTTGAAGGGAGACGTACCGGCAGTAACCGAGGGCCGGATTCTCGGCCATGAGGCGGTCGGCACCGTTGTGGAGGTCGGCCCGGGGGTCAAGAACGTCCAGCTTGGCGATCGGGTCCTCGTCTCCTGCATCACCGCCTGCGGCCGGTGCCGCTATTGCCGGGAGGGTCAGTACGGCCAGTGCCTCGGTGGCGGTGGCTGGATCCTCGGGCACAACATCGACGGCACCCAGGCCGAGTACGTCCGAGTCCCGTTTGCCGACAACTCGACCTATCCGGTGCCGGCGGGCGTCACGGACGAAGAAGTCCTCATGATGGCCGACATCCTTCCCACTGGCTACGAGGTCGGCGTACTCAACGGCCGCGTTCGGCCAGCGGACACCGTCGCCATCGTCGGCTCCGGCCCGATCGGCCTGGCCGCGATACTCGGGGCGAAACTGCACTCGCCAACCCACATCGTGGCCATCGACCTGACCAGCGCCCGGCTTGACGCGGCGAAGCAATTCGGCGCTGACATCACCATCAACAGTCGCGACGACGATCCGGTCGCCCGAGTCATGGAGCTGACCGACAGACTCGGCGCTGACGTTGCGATCGAGGCCGTCGGTGTCCCTGAGACCTTCGAGCTGTGCACCCAGTTGGTTCGCCCCGGTGGCCACGTCGCCAACGTCGGCGTCCACGGCAAGGCGGCCACGCTTCACCTCGAGGATCTGTGGATCAAGAATGTGACCATCACGACCGGGCTGGTGGACACATACTCGACGCCGACGCTGCTGAACCTGCTGGCAGCCCGTCAGCTCGAGCCCGCGCGATTCGTCACGCACCGGTTCGGCCTGGAGGAGTTCATGGACGCGTACGACGTGTTCAGCCGGCCAGGCGAGACTGGCGCACTGAAGGTGGCGCTCAGCCGACGCTGAGAACCACACAGCACAACGTCCCGCCGAGGGTCAGCCCGGCGGGATGTTGTGGTTGATGTGGAACACGTTGTCGGGGTCGTATCGCCTCTTTACAGCGACCAGGCGCTCGTATTTCGCCGGGCCGAAGACGGCACGCGGGTCCAGCGCGCGATGTCCGGCGCGCTCCTGGCCCTGGAAGTTGACGTACTCGCCGCCGGTCGCGAACGGATCCATGTCCGCGGACATGCCGCGTACAAAGGCAACCCGATCGTCGTCGTCCGCCTGATCGGCCCAGAACCCGTAGATATTGAGCCAGAACCGGGCGGCGCGATTCGGAAACGGAGTCGCCTCCTCGGGCACCCGCCCGAACGCTCCGCCCATGTGGTGCACATCGAAGCCGGTGCCGATCCACGTCTGCTCCGATCCCCGGCCGACGAGCACATCGATCACGTCGTCATCGAGCCGGTCGAAGGAGGTGTTTCGCCAATACGCCCGCACCCCCTTCGGAAAGGCCGCGTCGACGGCGGACTGCCACTCCACCCAGCGCATGTCCCCGACCTCCTCGGCATCCGGCGGGGCGAGCTCGCGCAGCCGGTGCACGAGGGCCTCTCCGGTGGCTCGGTCAGGCGAAGCCCACGTGAACCCGAGAAGCAACAGCGGCTGATCCCCCATTTCTACGATCGGTGGCGGAGTGATCGTGGTCGTGATCGCCGTCATCTGATCAGGCAGGTCCCGGGTCCACTCCTCCAATGCCGCCCACGCCTGGCGCCAGCGGTCCTGTCCGTAGATGAACGTGCCCGCGTACGGCCGTGGCCCGTGCGGGTAGGCGTTGAAAGTGAAGGCCGTTGCGACGCCGAAGTTGCCGCCACCGCCGTGCAGCGCCCAGAAGAGGTCGGGGTGCTCGGACTCACTAGCCGTCACATGCTGGCCGTCGGCTGTCACCAGCTCGACCGAGACGAGGTTGTCAGCAGTCAGTCCATGGGCTCGGGTGAACCATCCGACGCCGCCGCCGAGGGTGAGCCCGGCCATGCCCGTGGCGGAGATGACTCCCACCGGAACAACGAGCCCGTAGGGCTCGGTAGCCGCATCGACGTGCGCCAGCGTGGCGCCCGCCTCTACCCTCACCGTCGATGTCGCCGGGTCGACCGATACGCGGTTGAGGTCGCCGAGGTCGAGCACGATCCCGCCGTCGACGCTGCCGTTGCCGGCGACGTTGTGGCCGCCTCCGCGTATCGCCAAGTCCAGCTTGTGCTCGCGCACGAACCCGATGGTCGGCGCGATGTCGTCGACATTGGCTGCGCGTACGACGGCGGCGGGCCTGCGGTCCACCATCCCGTTCCAAACAGCTCGGGCCTCGTCGTAGCCCGGGTCCCCCGGCACCACCACCGAACCTGACACCTGGTCGCGGAGCTTTTGCAGCGCCTCCTGCGGCAGCTGATGATGCGTCATGGCCTACTCCCCCCAATAGGTGACGGCTTCACGCCATCGTTGGGGGAACGCGCCTGCCGGTCAAGACCTGGCCGCTTCCTCCCGACGATCGTGATCGCACGACGACGCGCCGTCATCCAGCCTGTGTCGTGAGCGCCGCCGGAGGCCCGGCTAGAGCCCCTCGCGGTCCTTGGTCTTGACGACTCGCTCCCCTGCTGCCACGGTTCACTCCAATGGTCTCGGGGGAACCAACTCGGCGCTCGGCCGAGGACAGGGAGGGGAAATCGTGAGGAAATGGCCCATGAGGCTTGCCGTGGTGACGGCAGCAATCGTGTTAGGAACAACGGGTACGGCGTACGCGCACGAATGCTTCATCGCGAACCGGTCGGCGCAGGGCAACGCAAGTGCTACCCACTCCGACCGCTGGATCACCGTGACGGTTGCGGACTTCGTCAACAGCCCGGACTTCCCGCCCGGCGTTGACCCGGACTGCTTCCTCGACTACTGGTCGTCCAACGGCGGCCCGGAGTCCTTCACCATCAGGTCTGACAAGACGATCGGCGAGGGTAGCGCGAACCCGAACCTCGGCAACGGCAAGGGCGTCGACCACATTGAGGACGCGTTCGGGGCGCTGCTCGGTGCCGGGCTGGAGGCCTGCGCACTGTAGTTCGCCACCGGCTCTCCTGAGCAAAATCTAGGCAGACGCGGGCGCGGAAGCCGACCAGCTTCCGCGCCCGTTCGCTGCAGCCCGAGTGGATCGCCGCGTTTGCGCAGGCGGGTTCTCGTCTCACGGCCGGTGAGCGCCGGATGGTGGCGGCTCTGTGTTCGGTCCGATGTGCTTGGGATGGTCGCCCACTCTCGCGACATGAGGGGCCCCAAGATCCTCAGTGGATACCCGAGGACTTGGGGCCCATGATCAATATGTGAGTGGGCCGGTCGAAACAGCTGTCCGCGAGACGGATCTTGGCTAGATTCACCGTGATAGTCCGGGCCCTCCGGTCAAATAGTTCGGATGCTTCAGTGGGATCTGGCACCTCAAGATCGACATGTCCAGTGCGACCGGCGAGGCCAGACGGCGTGTCCCGGATGGTTGTGCACTCCGTGGGATCGGGTGATCCGTCGAGAGTGCTGCGGGATACTTCAACCTGATCGGCCCCGGGGGGCGCAGGAGGGGGATCGATGGGATTCGCAAGGCTAAGGAAGATCCTCACGACGAGCGCCACTCCGAATCGGTGAGGTCGTCGACAATGCCTATTGACGCGGCTCGTGTTGCGCCTGTCGTCTGGACGCATTACGGCGCGGAGGCATACGACGCGCTGCGCTCCTGCGTGGCTGACGCGAAGCGCGGTGACCCGCTCGCGCCCGTGACGGTGCTCGTGCCAACCCAGTTGTGTGGCGTCGCCGCACGCCGCGCGCTCGCCAGCGGCATTGACGGCCGCACGGGTGTCGCCGGCTTGTCCGTGCTGACGATTGATCGGTTGGCCGAGCGGATCGCCGCGCCAGCGCTGGTGGGGTCCGGACGCCGGCCGGCCACTGGTCCGGTGCTGGCGGCAGCCTGGCGGCGCGCCCTGGATGAGGACCCCGGGGTCTTCGGTTCAGTGGGAGGCCATCAGTCGACGGTTCGGGCGCTAGTGGAGTCGCATCGGGAGCTGAGGGAGGTCGATGCGGCGGCGCTGGACGCGATCGCTTGCAGTGGTGAACCGATCGCTGTCGATCTTGTGCGACTCCATCGGCGGGTCGTAGCGCTACTGGCTCCCGGCTGGTACGACACCAAGGATCTGCGTGAGAGCGCAACAGCGACGCTCGCCGCGGAGCCGAGCCGGGTCGCCGAGATCGGCGCCGTCGTACTGTTCCTTTCGCAGGATCTCCGGCCGACCGCCATTGCGCTGGTACAGCAGCTTGCCGCGGTCGGCGACGTACAGACCATCGCCGGACTGACCGGCGACGCGCGAGCGGATGCCGCGGTCCTTCGGTCGCTGGGCTGGCTGGCCGCGGCAGTTCCGCGGCCGACGATTGAGCCTGCGATCGCGCATCGGGTGGTGCATGCCTCGGACGCGGACGATGAAGTGCGCTGCGTGGTGCGGCTGGTCACTGAACGGCTGCGCGACACGCCCGCACACCGGATTGCAGTGCTCTACGGCGCAGTCGAGCCCTACGCGCGGCTGTTGGCCGAGCATCTGTCGACGGCAGGGCTCATAAGCAACGGCACAGGGGTGCGGCCGACGATCGAGCGCACGCTCACTCGGACACTGCTGGATGTATTGGCGCTGCCGGACCACGGGTGGCGGCGGGATGAAGTGCTTGGGGTGCTTGCCTCGGCACCAGTTCGCGACTCGGACGGGCGGCGGGTGCCCGCTGCGCGCTGGGACCGGATCTCCAGAGTGGCCGGCGTGGTGGGTGGCGAGCACTGGGAGACCCGGCTGGCCGCATATGCGGCGCAGGAACGGAAGGCGACCGAGCGGGTGCGAGCCTCCGACACGCCGAGCCAGGGCTTGATCGCAAGACGAGAGCGGGACGCCGACGGGGCCGATGCGCTGCGGACGTTCGTCGCGGACCTTCGGGCCCGCCTCGACATCGGCGCGAACCTGGGCACGTGGTCCGAGCTGGCCTCCTGGGCCGCCGACACCTACCTGGCGCTCGTCGGTGATCTGGATGAGGAGCCGTGGCTGCCCGAAGACGAGGCACGAGCGGCCGACAAGGTGCAGCGCGTGGTGTCCGGGCTGGCCGGGCTCGGCGCAATCGAGGCCACCGCCGACCTGACTGCGCTGCGGCTAACCCTGGAACTGGAGCTGGCCGACGACCTCCCTCGGCGCGGCCGGTTCGGAGACGGGGTTCTGGTGGCGCCACTCTCAGCCGCTATCGGCCTGGACGCCGACCTCGTGGTCGTCGTGGGCTTGGCGGAGGATCTCGTGCCGGGTCGGTTGCGCGAGGACGCGCTGCTGCCCGAACGGGTCCGGGCGCTCACCGATGGGCAGCTGCCGCCGTTGCGAGATCGCCTTGACCGGCAACGCCGGCACCTACTCGCCGCGTTCGCCGCTGCCCCGGAGTGCATCGTGTCGGTTCCTCGCGGCGACCTGCGCCGATCCAGCAGCCGGCTACCGTCGCGATGGTTGCTGTCGTCGCTTCGGACGCTGTCCGGGCAACCTCGGCTGGAGGCCACCCGCTGGGAGTCTCTGACCGGGTCGTGGTTAACAGGCTCGCCTTCGTACGCCGCAGGCCTGGGCGGCAGTGACGTGCTCGCCACCGATCAGGAGTGGCGTACCCGGGCGTCAGTCGCAGGGCGTGACGCAGGACGGGCAGTGGACGAGACACTCCCCCACGACCAGGTTGTACATAGGGCACTGGCGATGGTCCGTGCACGTCAGAGTGCGGAACTGACCCGGTTCGACGGCGACGTGTCCGGCCACGCCGTGCCAAATCCGACGGCCGCCGACCGGGTCGTCTCCCCGACCTCGTTGGAGGCGTGGGCCACCTGCCCGCACGCTTACTACATCGAGCGGCTGCTCCGAGTGGAGCCGGTCGAGTCTCCCGAAGAGCTGGTCGAGATCAGTCCACTCGAGGTCGGCAGCCTCATCCACGAGGCACTCGACCGGTTCTTCACCGAGCAGTCGCGAACCGGCGCAGTGCCCGGCGGTGCTCGGTCGTGGACCGCAGACCAGCGGTCGGCGCTGCGTCGGATCGCCTCCGAGGTGGCAACGGAGTACGAGGCGCGGGGCGTCACCGGGCACAGGCTGCTATGGCGACAGGAACGCCACCGCATCCTCACTGACCTGGAGCTGCTGCTGGACGACGACGAGCAACTCCGGGTGCGGACCGGGAGGCAGCAAGTGCTGTCCGAGCTGGCGTTCGGGATGGGCGGCGTCGCTCCAGTTGAGGTACGGCTGCCAGACGGCCGCGCCATCCGCTTCCGCGGAAGCGCGGATCGGGTCGACCGGGTCGGCGAGGAGCTCGTCGTGGTCGACTACAAGACCGGTAGCAACCGGAAGTTCAAGGACATCGGCGAGGCAGACCCAACCGTGGGCGGCACGAGGCTGCAATTGCCTGTGTATGCCTATGCAGCCCGAGCCGCACTCGATGCCGAGGACGCGCCCGTCTCCGCCGAGTACTGGTTCCTCCGCAAGGACCATGGCGAGCAGATCGAGCTCCCCCTGACGCCGCAGGTGCAGGCCACCTATGCGGCGACGCTTGCGGTCATCGCGGATGGCATCGCCGGTGGGCTGTTCCCGCACCGGCCGCCGGAGAACGACGGCTGGGCCGGCTACATCGAATGTCCCTACTGCGACCCCGACGGTCTAGGTTTGAAGGAGCACCGCGACCGGTGGGAGCTCAAACGGCACGATCCGCGGCTGGCCGCCTACGTCGCCCTCGTCGATCCCGACGCCGCAGCCGGGGAGACGCCGTGACCGCGGTAACCGAGCTAAGCGATGCCAGCGCCAGGCGCCAGATCACCGACCGCCTGGACCAGACATTCTTTGTCGAGGCCGGTGCGGGCTCAGGGAAGACCCGCTCTCTGATCGACCGGGTCGTGGCCACGGTGCTGGCGGGGGACTCAGGCGTACCGCTGCGACACATCGCTGCCGTCACGTTCACTGAGAAAGCCGGTGCCGAGCTGCGCGACCGGCTTCGGGCAGCGTTCGAGGACGCGTTCGCCGCTGCCGACATCGACTCGGACCGTGCCCGGCGAGCGGCCGAAGCGCTGGACGACCTCGACGCGGCCGCGATCGGCACCTTGCACTCCTTCGCGCAGCGCATCCTCGGCGAGCACCCGGTGGAGGCCGGCCTCCCCCCGCTGATCGAGGTGCTCGATGAGGTCGCCTCCGGCGTCGCCTTCGATGACCGCTGGCTCGCACTGCGCGCCGAGTTGCTCGACGACGCGAGCATTGCGCCAGCCCTCCTGCTTGCGATGGCCGGTCGGATGAAGCTGGACGACCTCCGCTCTATGACACGCGCCTTCACCGACGACTGGGACCTGCTCGAGCCGAGAGTCCTCGCCGCACCGGTCGAAGAGCTGCCAGCCCTGGACGTGAGGAGCTTCATCGAGGAAGCGCACCGCTTGGCCGCACTGAGCGACCAGTGCACGGACGATGGAGACAGGTTCCTCCCGGACCTTGAGGCCCTCGACGGATGGGCCGACCGTCTCACCACCGCACCGGATGATCCCGCCCGCTTCAGCGTGCTCACCGACGCCGCCGACCTGAGGTTTAGGTACGGCCAAAGCCGCAACTGGACCGCCTGCGGACTGGCCGAGCTTAAGGCCGACTGTCACCGACTCTTGGAGCGTGTCGCCGAACTGCGGACGTGCGTACTCGACATTGCGCTCCGCCAGCTCGCCCGTCGGATCGGCGACGCGACACTCGCAGCCGCGCGGGTCCGCCGCGAGGAGGGGCGCCTGGAGTTCCACGACCTTCTCGTGCTCGCTCGCGACCTGCTTCGCAGCCCGGCCCACGGCGCCCTTGTGCGCACGGCGCTGCAGCAGCAGTATCGCCGGCTGCTGCTCGACGAGTTCCAGGACACCGACCCAATCCAGATTGAGCTGGCCGTGCGCATTAGGGCCGGACCTGATGCCAATGCCGCTGCCTGGCAGGAGGTGACCGTGCCAGGTGGCAGCCTGTTCGTCGTCGGCGATCCGAAGCAGTCCATCTACCGGTTCCGCCGGGCGGACATCGCGACATACCTGGATGCAGAGCAACGGATCGGTGACCGGATCCTGCTGGAGACGAACTTCCGCACCACCGCTCCAGTACTCCTCTGGATCAACCATGTGTTCAGCCGGCTCATCGCCGCTGTGCCGGACTCCCAACCGGCTTACCACCCGCTGGCCGAGTACCGCCCAGCGGCGCCAAGCGGTCCGGCAGTCGTGCTGCTCGGCATCGATCCGCATTCCGACCGGCCCAACGCTGACGAGGTACGCACAAGGGAGGCTGCCGATGTCGTCGCGGCCGTGCGCACTGCGCTCGCCGAGCGCTGGCAAGTGGCCGAGGAGCATCGCCTTCCGGATGGTCGATCTGAGGAACGCTGGCGTGACGTCACGTTGGCCGACATCGCGATCCTGGTGCCCGCCCGCACGTCCCTGCCGCACTTGGAGAACGCCCTCGACGAGGCCGGGATCCCCTACCGCGCCGAAGCAAGTTCGCTGGTCTATCGCACCCGGGAGGTCCGCGACCTCCTCATGGCAGCCCGCGCGGTGGACGACCCGAGCGACGCGCTCGCACTGGTCAGCGCATTGCGGTCGCCACTGTTCGGCTGCGGCGACGACGACCTGTGGACCTGGTACGAGGCTGGAGGGCGGTGGAACATCCTCGCCCCGATCCCGGACGCCGTCCCGGCCGGCCATCCGGTCCGGGCCGCAACGACGTATCTGTGCAAGCTGCACAACGACCGCACCTGGCTAGCCCCCAGCGAGGTGCTCGGCCGACTCGTTGATGACCGGCGGATGCTCGAGGTCGCCGTCGACGGTCCCCGGGCCAGGGATGCGTGGCGGCGGCTACGGTTCGTCGTCGACCAAGCCCGCGCATGGTCGGAAGCCAAGCACGGCGGATTTCGTACCTACCTCGCTTGGGCACAGCGGCAGGGTGATGAGGCAGCCCGGGTCGCCGAAGCGGTTCTGCCGGAGACGGACACGGACATGCTGCGGATCATGACGATCCACGCCGCGAAAGGGCTGGAATTCCCGGTTGTGATCCTGTCCGGGATGAGCAGCCAACCGGGCGGCAAACGATCCGGTGTCGAGGTGCTCTGGCCGCGTGACGGCGGCTGCGAGTTCAAGCTGCGCAAACAGCTGCACACCGGCAACTTCGAGGTGGCGAAGCCGATCGACGAACAGATGGACTACTACGAGCGGCTCCGCCTGCTCTACGTCGCCTGCACCCGTGCCCGCGATCACCTCGTGGTGTCGCTGCACCGTAAAACCCGGGCTGCGCCCCCGGACGACAGGAACCGGACCAACGCCGAGGTGCTCGCCGCTGCGTGTGGCGATGCACCCGCGGAGGTCGAGCTCAGACGGCCGCCGGAGGAGACGGTGGCAGACCTTGGTGTACGGCCGACGCTGGTTGTTCAGCCGCCACCGCGATACGAGGAGTGGCTCGCAGATATGACTCGAGTGCGACAGCGGAGCGCTCGCCATGCCGCGGTCAGCGCCTCAAGCTTGGAGGGGTCGCTCGGTTCGGCGCAGCCCCGCGCAGCAGCCACCGATCGGCTGGGTGAGCCGATGGACGCCGGGCTGGCTAAGGACGCCCGCGACCTGGAGCTGCCCCCGTGGAACAAGGGCCGGTACGGCACCGCCGTCGGCCGCGCTGTCCATGGCGTACTCCAGATCGTCGACCTCGCAACCGGTCGCGGACTCGACGACGCCGTCGCCGCCCAAGTGCTGGCCGAAGGTGTCGTCCAGCATGCCGAGGTCGTCGCCGATCTGGCCCGCGCCGCACTCGACTCTTCAATCGTGGTTCGGGCCGCCTCGCTTCCGCATTGGCGGGAGACATACGTCGGCACCGTCATCGGCGAGCGAGTGCTCGAAGGCTTCGTTGACCTCGTCTACCGCGACGACGACGGCCTAGTCATCGTCGACTACAAGACCGACACTGTGCCCACCGCCGCCCTCAACCAGCGAGTCGCCTTCTACCGGCCGCAGCTGGCCGCATACGCCGCCGCGCTCGAGGCTGCGACCGGCGAGCGTGTCGCTCGCTGCGTCCTGCTCTTTCTGTCACCAACCGGCGCAGTCGCGCGGACCGTTGACGACATCGATGCGACCGTTGCCCTGGTCCGCGATGCCGTGCGATCCGGGTGAACGCGGAGGTTCTCGACGAGACAGCGGGGTCCGCGGGGCGCACGCGCTGGGTCCGCGCCACGATCAATACGAAGGCGGCGGCCCGAGGAATCTCTCGGGCCGCCGCAGGTTCTGCGCTGGTCGAGTTGCGACAAAACCGAGCTGGTCGGCTTGACGCTCGTCGGCTACAGGTACTGATTCAGGAAGGCCTGCGCGGGCGCGGAATCCACGCGGTATTCCAGGTTTGGTCCGTCGCAGCGGTAGCTGAACGTCCACGTGTTGAGTGCGACCACAGTTCCGTCGTGGAAGAGAGGACCGCCGGAGTCGCCGAAACACACGCCCGCGGTGATCTTCAGGAATCGATCCGGGAATGCGTCGAGCCCAGCAATCGTGGTGACGTCCCGATAGCTGCGGATCCCGTCGAAGATGGTGATCGCCTTCGGCGAGGCCGCACTACCGGTGATGAAAGCGTCGGTCCCGTACCCAACCACCGTGAACGTTTCGCTCTTCAGATCAAGCGAGTCGAGATACCCGGCGCCCGCGACGGGAGCCGGCGTGACACTCGCCACGTCGTCCTGGAGCCAGACGAGGGCGATGTCCTCGGCCGGCGGGGCGAGACAGCGGTGCTTCGAGTTACCGATGCAGGCCGGCGCGGTGAACCAGTCAGGGTTCACGACGATGTGGTCGGCAACGTAATAGGCGGAATTCTCGTCGGGGGTCGGATCGAACGAGACGCGAAGATCGGCCGGGCCGAAGCCGTCGTCGCCGACCTCCTGCAGGAAGTCGGTGCAGTGGGCCGCCGTCAGGACGATGTTGGGAGCGACGAGCGTCCCCGAACAGAAGTCGAACCAGTCATCCCCGACATGGAGCTGGAGGACGCCGACGTTGGCGAAGCGATTGGCCGTGTCGGAGGTTCCGTCGATGACGGCGCTGGCAGAACTGGCGATGAGCGGTACGGCGCAGACGGCGGCCGCTACCGCGGAGACAGTACGTAAGAGCCTCATTGGTGCTGCTCCCTCCTCTCTGAGGGAGCAGTCTGGCCCTTAGGGCGGATTCGCGCTACTGATGCGGCCAGATGTTGCGTGATCTCAACTCAGCGACCGACAAGATCAGCGGCGGTGGCTCAAGCATGACTCCCGAGCGGCGCGTCACGCGGACAGCACGATGCTTGATCACGGCTCATCCCATTGGCTGGCACGTGCAAAGCGCCGATTGATCGGCAAGCGGGAGGGTGGATGTCGATTCATCGCGGCGATGATGCCGCCTCCGCCGATGCGTCGAGCCAACTACACCAACGGCACGACCTCCTGCATGAAGTGCTCCAGCTGATCGTTTGCATCAGCAATCGGCCAGATGAAGACCCGGTCGATTCCGGCATCGGCGTACGCGCGAAGCGTGGCGGCGCAATCGGCGCCGGGCCCAACGAACACCTGGCCGCTGAGTAGCTCAGCCGGTCGGTTCAACAGCCGCTCGAGCACGAGAAGCTGCGCTTGGCGCGCACGGTTGTCTTCGGTCACGTAGGTCCACATCGTCGCGAGCGAGCATGGGAATCCGTCGAGGCTCTTGCCTGACTCGGCCAACGCGACGCCGAGCTTCTTGCGGGCCGTAGCTGCCTGCGCAGGCGTTGCGTTGTACGCGGAGGCGAGCCATCCATCGCCCAATCGCGCGACACGTCTGAGGCCTGCGTCCGAACCCCAGCTGCCAATCCAGATCGGCGGTCCGTCCGGCCGGTTCGGGCGCGGTTCTAGTGCCACGTTCGTGGAGTAGAAGCGACCCTCGAGGGCGGGCTCACCAGTCTTGAGCTGAGCGCGCAGCACACGTATTGCCTCATCCAGGCGAGGCCAGCGTTCGTCAAAGCTGAGGTGGGCAGTCTCGTAGTCGCGCCGCGACGAGCCCGGCCCGACCCCGAGGGCCAGCCTGCCGCCCGAAAGGATGTCGAGCGCGACCGCAGCCTTCGCCAGCGCAGCCGGCCCGCGGACCACCGGAAGCGAAACGGTCGTCGCCAGCCCCATGTCGCCACTGCGGTCGATGACGCTGGCCAGCGCGACGATGCAATCGAGCCACGGCCTATCGAAGACAAGATGATCGTTCGCGCTGATGAAGTCGTATCCAAGCTGACGTGCCGCATCAACGTATGAAGCCAGCGTTGCCTGGCTCCAGCCGCGGCCTTCGAAATCGATCAGCGGCAGGTGCGCCCCGTACTCCATGAGCGGAGGCTAGCGACACCCGACACAACGCGAGACAGCAGCAGACTAGGCCTAGGCGATCTTCGCTATCATCTGGACCCTCCGGCCCGGGGGGTGCAGTGGTCACCGTCGCGATCAGAACGCCCGCTGCAACTCCGCCAGCGAGTCGGGAATGATCGCGGCCTTCGGATGGGGAGCGCTCGGCGCCTCGGCGTTGTTGTTCGGCGCACTCATCGCCTATCGGCTCGGGCCAAGCCGCGGCGTGATAGCGATTGTGATGGCACTGGGAACGGGCCTCCTGATCGGCTCCGTCACCTTCGAGCTCGTCGACGAGGCGCTCAAGACCAGCACGGTCGCCTTAGTCGGTCTGCTGCTTCTGATCGGTGCCGCGGTCTTCACCGCAGGCGACTTGGTTATAAGTCGTCGGGGCGGCGGCGAGCGCATGGATCCGACCGGCGCGCAGGCGGAGGGTGCGCCCTTGGCGATTGTGCTCGGCTCCGTCCTGGACGGCATCCCGGAGTCGTTCGTGCTCGGCCTGACCACTCTGCAAGGCGGCGTGAGCGTGTCGTTGCTGGCGGGTGTCATCCTCTCGAACCTGCCTGAGGGCATGGCGTCCTCTAGCGGGCTGAAGGCCGCGCAATGGCCCGAAAGCCGAGTCATGTGGATGTGGTCCGTGGTCGTCGTCGTCTCGGCGTTGTCGGCGGCTGCCGGGTACGTGCTCCTGGACCCCGCCAGTGGTCGAACGGGCGCTCTGGTTCAGGCTTTCGCGGCCGGCGCACTGCTGGCGATGCTGGCCGACACACTGCTTCCTGAGGCGTACGAAGTCGAGGGCATCTTCACAGGCTTCCTCGTGGTCTCCGGGTTTGCGGTCTCCCTCGCCTTGTCGGCGATCTAGGCCCGCACACACATCATTGCCGTCACATTCGGTTGGTCTAAGGCGCGGCTCCGTTCGGCGAAGGTCGACCCGCAGCACGTCATGGCGACGGCGGAGCGAACCAACGGTCCGCTTCCCCAGACGCCTGGACCCAGGCGGCGAACCGGATCCGATCGACGTCAGGGCTCCCGCCACTGACCCGTGGCCAGACAGCGTTCCAATGTCTCCGTATAGGGGGCGAGCTTGAGACCCTGCGCCTGGATCCAGGCGTCGTCGTAATAAGTGTCCGTATAACGCTCCCCATGGTCGCAAATGAGCGTGACAATGCTGCCGCGCTGGTCGCTCGCATGCATTTCGGCGGCTAGGCACAAGGCGCCCCACGCATTGGTGCCCGTCGACCCACCGACGGTCCTGCCGGTCACCGCGCGGACGAAGCGCATCGCGGCGAGAGAGGCGGCGTCGGGCACCTGGATCATGCGATCGATGACGCGCGGCATGAACGAGGGCTCGACCCGCGGCCGACCGATGCCTTCGATGCGGGAGGGCTTGCCGGTGGTGACCGATGAGTCGGCGCTGGCCCAACCGTCGAAAAACGCTGAGTTCTCCGGATCAACCACGCACAACCGCGTCGGGCAGCGGCGATAGCGGACGTAGCGGCCGATCGTCGCGCTTGTGCCGCCGGTGCCAGCGCCGACGACAATCCACGCGGGCATCGGGTGGCGCTCTCTGGCGAGTTGCTC
>JBKPTD010000047.1:0-9453 GCA_046735375.1 Actinomycetota bacterium | reverse complement strand
GTCGAAGGACACTTCGAGCACGCCGACTCCCTCGGCAACGACGGTCGACTCGAACCCGGCGCCGCCCAGGTGATGAGCTTCGGCCACGCCGGCGATCTGCATTCCGAACGCAATGCCTCCAAGACCGAGCCGATGCGCTTCATCCAGTTCTGGATTCTGCCGAGCAAGATCAGTCGAGAGTCCCACGTCCAGCAGCACCAGTACACCGGGTCGGACCGGATCAACCGCTGGCTACAGATCATGAGTCCGCCTGGCGAGCCTGGCTTGGACCTTCGTCAGGACGCGCGCGTGTGGGTCTCCCGTCTGACTGCCGGGGAGCAGCTGTCCCGGACATTCGAGCCACACCGCGGGGGCTACGCCTATGTGATCGACGGTGATGCCGGCGCCAGTGGCCACAAGCTCGGTCAGGGTTACGCCGCCAAGATCGAAGGAGCTGAGGAGTTGCTGGTGGAGACAAGTAGCGACTGCGAGCTCATTCTCGTAGACGTGCCCTTGCGGTACGCGCCGGTCGGCGTCTGGGCGCGCTCATAGGTACGCAGCGGGCGGGGTCAAGCGCAAGCCGACCGCCGTCGAGGGTGCCGGGTCAGACCACCAACGTCGGCTCATCCGGAGCCGACAAGCTCAGCACGGCTCCTGCCACTGCGGGCGAGGCACAGATCTTCGCCTCCAGCGCCCGCAGCCGGACGGCGACATGCGACTCGGTATCGTCCCCGGTGAGGTCGACATCACCGACGACTGAGACCATTCGCGGTCCGACGAATTCCAGACGTAGATAGGTCACCCGGGCGACCTCGGGCTCGTCCAGCAAGGCCCGAAGGGCAGCCGCGCGTACCCGCGGATCTGCCTCCTCGCCGATCAGGAACCGCCGATTGCGGTTGATCAGGACAACCGCGACCACGGCTAGGAGCAAGCCAACCAGGATCGATCCGACGGCGTCCGGGGTCGGGGAACCTGTCGCCTGGTGGAGGCCCAGTCCCGCGGTAGCGATGACGATGCCGATCAAGGCGGCGGAGTCCTCAGCGAAGACGGCCCGGAGAGTCGGATCGGAGGTGGCAAGGATGTGCTCCAGGAGGTCCCGGTGGATGGACGCGGCCTCCGCCTTCGCCTGACGTACGGACTGCAAGAACGAGGTGCCTTCGAGTAGGAACGAAATGGCCAGCACGGCGTAACCAATCACGAAGTTGCTTGCCGGCTCCGGCGTAATGAGCTGCTGAACACCGTGCGTTATGGAAACCGCGGCACCAGCGACGAACAGTCCTAGTGCGGCGAACAGCGCCCACACATATGCCTCTCGGCCGTGCCCGAGCGGATGCTCCGGGTCCGGTGGGCGCAGCGACCGTCGATTGGCCACCAGCAGGAAGACTTGGTTGCCCGTGTCCGCCCAGGAGTGGGCAGCCTCGGCTACCAGTGACGCCGACCCGGTCAGCCCGGCGGCCCCCGTCTTTGCCAGTGCGATGACTGTGTTGGCAGCGAGAGCCACCATCACGGTCACAACGCTCTCTGAGCCGCCTCTTTCTGACGAGTCGGGCACCACGCTGAGCAGCTCACCTGAGGTGTCGGACCCATCGTCGTCGCTACCAGGTGTCGATGCCTGGCCACCGTCCTGCCCATCCGTCATCGCCCAGTGCTAGCACACTTCGACACCCGTTGGCGCTCCGTGCCGTCCGGCTGCACAGTTTCAGCCGACCTCGCCCGCCGCGCCGGAACGCGCGATCACGGTGTGATCGTGACGACGGCTCCGTTGCCGAACACATCAACCGTCGCGTAGAGCTTGCCGTTCGCCCACTCCAGCCCGGCCGGGAATGGCACCTCAACAACCGGTACTGCACCACCGCCGGAGCCTCTGGAAATCCGCCCGCCGAGGAGTTCGGCGACGTAGATGGTGCCGTTTGGTGCTATCGCCAGGTTCGTGGCGCCGCGGAAGCCGCCTGCAACCTTCGTGACGTTGCCGGTGGCGAGGTTCACCGAGAACACGGAACTCCCACGACTCCCGGCCCGGGCGGAAGCACCCGGGCCGGAGCTGACCATGGCGCCACAGAATCACGTGGATGCTTGGGCCGACCATTCGGGCTCTGATACGAACAGGTGCTCATGCACAGCGTCCCTGTAGTGGGCGATGAGTTCGGCATAAACATCGCCCAGACGACCTGCGATCCGATCGATTCCTGCCAGCCTTGTGGGCTGGCGAGTCTCGACCGTAGGACGCAGCATCTCCATGTCGCGCAGGATCGTGGACACGTTATGTGCGCATGCCTGGAGCATCGCGTGGACGGCCGCGTCTGGGTGAATCTCCATGACGCACATACGAAGGACCTCCCTTTCAAGCCAGCTGTTGAGATGCGGCGCTCCGAGTCGGAGCGATGCTCAGCACGGCGAAGACGAGCACGCTGATCGCCGCGCTCGCCACCGAGAGCGTTGCAAAACCACCGAGGGCGACCATCACGCCCGCAATAGGTGCACCAGCGCCGGCAGCGAGTCCCATCGCGACCTCGCCTATCCCTTCGGCGTTCGGGCGCACGGCTGGCGGAACGGATGCGACGAGCATGGTGCTGCCGCCGACCACGCCCGCATTCCAGCCGATCCCGAGCAGGACGAGTACGGCCACGAACGCGGGGCCGTCATGGGCACCTGCCATCGCGCCGCCGAAGCCGGCGCCGACGAGAAGGACGGCGCCGGTACCGGCTACGAGACCACCGCCCGCCCGGTCGGCGAGCCACCCCGCAAGTGGCGACGGCGCGAACATCCCGAGCACGTGCACGCTGACGACGAGCCCGATGCTGCCCAGGCTGTACCCGTGCGCTTCCAGGTGCGCGGGTGCCACGGCCATCGTGGCGACCATCACGAGGTTGGTCGCGGCGAGTACGACGAGTGCCAACCGCACGCGGCTGCCTTTGATCGCATCCCGAATCCAGGCGCCTGTCGGTGGTCGAGGTCGATCAGCCTCAACGACGGCGGACCGGTCAGGTAGTGCGGTAAGGAGCGCGCCGGCGATGAGGAACGACAGCACCGCAACCAAATACAGCCCAGCCAGCCGAGGAAGGCCAAGCCAACTCGCGAGATGACCGCTCGGGCCGAGGAGGTTGGGGCTGGCCACCGCGCCGACAGCGGCCGATCCGAGGACGAGGCCGAGCGCGCGGCCGCGTACGGCTCCGCCGCCAACGTCGGCGGCGGCGTACCGGCTCAAGAAGACAGCGGCATTCGCGACGCCGAGAGCGAGGCTGCCCGCAAGGACAAGTCCGAAGCTCTCAACCGCCGTCCCAACGATCACGATGGCGGCACCGACGGCGCCAACCGCGTAGCCCCACCTGAGCCCTGCGACGCGGCTTGCCCGCTGCGAGCGACGCGAGATCACGACCGCGCCTGCCGCGGATCCGACGACGAGCAAGCCCAGGGGTACGCCGGCCAACGCCGCACTGCCGGTCAGGTCCACGGCGATCAGGGTTCCCGCGGTCCCGCCCGCTGACAGACCGGTGCTGGCGACCGCGGTAGCAACGGCAAGGAGGACGAGGGTTGCTCGCGATGAGCGGGCCCGTACGAGATGCATACTTAACGATCAGCCGCTGGCTCCGCTCTCGTCCAACACCTGCTCGGTAGCGATTCACCCGCCTGTGTTGTCAATATGGGCACGTGGCCCGCGACGTCGACACGCGGCTCCTGCGCCATTTCGTGGCAGTAGCCGATGAGCTCCATTTCGGCCGTGCGGCGTCCCGGCTGTACATCGCCCAGCAGGCGCTGAGCCGCGATATTTCCCGGCTTGAACGGGAGCTCGGCGTTCAGCTGTTCGTCCGATCGACTCGACGAGTCACCCTCACCCCGGATGGCGAGCGGCTGCTGAGCCGGGCCAAGGAGCTGATTGCCTTCCATGACCAGATGGTCAAAGAGGTCACCGCCTCCGACCGCCCCCTGGTCGTTGACGTGATGCACGATCAGTCAACCGCCGCACGGGTCCTCGCGCTCGCTCGTGCCCACCCAGCGGTGCCAGCACTTGATGCCCGCTTTCACGGCGGATTCGGTGCCGCGATGGCTGCGCTGCTCGCAGACCTAGTCGATGTCGCATTCGGGCGTAGCACGGGCGGGAGCGAGCCCTTCCCAAGGCACCTGACCCGGCATCTCGTACGGCTCGAGCCGCTCGCTCTTCTGGTGCCTGACGATGATCCGCTTGCAGAACTGTCCGCAATTCCACTGGCCGCTTTCGCTGGCCTTACCGTCGACACAAGCGCCGGCAACACGGCGGCCCCAGAATGGGTTGAGATGGGTGCGGAACTCGTCGCGGAATTCGGCGGGAGCACCGCGCCCGAGCACCATCCGGGGATGGCCGCAGTCGCAGCCTCCGGACCGGACGAGACAGCACATCATGTGCGGGCGACGGGATGGCCGATCCTCACCAAACTCGAAGGTCCCGACAGTCGCGGAACTGTCGTGCGGCCACTCACCGATCCGGTCCCGCTCTATCCGTGGACGATGGTCTATCGCCGCGACCTTCGCCATGTAGGGCTGGATGCTCTGATCGGCGCGGTGGAGCAGCTGGCCCAAGCTGAGGGTTGGCGGGCGGTACCGCAGGACGCTTGGCTCACGGCCACCGACCGCGAGTTCGTCGAGTCAGGCTCCGGTCTGGCCCCGTAGCGAGGCGAGGGCCTTCTCGATCCGCCGTATGCGCGTCTCGGCCTTCTTCGCGCTCTCGATCGCGAGCACGTGCTCCCGCTTGTGGCTGTGGGACAAGCGGTCGTAGGCGGTGCGGGCGACCGGATCGGCGTCCAGGGCGCGAGCGAAGTCCGCGGGCTCCACCACAACACGCGGCTCGGAATCGATATCCACCTGCACCTCGACCTCATCGCCGGTCGCGACACCGGCGGCTTGTCGGTTGGCGTTGCTGAGGCCGAGCAGGTAGCGGCCACGCATGATGGCCATCCTGCTCTTCCATGAATGCCCATTGATCGTGATGGTCACCGCCGGCCGCTTGCCCGCACCGAGCGCCTCCACAACCTCCGGCGGAACTTCCAAGCCCCTCATGGGCTCGGGAGGCTCGACGCGTGATCGAAACTTCATGATCTGCTCCTGCCACCTTGGTCAGCTCGCCGTCCAGTGACGCCGCACCGCCCCGGCTCGCAGGCGGTGCGGCGTCCCCGCGGCTCCGCCGCCACGGCGGGGCGGCGGACAACCCAGACCCACTACTCGGCGTAGGGCTGGTTCTTTCCCCGTGCGCTATAGCCGATGCTCCAGACGTAGCCGTCAGGGTCCGCGAACGAACCGCCGTACCCACCCCACGGCTGGGCAGCGCCCGGCTTGAGGATCGTGGCGCCGGCCTTCTCGGCCTCCGCCAGGATCTCGTCGACCCGCGCCTCGCTGCGGACGACGTAGGTAAGAACCATCCCACTGAAGCCGCTGCCCTCCGGGCTCGTACCCGCCTCGGCGGCCAGGCCGTCGCGGCCGTAGAAGCCGACGAGGGAGCCGCCGTCCGATCCGAAGAACACCGAGACGCCATAGTCCCGGTCAACCTTCCAGCCGAGACCCTCGGTGTAGAACCGCTTGGAACGGTCCATGTCCTCGACCCCGAGGAGGATCGAGCTCACGTGCGCTTTCATGCCTTGTCTCCCTTGCTGCTTGGCGGTAATGCACATGACCGTCACGCTAGGTACGGACCAGTGACCCGTGCTTCTCGATTCCTGATCGGTCTTGCGACTGGAGCCGCCGCGCAGGACGACATCCCGGCCGAGCAGGTTCCGGACATCAGTGACCGGCAGCGGCGGACGTGCCATCCTCACTAGATGGAGACCGCTCCTGATAGTGGTGTCACCGTTCTCAGCGAGGACGAGTGCTGGCGTCTGCTCAGGGCAGCGGATGTCGGTCGGCTGGCCGTAGTCCTCACCGGAGAGCCAGAGATCTTCCCGGTCAACTTTGCGGTTGACGGCCATACGGTCGTGTTCCGTACGGCCGAGGGCACCAAGCTGTTCGCCGTGACCGCTAGGTCGCGAGTGGCCTTCGAGAGCGACGGATACGACCCAGCCAGCGGCGAAGCATGGAGTGTCGTCGTCAAAGGAGCGGCGGAGCGACTGGAACACTTCTCCGACATCTACGCTGCCGAGGAGCTTGTGCTCTTTCCCTGGCAGGCCGGGCAAAAACAGTGGTTTGTCCGGATCGGGCACACCACAGTAACTGGCGTCAGATTTCCCGCCGCGCGCGGCAGCAGGACTGAGCCCCTCGTCGACTGAGCCTCTATTCGATTGGTGTTCTGGTCGAGCCTTGTGCAGGCTACGCAGTGGTGACTTCGCATACGTTCGACGTGCCGGGCATGCCGGCCGGCTACACGGTCGGCCGGCAGTCCCTCGATGACACCGAGGCCGTCCTTGCTGTTGTGCATGCCAACGACATCGCCACCCTGGGTTATCCCGACTTCGCCGGCAGCGATGTCGTCGACGTCTACAACGGCAGCCATACCGAACCCGAGCGCGACACATGGGTCGTTCGTGATGACTCCGGCACCGTCTGCGCATGGGCGTTCATCGCAAGCAACTACGGCGACGACAAGGACGACTTCGACGTCTATAGCACCCCGGGGATCGACGCCGGGGTACGACCCGCGCTGGTCGGCGCCATCGTGGCGCGGGTCTCCGAGCGTGCCGTCGACCGTGGGCTGAGCGAGGTGCTCGCCACCGGGTACGCCGTCGTCGGCGACGATGCCTGGCCGACCATCCTCCTCGACCACGGCTTCAAGGTGAGCCGCCGATTCAGCCGGATGCGGATCGATTTCGACGCTCCACGGCCGTTCCCGGTGCCGCCTGCCGGTGTGACCGTACGGGTCTTCGACCCGACCTCCGAGCGGGACTGGTCCGACTGGCACCGCGTCCTCGTCGACTCGTTCGCCGAGCACTGGGGCTCGGCAGAGATGACGCTCGCAGCCTTCCGCGGGCGGATCGACGCCGAGCAGGACCCCGACTTCGCCGAGTGGTTCTTCGCTGACCTTGACGGTGTCCCGGTCGGGATCTGCCAGTCGACGGGATCGTTCAAGGAGCAGAACGCCGGCTGGGTGCGCAATCTCGGGGTCCTGTCCGCGTATCGCGGCCGCGGGATCGCCCGATTCCTGCTCGAGCACGCGTTCGCCGCCTACACCGCCCGCGGCTGCACCTGGGCTGGTTTGGGGGTTGACACGCAGAACGAGACCGGCGCGCTACGGCTGTACGAGTCCGTCGGTCTGTACCCGGCGTTCCAGGCCGACGCTTACCAGCGCACCATCCCGGCTGCCTGATACCTGATCCCCGACCGATCGCAGGCCCGTCGCGCGGAGGCGTCGAGCCTCCCGATTCCAGCGGAATCGGTGGCGGTTACTACGCTGATGGCGCCGGAACGTCCACCGATCCTTCGCCGGATCACGAACAGGATCACTCATGGCTGACAGCACCAGCGGCGACACACGATCCGACTCGGCCAACCGGGAGCCGACACGCGACGCGGATAACGGAGAACGACTGCTGGAAAAGCTCGATGAGGCCGAGTGCCTTCGGCTGATTTCGTCGGGGGGCGTCGGGCGGATCGCCTTCACCAGCCGAATGGGCCTGTCGATCTTTCCGGTCAACTACAAGCTGCATGAAGGAACGATCGTGTTCCGGACGGCGCAGGACAGCCCGATGGGCGAGGATCTGCGCACCGGCATCGCCGGCGCGGAATTCAAGGTGGCCTTTGAGATCGACCAGATCGACGAGGCTGCGCGAGAAGGCTGGAGCGTTCTCATCCAAGGTGCGGCGCACCACGTCGATTCAGAGACCGAACGAGAAACGGCCATGCAGTCAGGTGTGCAGCCGTGGCCGGGCGGGCCACGAGAGCACTTCGTTCGAATCATCCCCAGCCGCATCGCGGGCAGACGTATCCGCAGGGCGGACGAGAGCTAGGCCGGTGCGTCAGGGCTTCTCGGTGGCGCGGGACAGGAGCTCATGCACCAGGCCGTAGGCGACTGCCTCCTCCGCTGACAGCATCCGCCCGGCACGCAGGTCCGATTCCACCGTTTCCACCGTCTGACCGGTCGCCTCCGCGAGGCGGGCCACGCATCGAGCGAACAGTTGCTGCTGTCGCTCGAGCTGTACCGCGATCTCGGTGGCGCGGCCCTCGGCCCTCATCCGAGGCTCACGTAGCTGGAACGTGCTGTGCAGATGAGCCGCTCGATGCCGCGCCGCCGCATAGGCCAGCACAGCTGGTCCGCCGATCGTGCCACTGCCCACCGCCCGTACCTGCGATCGGGCGAGATCAATCGTCTCGGCGAGGGTGCTGGCGGCCTCGAGCTCGCCGTCGTAACAGCTGATGCGGATCTCGATTGGGTCTGCACTGCGCGCATCCAGCAGCATGACCGCGGCTGCGCCCCGGTTCGCAACCGCGCCATCCAAGTAGCCCGACAGCAGAACGATTCGCCGGTCGAGCAGCTGCGCCTCAAGGTCCGCGGCTCGGCCTGGCGGTTCCCACCACTCTGGCAAACCTGGCCGGGGTGGGTCGACGGGCGGGAGCGTCCCTGGAGGTCGAGGGAAGGGCCACGGGTCTGGCGTCGGCTGCCACGGCGGGACCTCCGGTGGCCACCCGGGCGCCGCACCCAACTGATCGACTTCTCTCCAGGGCATCCCCACCCCTCCTTCGCCGGCACGTGCGGGGGTCGATTGAGCATCGGTTCGATAGTGCCACCCGTGCGCAGTTGTGCGCCGAGGACTTGACAAGTTAGTGAGTGACCACTAACTTTGCTTCCATGACGGCAACCGGAATCCGAATGAGCAGCGACCAACGGCGCGAAGAGGTGCTGCGTGCGGCCGTCGCGGAGTTCGCAGAACGCGGCTTTTCCGGCACCTCAACCGAAGACATAGCCCGTCGGGCCGGCATCTCCCAGCCCTACCTCTTCCGGCTCTTTGCCACCAAGAAGGACCTGTTCATCGCCGCCTCGAATCGCTGCGTCGCGCGGATCAAGGCAGAGTTCGAGAGGTCAGCTGACGGTTTGGTCGGTCAGGAGGCGCTCGCGGCCATGGGGCGTGCGTACAAAGACCTACTTGCCGACCGGCAGTGGCTGCTCCTGCAGATGCAGACGTACGTCGAGTCCCACGACCGAGAGATCCGGGATGCGGCGCGCGCTGGCTTCGCCGAGCTGTGGGCAACGGTGGAACGCGTCAGCGGCGCACCGGAGGAGGACGTGATGCAGTTCTTCGCGATCGGCATGCTGCTGAACACCGGCGCCGCCATGGAACTCGACGAGCTAGACGACCGGTGGGCCCGCCTCGCCACCATGCGACCGTTGGAGTGACGGCCGCGTCGGATGCGGTGGGCAGCCAAATTTTTTTCGACATCGAAGTTAGTGACTACTCACTATGTTAGGGAGTTTGAGATGAGCATCGAGATCGCACGCACACCAGCGGGGACGCCGAGGGCGGCGCGGTCGGGTGGTTTCTGGGCGTTCCTGGTGACCGGGGTGGCCATCTTCATGGTCTC
>JBKPTD010000046.1:0-18568 GCA_046735375.1 Actinomycetota bacterium | reverse complement strand
CGACGGGCCAACCGCCGACGCGAACCTGGGGCCGCCCTGCCGCCCCCACCACAACGGCAAAACCCACGCCGGCTGGCACCTCACACAACCCGACCCCGGCCACTTCCACTGGCGCTCCCCCACCGGACACACCTACGACCGGCCCCCCACAGCCATCGGACCCATCCTCGATCCACCCCCGCCACACCCGCAAACAGAAACAGAATCCAGGCCGCCACCCGCCGACAACGACGATCCCCAACCAGCCGACACCGACCCCGACCCGCCACCGCTCTGACAGAAGCGCGCCACCGCCAGCTGATCCGGAGTGGCGACAGGTCCCCCTGGTGACGACACAGACTCGCGCGAATGCGACAGGCCGCCGTCGTGAGAGTCCGTGCATCGTCCCATGTCGGCCAGGAGACTGGCCTGACGCCGACACGCCACCGTGCTAACCGGTGCCCGACACCGCCAGGTGGTCCCGAGCCAACCAACAACTCCCGGCGGGACGCTGAGTCGCCGACTCACGCCCGGGATCGCACGACCGTCGTAGGCGCGGACCAATCACTAAGACGGCCTCATGCCGATACGCAACCCGTGACAGCTGCGTGCCACCGCCAGACGGTCCCGGACCAACCAACAGGCAACGGCGCGACGCTCACTCGCCGAATAATGCGCGAGATCACACGGCGGTCGCAGGTCAGCGCACCGATGGCGGGCGGCCTCCGGCCCGCGAGTCACAGGTTGCTCGGCACTGAGTTCAGTCGAAGATGCCCGCGTAGGCGTTGAGCGCCGGCTGCCCGCCCAGGTGGGCGTAGAGGACCGTGGAATCCTTCGGGATTTCGCCCGAACTGACCAGGTCGATCAGTCCAGCCATGGATTTCCCCTCGTAGACCGGGTCGATGATCATGCCCTCGAGCGAGCCGCTCAACCTGATGGCTTCGATCGTCGAATCGACCGGGATGCCGTAGTAGTCCCCAGCCCAACCCTCCAGGACGGTGATCTCATCGTCACTCAGATCCCGGCTGAGCTCGATGAGCTTGGCTGTGTGGCGGGCGATCCGTGCAACCTGGTCGCGGGTCTTCTCGAGGGTCGCGGATGCGTCGATGCCGAGGACCCGTCGGGGGCGACCGTTCGCGCTCTCCTGCAGGGCCGCAAAACCGACGATCATGCCTGCATGGGTGGAGCCGGTAACCGTGCAGACGATGATCGTGTCGAAGAAAACTCCGAGCTGCCGCTCCTGCTCCGCGACCTCGAAGGCCCAGTTGGCGAAGCCGAGTCCACCGAGCGGGTGCTCAGACGCGCCGGCGGGGATGCCGTAAGGCGTTCCGCCGGCTGCCTCGACCTCACGTATGGCTTCTTCCCAGGAGCTGCGGATCCCGATGTCGAAGCCAGCCGGGTCGAGGCGCACGTCCGCGCCCATGATGCGCGACAGCAGGATGTTGCCAACCGTGTCGTTGCCCGGGTCGTCCCAGTCCACCCATCTTTCCTGCACGAGGCGACACTTGAGGCCAAGCTTGGCTGCGACGGCCGCTACCTGGCGGGTGTGGTTGGACTGGATCCCCCCGATCGAGACCAGGGTGTCGGCTCCCCTGGCAAAGGCATCGGGAACGATGTACTCGAGCTTGCGGGTCTTGTTGCCGCCGAAGGCGAGCCCCGAATTGCAGTCCTCGCGCTTGGCCCAGACCGTAGCTCCGCCGAGGTGCTTGGTGAGTCGATCGAGTTGATGGACCGGGCTCGGTCCGAACGTCAACGAATACCGGGGAAAGTCCTGCAGCTTCATGTGCGGCCTCCTTCGACGGCAGGCTGTGCCGCGGGAGCTGTTGACGCACGACACCGCGGCCGGCGTCAATATAACGCCGCCAATGGTGACCCATCAGATGCGACGTGGGTGCGCGCCGGTCTTAGACGCGCTGAAACGCGCCCGTCCAGATCGACTGGGCGCAACGCGCCAATGCACAATTGGCCGCTTGGCCGCCCCGGGCTTCGATCGGCGAGCTCGGCCAGCCGACCACCACGCGTGAACGACGAACCGTGCACAAGGCGATCAGTTGCCGTCGCCGCGCCAGTGCCCGCTGGTGGGGATGAGAAGCCCCATCCAGCGAAATAGTTGCCGCCACCATGGCGTCCGCTTGTCGGGATGGCCGACCTGGACGATACCGACATTGGATGGCAGCTCAATGTCTTGCCAGTTCGGGGGCCACACGCCGTGCTCGGCCGCCCGCCTGAGCAGGCGCCCGTTCTGCTGCAGCCGCCGGTACCCGGGCTCGTACACCGTGCCGGAGATATGCTCGCGAGGATCCACAACCTCGCCGGAGTCCCGCCGCGCGCCCAGCGCTGCGTCTGCGGCGACTAGGCAAGCGTCGTACTCAGACTCGTTGTCGAACGCGCCCACGACGACATGGCGACGCTCGCGCCGGTCCGGGTCGTACCGGTAATGCCGGACCACGTACCGGCGGACCGTGTCGTCATCCGGGTTCACTGCGGCCACATGCAAAGCCTACGAACCGGGCTTCACCGTCCTCTGCACACGGGCAGATCGGCGGGATCGCAAAGTCAGCCACAGGAGCCTGGGTTTTGCGGCTGGCGTCGAAATCAGCCGGGGTGTGGAGGGATCTTGTCCACGCGATACCTCAGTCGTCAATGCATCAGACCCGCCGGCACGCCCGCTCGATGTCCCGCCGCAGCACGGGAAGAAGCTCTAACCAAGCTGGTCGACGGTGACGAAGCGGAGTCCGCGTCCGCCGAGCGCCTCCACGATGCGGGGAAGGGCGGCGACGGTCTGGGTACGGTCGCCGCCCGCGTCGTGCATGAGCACGATCGACCCGGGCGCGGCGCTGGTGGTCACCGTCGCCACGATGGCAACGGTTCCGGGGGTGGTCCAGTCCCGCGCGTCGACATCGAAAAGCACTGTGGTCAGATCGCGGGCGGCGAGCCAGCGCAGGACATCGGGGGTACGCGAGCCGTACGGCGGGCGCACCATCACCGGTGCCGTGCCGGCGACCGCGTCGATCACCTCACGTGTCGTGTCGACCTGCCGCAGGACCTCGTCCCGGGTGAGGTCGGGCAAGTACGGGTGGGACCAGGTGTGATTGCCGACGGTGTGGCCCTCCCCGACGATGCGCGCGACCAGCTCAGGGTAGGCGACCGCGCACAATCCCACGCAGAAGAATGTCGCCCGGATTCGGTAGCGCGCCAGGACGTCGAGGACCAGCGGGGTGAAGACCGGATGCGGACCGTCGTCGAAGGTGAGCGCGACCTCCGGCCGGACGCCGCTGCCGCGCACCAGCCACCGGCCCGACCGGGCCAGCTCCCTCTCGGCGTCCGCACTGGCCGCGACCGCCGCGCAGTACTCAGCCTCGCGGCCGCCCAGGCTGCCGGTCTCGGGGCGCAGCCGGGTCAGTCCGGCTGGATCGGTGGCGGCCAGCACCCGCGCCGGTACCGAGCCGTGCGGCGGCCGGTCCGGCAGCATCCACGGGTCCGCCCGGTACACCGCGAGGCCGGCTGCCATGAGATGGCCGTCGAGCGTGCCGTTCGTACTGTCCACCACGCACCCGAACGTCCCGCCACACCGCGCCGCCTGGTCGAGCAGGACCCGGACCAGCTCGCCCACCCGGCGCCCGTCGAACACGCTCGGCCCCGCCATTGTGCGCCCCAGCTCGTCGACGATCGCGACCTCGTACTGGCCGCCCCGCCATCCGATCCCCGCCACCCACACAGCGAGCAGGTTAGCCGCGCCTTTCCAGCATGCCTCCTGGGCTGTCGACCGGTACTGGTCGCGGAAGCGACATGAGCGCGCACCCAAGCTGATCTCTAGAGTGCTCGTGTGAGAACGGTCGGTGTGGACCTGGCGGCCGAGCCGACTGGTACTGCGATCGCCTCGATCGAGTGGGCGCCTCGATAGGTATGTGGCGCTGACGCTCGCCTACCGGCTTCCGCGCGGAGCCGTCGGCTTGCACTGACCGTTCAGCGAATCGACTATGCAAGCCTCCGTATCCCGGTGATGCGACCCGACCTGTCCGTGAAGCAGTTCAGGAGAGGGTGGCGGTCAATCCCCGCTGTACAGCGCATCGTGGTCTGGTGTCTGGTACCACCAATCGCCATCGCTCTCTGGCTGTTCGGAACCCGTCATGTTGTCGCCCGCGTCGCCCACGAACTCCTGCGCCGCTACGGCTACCGACCACGAACAGCAGAGTGGCTAACCGTGTTCGACTCTGAACACCAAGACACGAACGATCCGCCGGTCGCTAACACTGACCCACCCGCATGTGCTCGGGCGCGTACCGAGCACACTGAGGGAGCGAGCGAGGGCTGTCAGCGCCAGACCACGGGCCGGTCGGTCGAGTAGCCGTAGAGGAAGGACGACGACGTCGCCCCGCCGAGGACGTTCGACACGTACCAGGTCCTGCCACGCCGTACGCCGATCGTCACTATGCCGTCGCGGTTCCAGTCGCCGACCACGGGAAGGTCCCCAGCCCGGCCGTAGGTGAACTGCTTGCCATCGTTGGGGTCGACCTCGGCCCAGAACGTGTCCGCTAGCTGCCATCGGCCGTCGCGGAAGATGCCGGGTTGGTCGTATCCGTCGCCGTTCCAGTCGCCGACGACGGGCTTCGACCTAGCGTCTCCGAAGCGGAGCGTGTAGTCCGCGGGGCCGGTAGTCAGCGAGTACCGCAGATACCAGACTCCAGCGCGGTAGACACCGGGATGTTCCACACGCGCTTCGCCCCGGTAGTTCGGCCAGTGCCCGCACACCGGGATATCGCCGGCCCGGCCGAAGGTGAAGGACTTCTGGGCCTGGCCGCCGGTGTTGCTGTTCCGGATATACCACCGTCCGTCCCTGAACACTCCGGGCGTTCGATCGCCATCGCCATCCCAATCACAGAAGATCGGCTTGTCAGTAGCGCGTCCGAAGCCGAAGCTGGTGACAGTCCGGTCGCTGGAGCCCACGCCCGCCCGCAGATACCATGTCCCACCGCGGAAGACGGCGGGCCGGTCGGCGCGGACCCCCACCCGTACGGCCGGGCCTGACCACGCGACCGCGCCGAACCCCCAGTTGGGCTGGTCCGGGGCGAAGTCGATGGCGCGGCCGGCGTAGTGGTTTAGCGGGTCCAGATCTATGTCGATGCGAGAGAGCACCCGCATCTGACGAGCCGGCAGGCACGAGAGAGCGAACGACGCGACGTAGAGCCGCGCTGACGCGTCGTACGACGGCGTGCCGATGCACCCGGGACCCGTCGAGTCCCTCGCATCGGCCAGCTGGGCATAGAACGGGGTGGTACTGCGTGAGTCGTAGCCGTAGACCACAAAGTAATCGGCGCCACCGTCCGCGGTGACGTCGATCCACCAGCGAAGCTCAGTCCAGGATCCCTGCTGCGTCCACAGCGGATCGTTCGTGGGGTCGGTGAACTGCGCGACCGTCGTGGTCAGCCGGAGGTCGGTAGGGCCGATCTGTATTCCCGCGGAGGTCAGGTCGGCACGCGGCTCGGCGAGGGGCTGACCCGGGTCCGGCCATCGGTCGATCACCACGTCCCCAGTCGCGTCCTGGACGGTGACCGCTGCGCCCGCCAGCGGCACGGCGGCCGCACTCAGGCCGGCAGCGCCGGACAGGCCTGCCAGCACCGCTGCTGTCACCGCTGCCACCCCGGCGCGGTACAGCGGAACGATCACCTCCTCTGCATAGCACCAGCTTCGGACCTTGACAACGAACTCATGTGCGCCTCCATGGACTCTCCAGTCGAACGCCCCGCAACGGCAGAACCTCGCTTGATGGCGGCGGCCTGAGCGTGCGTTCACCGCCGTGAGCCTGTGCTCGTCGCTTCCGTCCTGTGGCGATGGGCTCCGCAGGTACATTGAGGGCATGCCGGGTCGGATGACTGCGGAGCAGGTACGTGCGGTGCTGACTGGCGAGAACCCAGGGTTCGCGCGCCATCGCCGCCGGTTCCACCGTGTGCCGTCGTCGTCGCGCTGCAAGATCTGTGAAGCGCCCTTTGACGGCGCCGGTGGAGTCGTCTTCCGGCAGTTCGGCTACGGCCGCTTCCCAGGCAACCCGGCCCTATGCTCCAAGTGCGTCGTCCAGCTCCGCAAGCAGGGGTTAAGCGGGGTCGAGATCCCGGTGTCCCTCCTGTTTTCCGACGTGCGCGGATCCACGGGCATGGGTGAGCGGATGCTGCCGACTGAGTTCTACGCCTTCCTGCACCGGTTCTACCGGTTAGCGTCGGATGTGATCGCTGGTCACGACGGCATCGTCGACAAGATCGTAGGAGACGAGGTCATCGGCCTCTTCTTCGGCGGGATCAGCGGACCTCACCACACGGCCGCGGCGCTGGAGGCGGCGCTCGACCTGGCCGAGCATGCAGCGCGCCCGGATGCGTCGCCGTCTGGACCGATTCCAATTGGGACGGCGGTTCACACCGGCATCGCGTTTGTCGGGGCCACCGGGCCTGAGGGCACAGTCGAGGACTTCACCGCCCTAGGCGACCCGGTCAACGCCACTGCGCGACTCGCCTCGGCCGCCGCGGCCGGCGAAGTCCTGGTCAGCCTGGACGCCGCGAGGGCGGCAGGCGTGGAACTGGAGGGACGCGAGCGGCGCAGCCTCTTGGTGCGGGGCCGGGACGAGCCGATCGACGTCGTGGCCGTCCAGACTCTCAATACTCGCCACGAGTGAGCTCGAAGCCACGATCAACTATCACGCCTTACGCGGGGGCGTCAGGTCGCCGGCACCTGGCTCACGGTTGTTCCTGGGCCATGGGCCGGCGTGACAGGCTGCCACTGTGCTTCCATCGACGATCGCGACCACGGACTATCACACGGGCGGGGAGCCGTTCCGGATCGTGGTGGACTCTCCGATACGCATCCCGGGCGCGACGGTGGCCGAGCGCCGCGCCCGGGCGATCGAGGACGCCGACGTCCAGGGGTTGCGAGCATTGCTCTGCTCGGAGCCGCGTGGGCATGCGGACATGTATGGCGGGTTCATTGTGCCGCCGGACGATGACGGTGCTCATCTAGGCGTGCTGTTTTGGCACAAGGACGGCTTCTCGACCGCCTGCGGGCACGGCACCATCGCCGTGGGTGTATGGGCCGTGGAGAGCGGTCGAGTCGAGGCGCCGGTGACCGGCAACGTGGATGTCGTGATCGACGTGCCGTCGGGCAGGGTAATCGCGCGCGTACACCGCGAGGACGGCCATGTCATCGCCATTGACTTCGTCAACGTGCCCAGTTGGGTGGTCGCCACCGACGTACGGGTGACCACGTCGCGCGGTGAGGTGCGGGTGAGTGTGGCGTACGGCGGGGCGATCTACGCGACGCTGCCCGCAGCTCAGCTGGGTCTGTCGGTCACCCGGGAGCATCTCAGTGAACTCATCACGCTCGGCCGCGAGATCAAGTGGGCGCTCAACGACACCCGGTACGCCCAGCACCCGAGCGACCCACGGTTGACCGGCATCTACGGCACCATCTGGGTCGACGACCTCGGCGACGGCGCCGGACAGGTGCACCAGCGCAACGTGACCGTCTTCGCCGATGGCGAGGTTGACCGCTCCCCGTGCGGCTCGGGCACCTGCGCCCGGCTCGCGGTGCTCACCACCGAGGGTCGCCTGCCGGCCGGGGCCGTGCTGAGGCACGACTCGATCATCGGCAGCACCTTCACCGGTACTGTGCTGGGCACGGTCGACGTCGACGGGCGTCCCGCCGTCATCCCACAGGTGACCGGCATGGCCTACCGGACCGGAACGCATGTGTTCTCGATCGATCCGCACGACCCATTGGTCCCCGGGTTCCTGCTGCGGTGAGGTTCCTCGACGCCAGCGCCGTGGCCGCGCTTGGACCCGCCGCAGCGGTTGGAGCCATCACCGATGCACTGCTCAGCGGGGTGGACCCGGCCACCGATCCGCCTCGCGTCTCCGTCGGCCTGGCGCAGGGTGAATTCCTGTTGATGCCCTCGCAGACCCCGGCCGCTGCCGGAGTGAAGGTTGTGACCATAGCCCCGGCCAACCCGAGCCATGGCCTGCCCCGCATCCAGGCGGTCTACCTGTTATTCGACCAGGAGACCCTCGCGCTGCGCGCGGCGCTCGATGGAACCGCGCTGACCACCTTGCGCACCCCGGCAGTCTCGGTCACGGCAGTTCTCAAACGGCTACCCAACCGACCGCTGCGGGTCGCGGTGATCGGAGCCGGCCCGCAGGCCACCGGCCACGTCGCCACCCTCGCCGCCGTCCGCTCACTTGAGGCCGTCACGTACCTGGTCCGAGACCCGACCCGGACCCGCCTCGATGCGGTCAGGCTCGGATCGTCACAGGCCGATCAGGCGCTGCGGTCAGCTCACGTCGTCATCTGCGCGACCTCGGCACGATCGCCCGTGTTCGACTCAACTCTGGTACGCAACGACGCCGTGGTGATTGCAATCGGCTCCCACGAACCCGACGCCCGCGAACTCGACGCGCCGCTACTCGGACGCGCAACCGTAGTCGTCGAAGACATCGCCACCGCTCTGCGCGAGGCCGGAGATGTCGTCCTCGCGATCGCCGAGGGCATGCTGACCCCCCGCGATCTGGTGCCGATGCGGCACGTGCTGACCGGCGCCGTCACTGTACCCGCCGACCGGCCGTTGGTCTTCAAAAGCGTTGGCATGTCCTGGGAGGACCTCGCCATCGCCGCCGCAGTCGCGGCACGCCACGACTCATGACCCCCTGAGCTCGGACATCCCGTGGGCAGCGACCGCAGGCCGCTGACGGCGATCCCGCTGGAGTATCGGGCATGACGGCGCACGAGGGTCAGGAACTGGAGGGACAGTTCGAGCAGTGGCGTCACTACGTGCAGCGCCGCCGGGAACTGCAGGCGTCTGACGCCGACGAACTCGAGGACCATCTTCGCGGTTCTGTCGACGAGCTCGTCGCTACCGGCCTGAGCACGGATGAGGCGTTCCTGGTCGCAGTCAAACGAATGGGCAGCCTCGACGAGCTGTCCCGCGAGTTCGCCCGTGAGCATTCGGAACGACTGTGGAAGCAGCTGGTGCTGAGCGGCGGGACCGGCGGCCCGGTGGCGGATCCGCGGTCGCGCCGAGAGCTGCAGGTGATGGTCATCTGCGCAGCGGGCGCCGCGGTGTCCATCAAGGTGCCGGGACTGTTCGGGATGAAGTTCGGCGAGGACGGCTCGTTCTACGGGCCGAATCTCAGCCTATTCGCGCTGCCCTGGCTGGCGGCCTTCCTAGCCTGGCGCCGTCAGGCCCGACGCCCGGTGATCGAGACATTAGTTGCGCTGTTCGCGCTCGGCGCCGCGGCGGCCAACGCCTATCCTCTGGCCGACACCTCGCAGTCGGTAGTCCTCACCAGCATCCACCTGCCCATCGCCTTTTGGTTCGCGGTGGGCTTGGCCTATGTCGGCGACGACTGGCGCTCGTCGCGTCCACGTATGGACTTCATTCGCTTCACCGGCGAGTGGTTCGTTTACTTCGTACTCATGGCCCTCGGCGGCGGTGTACTGATCGCGTTCACATATGGCGCCTTCGAGGCCATCGGGAACGACCCGGAAGAGTTCATCACCCAGTGGCTCCTTCCCTGCGGCGTCGTGGGTGCGATCGTCGTGGCCGGGTGGCTCGTCGAGGCCAAGCAAAGTGTGGTCGAGAACATCGCTCCGGTGCTCGCGCGGCTGTTCACTCCGCTCTTCACGGCAGTGCTGCTGACCTTCCTTATTGCCGTTGGCTCGACCGGCGCCGGCATCGACGTTGAGCGAGAGGCATTGATCCTGTTCAATCTGCTGCTCGTCGTGGTGCTGGGGTTGCTGCTCTACTCGTTCTCAGCCCGCGACCCCCTAGCTCGGCCCGGCCTGTTCGACGAACTCCAGCTCGCCCTCGTGGTCAGCGCACTAGCCATCGACGTGCTGGTGCTCCTGGCGATCACCGGCCGCATCAGCGAGTACGGCACGACACCCAACAAAGCCGCAACGCTCGGCGAGAACCTCATCTTGCTGGCGAACCTCGCCTGGTCAGCGTGGCTCCTGCTGAGGTTTGTCCGTAGGCGCGCGCCGTTCGCGGCGTTGGAGCATTGGCAGACCGGCTACCTTTCGGTGTACGCCGCGTGGGCCTGGATCGTGGTCCTCGTCTTTCCGCCGCTGTTCAGCTATGTCTGAGGGCGAGGTCCGCGAGTCACCACCGGCAGGGGCCGCGGTCGGCCTTGCGGTGTGGCGCGGTTCTGGTCGGTGGGTTGCGGCAGGATGTGGCTATGACTTCGACAGCTCGCTTGGATCTCGCCATCTTCGACGCAGCGGATATCGAGAAGGTTGGCTCGTTCTATGCCGAGCTCACCGGTTGGGACGTGGTCCGACGGGACGCTGATCGGTTCGGCATCCGGAGTCCGGACGGTCAGGAGATCGAGTTCCAACATGCACCTGATCACGTCGCGCCGCGGTGGCCAGGACAGCAGTATCCTCAGCAGTTCCACCTCGATCTGCAGACTGACGATCCCTCGGCTGAGGCCGAGCGAGCGGTCCGCCTCGGCGCGACCCGCCTGGCCGACGGCCCGACCTGGATCACGCTGGCGGACCCGGCCGGACACCCGTTCGATCTCTGCCAGACCGACGGCGTCGGCCCTGTGATGGGCCTGTTCGGGGTGACGATCGACGCCCCCGACGCATCAGCTCTGGCTCACTTCTACTCCGACCTCACCGGCATGGAAGTCACCTACGACGGTCCAGAGGGCGCACTCATCTCAGCCGACGGCAAGAACGTCCTGTTCCAGCAGGTCGAGGAGTACAACCCGCCTCGCTGGCCGGATCCGGCGTACCCACAGCAGGCTCACCTCGACCTCCTTGTCGAGGACCTCGACGCCGGTCAGGCCCGGGCAATGGAGCTCGGCGCGGCTCGCCTCGACGCCGGCGGTGAGCGCTTCAGGGTCTTTACCGACCCGGCCGGCCACCCGTTCTGCCTCATCCGGTAGAGCTGCCTAGTTCGGCACACGAACGAGGAAAAGCCAGGCGTTGATAACACCGCCGATGAGGCTCGCCGCAACAGCCGGGAGAAGCCAATACAACCCGCGCCGCAGATGCATCCCACCGCGGTCCACCTCCGAAAGCCCCCGTTCAGATCGGTGTCGAAGCTCTAGCCTCCCGAACCTGAAGAACGAGCACCGTCACCGCCGTGGCGGTCCGCGTCAAAATGGTCGGCCTTCTGCTCCTGATTCTCACTCCGCTGAGACTCGTCACCGCCGGGCGCATCGGGAGCGAACCTGACCTCGACGATCTCGCCGGCCCGTCGCTCCTCCGTTTCGGCCAGTGCGATCAGCACCCGCTTGTCCGGCTCAGTGAGTGGCGGCGGCAGAAGGCTCCTGGGCCATAGCCGCCGGGCCAGGACCACGTTGATCTCCGCGGCGTACAGCAGCAGCTGGGCGCTCAGGTACAACCAGGAAAGCAGCACGATCACGATGGCGAACACGCCGTAGACGAGGTTTGCGCGGTCCAGCTGGCGGTCGATGATGTACACGCCCAATGCCTGCAGTGCGCTCCAGGCCACCGCGCCGGCGGCCGCGCCGGGCAGCAGCTTGCGCCATGGCACCCAGATGCCGGTCAGGGCCTGGAACATGACTGCCAGCAGCAGCAGGTTGACCAGGAGGGACCCGACAAGCGGTGAGATTCGGCCGAGGATGCCAGTGGTCGTGGTGCCCAACCCGGCCAGACCGGTGGCCGCGACGATGGCGGCACCTAGCAGCACGAGGGAGCCGAATCCTCTGGCCAGCCGGAGCCAGTACCCAGGCCGGTCCTTGCGGGGGATGTTCCAGACCGCGTTCATCGCATCCTGCGCGCTCTGGGTAATGCCAAGTCCGGCCCACAGGGTGCCGACGATACCGACGACGAGTCCGAGGCCTGAGCCCTGAATCGTTTCGATGCTGCCTGCGAGCTGCGGGCCCAGGACGGGGAACAGTGCGATCGCGTTGTCGATGACCCGCTGCCTGAGCGCGGCGTCGTTCGCCAATGTGTACCCGACCACCGTGGTGAACACGAGCAAGAGCGGAAACACGGAGAAGAAGCCGTAGTACGCGAGCAGCGCGGCGTGCTTGGCCCCGCTGTCGTCGCCGAACTTCTTGACCACACCGATCGGAAAGCCAAACACAGTGTGCTTTTGCTGGAACCGGTCGACGGTCCGCAGCAAACGCTCGATCCGCTTCGCCGCGCCCTCCGGCCCCCGGGCGTCGCCTGGCACAGGGCCCAGGATGCGCCACCGACGACACTCGGACAAGCAGGCACGATGTGATGTCGAGGATCGAGTGATGATGAGGGCAGCCCGCAGGGGTCGCGGCGTCACGGGTGCAGCAAAGGCCTATCGCCAGTGATCTGCGCGCTGGCCGTGAGCTGGCCGGTCCCGCGACCACCAGCCGCTCGAGTGACGGGTTCTCGATATCGGCGGCGAGCAGGACCGCGGCCGCCGCATACCGGTAAGCCTCGCCCGACCTCTTGACGAGACGGGGGCGG
The DNA here is from genome assembly GCA_046735375.1 of Actinomycetota bacterium. Lineage (GTDB taxonomy): Bacteria > Actinomycetota > Actinomycetes > JAKEEW01 > JAKEEW01 > DASYTV01. The sequence continues at coordinate 6,133 of JBKPTD010000046.1, read as the reverse complement.
CCGAGGAGCTCGATGGTCAAGCCCATGCGAACAGATCCTGTGGTCCCTCCGACCATGGGACTGCGAGATCGTTGATTGTTCAACGGATAAGCCGCACAGCCCCCCGCGCTTACGCTCGAAGAGCGTCGCTGATGATCTCGAGGCCAGTCTTGAGCTTGTCCATCGGCTCATAGCCAAAGCCGAGCCGAAAGACGTTCGCGCTGTCGCCGAACCATTCACCCGGTGCGACGCTGGTCTGGCGTTCGGCGAGCGCGGCATAGAAGCGTTCCATGCCCTTCTGCCCAAACGTGGCAGGGTCGAGCTGGATACAACAGATCGCCCCGGCGTCCGGACGTACCCAGCGGACTAGGTCGCTCTGGCTGCGAACCCACGTCTCGACCACGGCTAGCGCCTCGGCGAGAAACGCCCGCCGAGGCGCGAGGAGCGATTCTGCTCGTCTGAGAAGTTCTGCCGCGAGGGCCTCGTCGATTGCTCCGCACGAGATGGCCGCGTTGACCTTCGCCAGGCGCAGCTGGTCGTACAGCTCGGGGTCCTGCACAGTCAGCCATCCGATGCGCAGGCCGGCCGCGCCATGGGACTTTGAGAGCGACGCGCACGTGAGCACCCGCGGCGACAGCGAGGCGAACGACGCCGGCACGGGTGCCTGGCCGTAGACCGACTCGCGATAGACCTCATCGACCAGCAGCAGCGCCTCGGGGCAGCGGCGCGACATCGCCGCGAGGAGCTGCTCAATCTCGGCCTCGGCGAATACGACGCCGGACGGGTTCTGCGGAGAGGAGAGCATGACCAGCCGCGTCCGGCCGTTAAGACTCTCGCTCAGGGCGGCCAGGTCGAGTCGATAGCTGTCCTCAAAGCGGAGCTGAGTGGTGACGACTCGGGCACCGATGCCGCGTAGCGCGGCGAGAGTGGGCGGAAAACACGGCTGCACGACCACGATCTCCTCGTCGCCGTCACCGAGGAGCAGGCCAAGAAGGAACAGAGCTGATGCCGCTCCCGCCGTTACCAGCACCTGGTCGTCAGCGACGCCTGCATTTGCGGCGATCAGCCGCCGTAGTTCCTGCTCGCCCGCGGATGTCCTATAGCCCAGGCGGATCTCTGCTAGCCGGTCCGCACCATCAGATGGACCAGATCCGACGAGCTCGTCGAGACTGAGTTCCTGACAGTAGCTTTCCCCGAGGTTGTACAGCGGGGTCTCGTCGATAAGACGCGTGATCGGCGTCGGCGGAAAATGTCGCATGCCGTCCAGTGTTTCGTGTGGGTCCAAGCCGGCTCTAGGGCAGGGGAGCCGGCGTGGACCCGTTGCGACGCTGTGGCGAACGAAACCTGCATCGCAGGATCAGGCGTCGCGGCGGGTGATCAGCCAGGCAGCCGCGTCAAGCGCGACGACCGCGTACCCGACGAGGACGACGGCCGACCACGTGGGCGCGAGCAGGCCCGGGTCCGGGCGTAGCGACGTTATCTGGGCACCGTGACTGTTGCTTACGGCGCGCAGGACGTGTCCATCGAGATCGCCGACGACGGCCCACCGACGCCCGCATTGGCGTCGGACGGCACCGTCGGTCACGGCTTGGTCGGGATGCGCGAACGGGTTGCCCTCTATGGCGGCGAGTTCAGCGCCGGCCCGCTGCCCAGCCGCGGCTTCCAGGTACGAGCGGTGATCCCCATCAATGGCGGCACGCCGTGACAATCCGAGTGGCGGTCGCCGACGACCAAGCGCTGGTCCGCGGCAGCTTTCGCGCGCTTGTTGACACCGCGCCTGACCTCACCGTGGTCGGCGAGGCCGGCACGGGAGCCGAAGCCGTCCGTCGCGGTGGCGCTGCGCGAGCGGCCAGACGTCGTGCTGATGGACATCCGAATGCCCGACGTGAACGGGATCGGGGCCACCCGCCGGATCACGGGCTCCGACGAGGGTGCGGACGTTCGAGTGTTGATCCTCACCACCTTCGATCTCGACGAGTACGTGTACGCCGCGCTTCGCGCCGGGGCCAGCGGATTCTTGGTGAAGGACACCCCGCCCGCCGACCCGCTCACCGCGATCCGGGTCATCGCCGCCGGCGATGCGCTGATCGCCCCGAGCGTGACCCGCCGCCTCATCGGCGAGTTCGCCAGTCGCCCAGAGCCGGGGAAGTCGCCCGCGCGGGGTCTGGAAGGCGTCACCGACCGGGAACGCGAAGTGCTCACACTCATTGCCCGCGGGCTGTCGAACAGCGAAATCGCCGCCGCGTTGCACGTGAGCCTCGCCACCGCCAAGACCCATATCGGTCGCTTGCTGGCGAAGCTGAACGCCAGAGACCGGGCGCAGCTCCTCATAGTGGCGTACGAGACCGGCCTCGTCCGAGCGGTATAGGGATCGGTTGTCGCACGAGGTCTACGTCGTCCCGAAGGCCTCGGGCGGGCTCTCCCGCTGGGGATGCCGGGCTCCGGTCGGAGCGGGCAGCCTGGGAAGGAGTACCGCCGCCAGGAGTCCACCCAGGCCGGCCACAGCCAAGACAACCATCGCAAGCGCGTACGAGCGCTCTGGTGTCGACGTTATTCCGGCAACGAGGACTGTCCCGGCGATAGCAGTCCCGAGGCAAGAGCCGAGGTTGGACACGCTGCGCGACAAGCCAGAGATCTCGCCCTGGAGATCCTCGCCGAAGCTCGACTGAACGACGTTGACCGATGGGGTCAACATGGCACCGAGTCCCAGGCCGATCAGGAGAAGTCCGGGTGCGAAGGCCCAGGCACTCGGGGTTCCGATCACCATCGCAAGCAAGACGCCTACGCCGCCGAGAGTCACGACGAAGCCCGCGATGATCAGGGTCCGCTGTGCCCGGCGCTTCGCGAAGCGCTCGGCTGCAAGCGACGACACAAGCAAGCCAGCCGTGGTCGCGGTGAAGATCACACCGGTCTGGATCGCGTTGTAGCCGCGAACCACCTGAAGGAAGGCCGAGACAACGAACGACACGCCGGTCAGCAGCAGCCATTGCGCGTTCTGCGTGACGAGGCCGAGGTTGGAGGTGCGATTGCGGAACAGACTCGTCGACAGCAGCGGCTCCTCGCCGGCACGTTCTTTGGCGCGAACCGATCGGAAGAACAATCCGAGGACGAGAACGCCGGCGACGATCAGAACGAGCATCAGCCAGAGATTGTTGTCCGCGGCCAGGATGCCCATGACGAGGAGGACGAGGCCGACCGCCGAGAGGACCGCGCCGCCGGTATCGAACGGGCGGGAGGGATCAGGCGGCAGGGGATCCCGGATCTGGCGGCTCAGCCAGACGATCACGGCGATGACCAGCGCCTGGAAGACAAAGGCTGCTCGCCAGCTGATCGCCGACGTAATGAGGCCACCGATCAACGGCCCCGCCGCGGCGCCAATGCCTCCCAGCGCGCTGATCGCGCCGAACGCCCGTGCCCGCGAGGTGAGGTCGGTGAAGAGCAGCGTCGTGAGGATGTAGACGGGTGGGATCAACAGCGCCGTGCCGACACCCTCGAAGATCGAGTTGCCGAGGATGAGGACGCCGAGGCCTGGAGAGATCGCGCTCAAGATCGCACCGATGCCGTACAGGCCGAGGCCAACTGTGAAGCATCGCGTCCGGCCGTACCGGTCGGACAGCTTGCCACCCGGAATCATCAGTGCCGCCATGACCAGCAGAAAGATCGTGATCGCGACCTGTACGCCCTCCACCGTCGTGTCGAGGTCCTTGCTGATGTCGTTGATCATCACGTTCATGTTGGAACCGGCGAAGCTGCAAATGAACTGAGCTAGGGCCAGAGGAACGAGCACCCTACGCAAAGCGCTCGACGGTCGCCCCGACGTGCCAGGCTCAGCCACTTTGCACCTGCTTTCCGGTCGGTGATGTGAGGTCATCCGCGCGCACAGAGGCCCGCAAGGCCGAAGATATGCGCCGGACGCGGGCGAGCGTTTGCGATCTGATGCTGCCCTGTCCGCCGGGTCGGCTTCAAGAACGGACCGACCACCTACTCCATCCGGCGCACCATCGGCAGCCGCGACCTGGTGAACAACCCGGCGATGAAAACGCCGAGCAGCGGAATCCCGATGACGATCTGGCTCAGCGTGGCCCAGGGCAGGAGCAGCGGGCGCCTGATATCGGCACCGAGCATGGCAGCGCCGACGATCCCGCCGAGCACGACGCCGAGCCCCACCCCGAGCAGGCTGACCGTCCCGGCCTGAGCCATTGCGAGGGCACGACGCCGGCGCGGGTCGGCGCCCACGGCGAGGAGCGTGGCGTGGTCGGAGCGGGCCTCGGCCGCGGACAGCGCAACCGCGATGGCAGTGCCGATCAGCGTGACGAACGCACAGGCGCCGGTCAGCACCGCCAGCACGAGCGCGTCGTCTGACTGGTAACCACGCTCAACCTGAACCCAGGCCGTCGCGTCCGGGTAGCGGTCGGCCAACCTGTCGGCGAACGCGCGCTCCTCCGCCTTGGTGGGCGTACGAGTGGTCACGATGATCGGTTGGCCGGGCACGCCGATCAGGCCGAAGCGGTCCAGCGACGCCGGTGGGAGCAAGATCGACGGGATGCCGAAGTACCGCGAGCGCTCGGCGAGAACCGCCGGCATGGTGATCGGTTCGGGCATATCGGTCTTCGAGACCACGTCTTGGAGCATGCCCTCGTGAAGGAACGCAACCTTTCCGTGTCCGATCAGCGTGCAGTCGGTCGCCACGGCCTTGCCGTCGGCGAGCGCGTGTTCCACCGCGGCCGGAACCGTACCGAACACGAGCGCGAGAGTGGCCGAATCCGCCACGCCAACCGTGCCGTTGCTACCCGATCGATCCGGTGGCGGGCAACCGCCGGCTACCGGCTGCGCCCACGCCATCGAGTAGCTGGGCTCGTTCCCGGTCGACGCACCGGGGAGTGGGACCGCCGCCGAGCTGGCTCGGAGCACCTCGCGTACCGAAAGCAGCTCCCGAGCGAGTCCGCTGATGTCGCCGAGCGCGACCGGCACCGGGTTCTCCGCAGCGTCCTGCACCTGGACCTGCACCCAGCCCTCGGGCAGGGACCACTCGTAGGTCCGGTCCTTGTAGTCGTGGTCGGCGACCGCCCAGAACGCCAGCGCTACCGATCCGGCCACCGCGCCCATGATGGCCGCCACCGCCGGGCCGGTGCGGTGCCGGTGCCGGCCGGCGTCGCGCAACCCCATGCGGGCAGACAGAGGTAGCCGCCGGGCAGCCCTGGCGACAGTCGCGACCAGCGTCGGGGTCAGCAGCGCAAGGCCGAGCGCGGCCAGCGCGAACGCCGTCAGCAGCAGCGCCACGTAAGGGGTGGTCGACGGGCCGCCGGTCGAGTAATTGCCGACGTGAACCATCTGATCGGTCATCTGAACCGAGAGGCCGTCAACCGTTCGCTCGTAGTCCTGCTCGGCGCGCAGCCACAACCAGGAGCCAAGCCCGGCCAGCCCGCTCCCGGCCACAAACAGGATCAGGCCGATCCTCGGCCACCGTGCGGCCAGCGACGTGGACTTGAAGCGACGGTTCAGCGCATCCAGGACCGGGAGCCGGCCGGCAGCGAACGCCGGAACCATCGCGGCCGCAAGGCCGGCGAGCACGCCAACCCCGACCATCGGGACCAGCTCGAGCGGCCGGACATCCAGCGGTCCCATGAGCGATCCGTTCACCCGTTCCAGCCAAGGCCGGGAAAGGAACACCACCACGATCACGAACGGCAGCGCCACAAGCGAGCCGAGCAGGCCGGTGACCACGCCTTGAGCTAGGACGATCCGGCGAACATGACGAGCTTCGCCGCCCGCCGCTGCAACCAGCCCGAGGTCGCGGACCTGCCGACGGGCGCCGACCGCGAACGCGGTGCCTGCCAGAAGGCACACTTCGATCAGACCGAAGCCTATGACCAGCCCGGCGATAGCGAAGCCCATCGGATCGACCGTGGATCCGTAGTCCATCGGTGGCGGGGGTGGATCGAGCATTTCGGCCCTGGGCGCCAGCATCACACCGTGAGCGAGCAAATCATGCTGCAACCGGAACGGATCGACTGAATCGGGCAGGTCGACCAGGAAGCTGCCTTGGCTGCGATATAGCTGCTTCCCCGCGCTGACGACCGAGTCTGCACCCGTATCGCCGTCCTGCGAGGCTGCGACCGATGAGCGGACCCACCCGGGCATGCCCCACGCACTC
>JBKPTD010000045.1:0-23838 GCA_046735375.1 Actinomycetota bacterium | reverse complement strand
GATCGCACTCGCCTCGGTTGGAAGCTTGACCGCCGCGATGATCGTCTTTGCGCTTGGCGGCCTGGTGTGGGCGCCGTTCACGCCCGTCGCATACAGCTTCTTGCAGTCCGGCCTCGCGCCCGACGAACAACAGCAGGTGGTCACGCTCTGGACGACCGGCGCGACGGTGGCCGCCCCGCTCGGTCTGTTGATCGGCGGCCCTCTGATCGAACTGGCCGGAACTACCGGAGGGTTGGTGTTGTCCGGCTGGCTGACCTTGCTCCTGGTTCCGATCGCGGCTTTCGCCGTTCTGCGACCCACCTCTGCTGCATGACCTGCTCTGGCAGGAATTGAGAAGCATCGCTCACTGACCCCCGGCTAGCGTGGCGGACATGGACCACACGCGCGACGGTCCTGCCGCACAACCCACGCCTTCACGACCGACCATGACCGCGAACCGATGCCCGACGGGGACCGCGAAGGCGCGCCCCGTTTCACCGACGGAGACAGGATGAGCATGGCCACGAAGACGGAGACGCAGTCGCCTGCCCTGCACGGTGCCGACACCCACGATCTGATCCGCGTGCAGGGTGCGCGCGTGAACAACCTCAAGGACGTCAGCGTCGAGCTTCCGAAGCGTCGGCTGACGGTGTTCACCGGCGTCTCCGGTTCGGGGAAGAGCTCACTGGTCTTCGACACGATCGCCGCGGAGTCGCAGCGGATGATCAACGAGACCTACAGCGCCTTCGTGCAGGGCTTCATGCCGACGCTGTCGCGGCCCGAGGTGGACGTACTGGAAGGCCTGACGACAGCGATCATCGTTGATCAGGAGCGAATGGGCTCGAACCCCCGCTCCACCGTCGGCACCGCCACCGACGCAAACGCGATGCTGCGTATCCTCTTCAGCCGACTCGGGCAGCCCCATATCGGCTCGCCTACCGCGTTCTCGTTCAATGTCCCCACCCGGACCGCAAGCGGGGCGATGAACGTCGACAAGGGCAAGGGCGAACGGATCGTGGTGCGCAACATCGTCTACTTGGGCGGCATGTGCGCGCGCTGTGAGGGCATGGGCTCGGTCACCGACTTCGACCTCGCAGCGCTGTACGACGACAGCTTGTCGCTCAACGAGGGCGCGCTGACGATACCCGGCTACAGCATGGACGGCTGGTACGGCCGCATCTTCCGCGGCTGCGGCTTCTTCGACCCGGACAAGCCGATCCGCAAGTACACGAAGCGGGAGCTGCACGACCTGCTCTACAAGGAGCCGACCAAGATCAAAGTCGACGGAATCAACCTGACGTACGAAGGCCTGATTCCGAAGATCCAGAAGTCGATGCTGTCGAAGGACGTGGACGCGCTGCAGCCCCACGTCCGTGTCTTCGTGGAGCGAGCGGTCACGTTCACGACATGCCCTGACTGCAACGGAACTCGGCTCAGCAAGGAAGCCCGGTCGTCGAAGATCGAGGGGAAGAACATCGCCGACCTCTGTGAGATGCAGATCAGCGATCTCGCCGAGTGGGTCAGGGACCTCGATGAACCATCAGTGGCTCCGCTGCTCACCGGGCTGCAGCACCTCCTTGACTCGTTCGCCGAGATCGGGTTGGGCTACCTCTCGCTCGACCGGCCGTCGGGCACCCTGTCCGGGGGAGAGGCACAGCGCACCAAGATGATCCGCCACCTCGGCTCGTCCCTCACCGACATCAGCTACGTCTTCGACGAGCCCACAATCGGCCTGCACCCCCATGACATCGAGCGGATGAACGACCTGCTGCTGCAACTGCGGGACAAGGGCAACACCGTGCTCGTCGTGGAGCACAAGCCCGAGACCATCGCGATCGCCGACCATGTCGTCGACCTTGGCCCCGGCGCTGGCACAGAGGGCGGCACCGTCTGCTTCGAGGGCACTGTGGAGGGACTCCGGGAAAGTGACACGACGACCGGCCGGCATATCGACGACCGGGCGACCCTCAAGGACTCGGTGCGTTCGTCTTCCGGCACCCTGGACGTCCGCGGCGCGTCGACGCACAACCTGCAAGACGTGGACGTCGACATCCCGCTCGGGGTGCTCTGCGTGATCACGGGCGTCGCGGGCTCCGGCAAGAGCTCGCTGATTCACGGCTCTGTCTCAGGCCGCGACGGCGTGGTCGTGATCGACCAGGGTGCGATCCGCGGTTCGCGTCGAAGCAACCCGGCGACGTACTCGGGGCTGCTCGATCCGATCCGCAAGGCGTTCGCGAAGGCCAACGGCGTGAAGCCAGCGCTCTTCAGCTCAAACTCCGAGGGCGCCTGCCCCGCCTGCAACGGCGCCGGAATGATTTACACAGACCTGGGCGTGATGGCCACCGTCGAATCAATCTGCGAGGAGTGCGAGGGTAAACGGTTCCAAGCGGACGTGCTTGAGTACACCCTGGGCGGCCGGAACATCGCCGACGTCCTGGCGATGTCGGTGACCGAGGCCGAGGAGTTCTTCGGCGCCGGCGAGGCACGCACGCCGGCGGCGCACAAGATCCTTGAGCGGCTTGCCCAGGTCGGGCTCGGCTATCTCAGCGTCGGCCAGCCGCTCACCACGCTGTCCGGCGGCGAGCGTCAGCGGCTCAGGCTGGCCACCCAGATGGGAGAAAAGGGTGACGTCTACGTCCTCGACGAGCCAACAACTGGCCTGCACCTCGCCGACGTCGAGCAGCTGCTCGACCTGCTCGACCGGCTCGTCAACTCCGGCAAGTCGGTCATCGTCATCGCGCATCACCAAGCGGTCATGGCGCGGGCCGACTGGATCATCGACCTCGGCCCGGGCGCCGGTCACGACGGCGGCCGGATCGTCTTCCAGGGCACACCTGCCGACCTCGTCGCAGCCCGGTCCACGCTCACCGGCGAGCACCTCGCGGCGTACGTCGGAGCCTGACGGGGCCGCTCCGAGTAACCGGCGAGACGAGATTAAAAGACCTGTCGATACAAGGCCGGTGGCGCGCAAGCGCTCGGCGGCCAGCGGCGGGCTTGGTGGCCTGCGCAACGGTCCGCGCGGGCCAGAGCCGGTTCTGTCATCGAGAGCCAGAACCGGGTTCTGTCATCTGTGCGGACTCGTTACCCTGGCGACTCGTCCAGCCCGCACGCCCAGATGGCTGCGGGCTATCTAGATCGCCGGCGACCTTGGTCGGCCCGCGACGAACCCGGTAGCAGATCGAATAACGCCTGCGGACCCCGGTCAGTCGAGGTGTGGCTGTGCTGCTGTGGAGCTATTTGCGGCCTGGCGAAAGGCGGCATTCTCGATCCGATAAGAGACATTATGTTAAGTAACCTCGGCGGCGGCCGTCGAAGGGCGTTGTGGCCTCGGGGGCCGGAGCCACTTATCGAGCGGCTGGCCAGCTGGCCGCTCTCTGCTGTCGGGCTGGCGGAACTACATGAACAATTTCGCCGGCGCCGCGGGCCTCTCGTCACGAAGATTTCTAGTTTTGGTGAATTAGTGCAGTCTGCTGCGCGATCCCACCAAAACTCGCGATCAAGAAATCTAGTCCACTTCCAGCGTGTGGCATCTGCCCGAGTCGTCCTGATCGCGCCATTCCCGCACCCTGTCGGTTGGGAATCTCACCCGACCAGGGGCCGCCTTAGGGTCGCCATGTGTCGACGCCTCGGTCAGACCTTGCCGCCGTGATCGCTTTCAGCGATGCGGCCGAGTTCGAGACGTGGCTGGCCGATCATGTCGATGAGAAGCGCAGGGTGTGGCTCAAGATCGCGAAGATAGGATCGGGCGTAGCGTCGCCCACCAGCGATGAGGCGGTCGACGTCGGCCTGTGCTACGGGTGGATCTCCGGGCAGCGCAAGGCCTACGACGAGGGGTACTACCTGCAGAAATACGTTCCGCGCCGGCCCGGGAGCCGGTGGTCCCAGGTGAACGTACGCAAGGTCGAAGCCCTCATCGCTGCCGGGCGCATGCGACCGGCAGGACTAGCCGAGGTCGAGGCCGCCAAGGCAGACGGACGATGGGACGCTGCCTACGAAATCTCAGCGGAATGCGATCGTCCCACCCGATCTCGCGGCGGCACTGGCCGCGAGCCCTCGGGCGGCCGAGACCTTCGATTCGCTCGGCAAGAGCGGCCAATACGCCGTGATCCTGGATGTCGTCACCGCCCGCACCGCCGAGAGCCGGGCTGCCCACCTCCGCAAGGCCGTAACCGCGCTGGAAGCACGCGGTGCCGGGGAGCGAGGGAGCGGTGCGTGACCCGGCTGAAAGCCGTCGTCTTCGACCTCGACGGAACCCTGCTCGACAGCATGGCTGCCGCGCCCGCAGCGTATGTCGAGGCGATAAGCAGCCTTGGTGGACCCAGGCTCACGGCAGCTGAGATCGTGGCCACGTGGCATATCGGACCAGCTCCGGCGGCGCACCGCCATCGATTCGGGCGAATATCCAGCCCGGTTTGCCATGTCGCTGGCCCGCAAGGACGCTCGCTTGACCGCCGACCGCGCTCGCGCGTACGGCGTAGACCTTCGTCTGGCGGCTGCCGCCCGCTCCTGGTTCGAGTCCGCAGTCGACGCCGGGCTCGGCGACCAGGATTACAGTGCAGTGCTCGGCCATGTGGTGGGACATCGCCTACGTAGCTGATCTTCGATCGGAAGGACGGAGCGCGTGGTCGTTATCGCGCACCTCAGCGACACACATCTCGACGGCTCGGCGGACCGACGTGAGCGCGTGAGGGCCGTCATGGACTACCTGAACGCGCTCCCCCACGACCTCGACGCCGTGCTTGTGACAGGGGATGTGGCCGACCATGGCTTGCCCGAGGAGTACGAGCAGGCCCGTGAGGTCCTCACGTCTCGGCATCCGCTGCTTATGTGCCCGGGCAACCATGACGCGCGGTCGGCTTTCCGCGAGGTGCTCCTCAAGGAGCCGGCCGGGGATGCGCCGGTGAACCAGGCCTTCCGCACGGCGACCGCGATGTTCGCCCTCTGCGATTCGTCCGTCCCTGGGCGGGACGACGGCCGTCTCAGCGCTAGAACCCTGGCCTGGCTCACCGAGCAACTCGAGGTCACCCCAGCGGAGATTCCGGTCTTTGTGGCCTTCCATCACCCGCCGGTGTCGCTGCACGCAGGACTAATCGACGCGATCCGCCTATCAGACGAAGATCGTCTTGCCCGGCTCGTCACCCGCCACCCCAACGTCGTGGCCATCCTGTGCGGGCACGCCCACTCCCCCGCTGCCACCACCTTCGCCGACCGGCCGCTGCTGGTCGCTCCCGGCGTGGTGTCCACCCTGCGGATGCCCTGGGAGTACACCGGCACTGGCTGGCACATCGACGACGACCTGCCGCCCGCGGTGGCGTTCCATGTGTTAGATGATCTTGGTCGGATGACGACTCACTATCGGCTGATGGTGTGACAGCCAGTGGCCGGCACGTAAGACGGCTAAAAGCGGGCGGGCTCATCATCAGGCTGTGACTGGTCACGTGCGGTCCTGGCGAGCCGGCGCGCTTCGCGCAGCGGTTCCGGGGTGCGTCTCCTGCACCAGCAGTGCCGAACGACCTCGAGCGCAGTGACGGCGTCGACCTTCCAGCCGGCATGCACCGCGAGCGGGCGGACACCGGTCCTCGTCCGCAGCCAGAAGCCGACAACGTCATCATCGAGCGTCAACGGGCTTGCAGCCCCCGCATGATCCTCTGGCAGCTCACCTGAGGCGACCAGCGGGCGGTGCGTGACACCGACGGTCGGCAGATCGAGCACCACACCGAGGTGGAGAGCCAGCCCGGCGCGTCGCGGGTGGTCTCGTCCGGTCGCGTCCACGAGAAGTACGTCCGGGGACTCGGGCAGACCGCGTGCGGCCCGCTCGAGTATGGCGCCCATTCGAAGGGCAAGCAGGCCCGGCTCGTAGGCCGCGCCAGCCGTCCCGATCGTCACGCAATGCCCACCGCGGCGGCGCCCCCGAACCAGCGCGGCTGCCGCCCACGCCGGATCGCCGACTGCCCCGCGGCCGCGGTATCCGCGAGCAAAACAAACGAAGCATCCGCCGATCGATGGGTCGCTGGCGGGCGGCCTCCAGGGAGCGGGCATCTCCGCCGCGAGCGAGCGCTGCACCTGAATGAGGTCACCACGATCGGCTGGCCAAAACGACACCGCTCAAGCGTTCCGCACCAGAGGTGACCGGGCGATGGCGACACCCAACTCACCCCGCGCCCGGTCCCACGCGATCAGGCATGCGTGCGCCCACCCTGCAAATTTGCGCCCTGGGCAAGGCAGGCGCACGCATGCCTGATCGGGTGGCGTACGGACCGCGAGCCGGGCCGGGTCGCGGGCGCACGCATGCCTGATCACGTGGCGTACGGATCGCGGGCCGGGTCGGGGCACGACGCAGCCCGACCGGAGCGTCATCCCGGCGACCGGCAGCGGTCACCCAAACTGCATCTCCAGCTTCAGTCTCGCCAGCCAGGAGCCCCAGCCGTCCGCGGGCTGGCTGTCACCGATCCGGACGTAGAGAACTGCGCTATTGCCGCGCAGGTCGTTGAGATCCAGCGCGTGCTCCGACCGGTTGGACAGGTCGCGGACGTTCTGGCTCTCCTCGAGCACCGTGCGCCAGTTCTCGCCGTCCGTCGAGACCCTCACGAGGTACTGGTTGCCGATGTCGACGGTTAGCGTGCCGCCGGTGACGCCGTCCGGCAGCGCGAACTGATAGATCGCGAAGTGATCTCCGTCGGTGAATCTGGCCTGCCCGTCGAACACGTCCCCGTCGAGTTGCGAGCCGTCGGCGTCGAAGAGCCACGGCTCCTCAGCTTTCGTGGCCGGAGTGAACTCGATCAAGGCGCCGATCACCTGTACGTCCGCGGAGGCCTCCGCGGTCAGCCCGCTCGTCGAGGTCGCGACCAGCTTGATCGGGTACGTGCCGGCCGCGGTGCCCGGCGGCACCGTCACCTGGAACGTCATGACCTCGCTTCCCCCGCCGCCGATGGGTCCGAACGCGGCGGTGGCGGGTTGGACGCTCCAGCCGTCGGGCGCGGTCCCGGTGACCTCACCGCTGAGCTGCCGGCTGCCGCCGTTGGTCACCTCTGCCTGGACGGCGACCGTCTCCCCCGCCCGGGCGACGGCGCCCATCCCGTCCAGGCCGAGCGGCGGTGCTCCTCCCTTCTTGCCCAGGAGCTCCAGCTCAGTGAGCGTCGTGGTCGGCTCTCCGGTGTTCGCCGTGACCTCAAGACGATAGAACCCATATCTACCTGGCTTGGCGATCTTGTACGGCTTGGTCTGGAGCCGCCACGGGAATGTCTCGTCGCTGCGCTGGTCGATGACGGTCCATGCCTGCCCGTCGAACGAACCCTTGAGCACCCAGCTCCGGGCGTCACCAGGAACCGGCCCCGAGGTCAGGGTGTAGAAGGTGACACGCTCCCGCGGCCCCTTGACCTGGTACTGCACGAAGGGTGTCTTGCTGTCGAACGTGATCCCGGTTCCCGAGCTGTTGTCGATCAGATCGGTGTAGTCGGGCGCCCTGACGACGCCGTCGGACAGTTGCACCTCGGCGAGCTGGAGGAGCGATGAGCCCGCGTTGCGGGTGATGTCCAGCTTGTAGAAGCGGTAGGCAGTGGTGTTCTCGAAGCGGTATTCCTTCGTCTGGAACCGGTCGGTGAAAACCTGGTCTCGCTGCGTGTCGACTGTCGTCCAGTTCTGGCCGTCATTCGATCCCTGCAGCGTCCAGTCCATTGGATCCCTGGTGGGTGCGTCGTTCGCCGACGTCAACGCATAACGGACGATCGCGAACGGCGCGTCGAACTCGAATTGGGCCCATCCGGTCGAGGTGAAGGTCAGCCACTTGGTCTGGACGTCGCCGTCCACGAGGTTGGCCGCCACCTCACCGCCTCCCGTGTTCTCGTCGCTAGCAGTGACGTGGACGACGTGGTCGGTGACGTTGCCAGGGAGCTCGCCGACCGGCGTTCCCGCCGTGCCGGTCACAACGCCGGCACCCGCAGCGGCCGTGTCGGCGAGCGGCTTCGGCACGTCGTCGTCGTCAGTTATGGAGATGGGCGCGGCGTCCTTGCCACTCCCCCAGGTCGACGGCTTGGAACCCATGTCGAAGTCGAGCACCGCACCGTTGGCGAGCAGGTCGTGCGGCAGGAAGGTCTTGTCGTACGCCTTGCCGTTGACCTTGAGCTTCTGCACGTAGACGTTCTGTGCGCTGTTGTTCGGCGCATTGATGACGAGGTTCTTGCCGTTCTCCAGGTGGACGGTCGCCTTGGTGAACAGCGGTGAGCCGATCGCGTAGTACGGGCTCCCCATCTGCAGCGGGTAGAAGCCGAGCGCGCTGAAGATCTGCCATGCCGACATCTCTCCGTTGTCCTCGTCACCGGGATAGCCCTGCCCGATCTCGCTGCCGAGATAGAGCCGGGACAGCGCCTCCCGCACCTTCTGCTGCGTCTTCCACGGCTGGCCCGCGTAGTCGTACATATAAGTGATGTGGTGAGAGGGCTGGTTGCTATGCCCGTACTGCCCCATCCGCACATCGCGGGCCTCGCGCATCTCGTGGATGATCCCGCCGTACGAGCCGGGGAAGCCTGCGGTCTCCGGGGTGGCGAAGAACTTGTCGAGCTTGTCGGCGAGGGCGCTGGCACCTCCGTACAGGTTGGCCAGTCCCCGGCCGTCCTGCGGGACATGGAACGCCATGTTCCACCCGTCAGTCTCGGTGTAGTCGAAGCCCCACACCCGCGGGTCGTAGTCCTTGGGCGCCACCCGCCAGTCGCCCTTGGCGTCGCGGCCCTGGAAGAAGCCGACCGACGGGTCGAACATGTTCACGTAGTTGCGGGCGCGGTTGATGAAGTACTCGTAGTTCTCCTGATAGCGGCTTTGCCCGGTCTGCTTGTAGAGCGCCTTGGACATGTTGGCGATGCCGAAGTCGTTGATATAGCCGTCCATCGCCCAGGACATTGCCTCGTCGGTGGACTCCATCGGCGTGTAGCCGAGGAACACCGACCGGGTGAAACCCTTGCGGCCGATGTTCTGGTTGGGCGGATTGACGGTGGCGTTCTTCAGCGCCGCGTCGTACGCGGCAGAAACGTCGAAGTTGGTGACACCCTTGAGGTAGGCGTCGGCGAAGGCCACATCCGAGCTGGTGCCGACCATCAGGTTCGCGTAGCCCGGCGAGGACCAGCGCGCGATCCAGCCGCCGTCCTTGTACTGCTGGACGAAGCCGTCGATCATCTCCCCCGCGAGGCGCGGGGTGAGCAAGGAATACGCCGGCCACGTGGTCCGATAGGTGTCCCAGAAGCCGTTGTTGACATAGACCCTGCCGGCGACGACGGGTGCACCGGTCTGCGTCGGCGAACTCGGCGGAGTCGTGGTCGAGGACTGCACAGTGTGCTTGTAGACAGGGCTCTGGTTGCTGCCCGTGTTTTCGAACGCCGAGTTCGGATAGAGGGAGAGCCGGTAGAGGTTCGAGTAGAGGGTGACGAGCTGATCGGGGCTCGCGCCCTGGACCTCGACCACGCCGAGAGCCTTGTCCCACGCCTGCTGCGCCCGTTCCTTGACCGTGTCGAACGTGTCGTTCTGGCCGATCTCGAGCTCGAGATTGTGCCGGGCCTGCTCGATGCTGATCAGTGAGGTTGCCATGCGGACGATGACGGCCTTGTTGCCAGTGGTGTCGAACCGTACATAGCCCGCGGCGTTGGTCCGGTTGCCGACCCCGCTCGGCCGTCCGCTGGCCGCGATTGGCCGGTCGAAGGTGGCATACATGAACATCCGGGTCGCGCCGGTCGACAATCCGCTTCGTACGTCGGAGTAGCCGGTCACGGTGCCCGCCGCAGCGTCGATGGTGAGCCCGGCCTCGTTGGTGACGTTGTCGAAGATGAGCGTGCCGGTGTTCCCGGTGAAGGTGAACCTGACCATCCCGGCGTGGTCGGTCGGCGTCATCTCGGCCTTCATGCCGTTCTCGAACGTGACCCCGTAGTAATGCGCTCGGGCGGTCTCGTTCTCATGACGGAACGCGAGGGCGCGAGCTGAACGGCTGCCGTTCGCCGGAGTGGCCGTCGAATCCGACGGCATGACCTGGAAGGTCTGCCGGTCCCCCATCCACGGGCTCGGCTCATGGCTCGCCTCGAAGGCCTGCAGCGTCGGCAGGTTCTGCGCATTGTTCTGCCGGTGGTATTCGTACAGCCAGCTCGTGGACCCGGCATTCGTCATCGGCAGCCAGAAGTTGAAGCCGTGCGGGAGCGCCGCCGCCGGGATGTTGTTGCCTCGGGAAAAGCCGCTGCTCGAGTTGGTGCCGCGGGTCGTGACGACGTTGTCCGACAATCTGGCTGGCGCATTATGTGTCGGACCGCCGGCAATGCGAATGTCGTCGATCCAGCCGTTGAACAGTCCGACGCCCGTTGGGCTGTCATAGCCGACGAGGATCCTGTCGATCGTCTTCCCGGCGGCCACCGTGCCGATCTTGGATTGCTTGTAATTCCAGTTGTCCGCGTACAGCGTCTTGGACGCGCCCTGACCCTGTGGGCTGAGGGTCGCGTTGTGCTGGTCCTTCGCACCGAGATCGGAAAGGTACGTACCGTCGGTGAACGCCAGATCCACGGCTGCGTACGTGCTCGGATAGTCGAGGTCGTTCGCGGTGAGCTCAGGGAAGATCAGGTACGACAGCTCCGTGGTCGGCGTGACCAGGATGTTGACGTCATACACCTTGTTGTACGCGTACCCGCGGCCCTCGACGGTCTGGCCGCCCGAGTACTGCAACGAGTGCAGCCCTGTGAAGCCCACGTTGGGCTTCTGGTTGAAGCCGTTCACCGGACCGCCGACGACGTTGGCCCGCATATCGCTCGGCGGTGGCGGCGTCGTGTCCCCATTCGACAGCTGCAACTCGGCCAGCTGGATGAGGTCGGTCGTCACGCCCATGTTGCGGGTGATGTCCAGCCGGTAGTACAGATAGGCGGTCGTGTTCGCGAATCGGTACTCCTTGGTCTGGAACCGCGAGTCGAACAGCTGGTCGGTGCGGGTGTCCAGGACGGTCCAGCTCTGTCCGTCCTGCGATCCCTGCAGCGTCCAGTCCTGGGGGTCACGCTCCGGGGCATCGTTGGCGGAGGTCAGGGCATAGTGCACGACCGCGATCGATTCGCTCAGCCCGACTTGCAGCCAGCCGGTGCGTTCGAAGACCAGCCATTTGGTGTTGACGTTGCCGTCGACCGCCTGGGCGGCCGTCTCGTTCGGCGGGTTCTCACCGCTCGCCGTCACACTGACGACGCGGTCCATGATGCTGCCAGGGATGCCGGTTGCCGGGCTGCCGGTCACTCCTGAGGACTTCTTGTTGCCTGCAGCATCCGTCTCCGCCGTGTCTATCCAGTCCGGCGGCGGATCGGTGTCCTCGAAGGAGCTGAAGAAGTCGGTGGTCACGCCTGGTGCCTGGGTGGCAGGCCCGCCCCCGGACGCGGCGGCGGGGACCGTCATGGTGATGACAAGTGCCACCGCACATGTTGCCGAAATCGATAACCTCCGCGCCTGCCGTTGCTTCATGGTGTCCTCCGGGACGGCCCTGAGTGGCGTGAAGCCGACAACGCCGTTGAGACAAGTCCCTTAGGACAACGTTGTCAAGGGCCGGGAGGGAGCTCCCCCGACCCGCGCGGGATCAGTCGGGTTGGGAGCTCAACATGCTGCACCGGACTGCGGTCGCCCTGGAGTCGCCGGAAGAGCAGCTCCGCGGCTTCCCGCCCCAATCCGGTCGGGTCCTGTGCCACCACCGTGACGGCCGGAGTGACCAGATCCGCGAGCTCGAAGTCGTCGAAGCCGACCATCGCCGGCTGGGACCGACGGGGGCCGAGTGCCCGGAGCGCGGCGACCGTTGCCCTGCTGTTGCTCGTAAACAGGGCGGTCGGGGCGTCGGTACGGTCGAGCAATGTGTCCAAGGCGGCCCGTACAAAGTCCGGGTGAGGATGGCCCATGACGATCAGGGACTCGTCGACAGCGACTCCGGCGTCCCGCAGCGCTGCACGGTAGCCATCGAGGCGCTGCGCTGCGGTGAAAATGTCGGGCGAATCGCCGATGAAGGCGATTCGCCGGTGGCCGTGGCCAAGCAGATGGTGCACTCCCACTCTCGTGCCGGACGCGTTCGCCGACAGGACGGTGTCCGCGTCGATATCACCCGGCGGCCTGTCCACGAAGACCATTGCTATGCCTGCGGTGAGTTCGGGCACCAGGTAGCGGTGGCTGGTCCCCGCTGGTACGACGACGAGGCCGTCCACTCGGCGAGCGCAAAACGCGAGGACAAGTTCGCGTTCGCGCTCTGGGCTTTCGTCGGAGGAACCGGTGAAGACCAGCGATCCGTGCTGGCGGGTGACCTCCTCGACGGCGCGGGTGAGCTCGGAATAGAAGGGGTCGGCCACATCTTCGATCACCAGCCCCACGCTTGCGGTCTGGCCCCGGCGCAGCAGTCGCGCGCTGTCGTTGCGGCGGTATCCCAGCCGCTCGATCGCCTCGCGAACTTTTTCCGCAGTGCCGTCGAGGACACCCTTCTCTCCGTTCACGACCCGTGAAACGGTCTTCAGGCCGACGCCGGCGGCGTGCGCGACGTCGTTCATCGTTGGCCGCCCGGCCCCCCGCGGTCGCTCGCTCACCGCCATGAAGACCTCCCCGAGTCGATCGGCACTGCTTGCCGACCGATGAAGCCAGAGTACTGACAACGTTGTCGGAACCGGTGTAATACTGGCCGCTATGGGAGTTCGGCAGGCCGGGCTGCTCGTCGTTCTCGTGCTCGCGATCGCGGGGTGTAGCGGCAATGGCCACGGGGAGGCAGGGCAGGCGGCGTCGCCCGCTGCCTCGGTCCTGCCCTCGACGAGCCCGTCCCCGACCTCTTCCGGCCCCAGCCGACCCGCGGCGTCGGCATCGACGGCCGCGCCGGCCCCATCGAGCAGCTCATCCGATCCAGGTGTCCCGGTGACCGTCACGTCCGCCGGACCGCGGGTCGTCGTCCAGGGCGTCGTCCACAGAGGCGTCGAAGCGGGCTGCCTGGTGCTCGGCGGCTATGAGCTGGTCACCGACAGCGCCATGTGGCACTCGGTTCTGATGACTGGGGAGCCCGTCGAGGTGACGGGGTACGTCGACAAGGGCCGGCTTTCGCATTGCCAGCAGGGCAAGACGCTGGTCATCACAGATGTCAGGCCATAAGCGAACTGCTCCTCCTTTTTGATCTTTCGGTTGTTGGGATCTTTTGGCATGCGCCTGCCCTCCTCCTCCTCCTCCTCCTCCAGCCGCTCACTCCACGGAACCACCCGATCAGATCGGGCGTAGACGATGTGAGCCGGTAACTCGGCGTCGACCTGATCGGAGGAGGCGGGCGGACCATGGCCGGGGCGATCAGTCGAGGGACCTTGGTCGCCCTCGGAGCCGCGCTCGCACTGATGGCGTGCAGCGGAAACGCCGAGTCGCCGGCGGCGGGGCCGTCGTCCGGGACTGTCCCTACCCCATCCACTGGCACGGCCAGCGGCGCCACCGGCTGCCCGTCCCCAGCACCTCATCGCATCAGCCCCGCGTCAGTGCTCATCCCTGGGCCGAGTCACGGCCTTCTGCGCTCGCACGCAGCCGGTGATCGGCTGGTCATCGCCGTAGCGGTTCTCGACCCCGAGTGCCGTCCGGCGTCCGGCGCGTCGGTCCACGTGTGGCACACAGATGCAGCCGGCAGGTACGGGCCGGGTGGCGGCGGTACGGATGAGATCGAGTGCTGTTACTACCAAGGCACCGTGAGCACAGACCGCAACGGCGGCTTTCGATTGGAGACGGTCAGACCGGGCCGGTACGGCCAGCAGAACGCCCCACCGGCGCACATCCACCTGGAGATTCACCACGCATCGGGCAGCCTGATGGCGGAGTTGGTCTTTGCCCGCGTCTCGACCCGGTCCGCTGGTCCCGGGCATGAGGGCACGATCCCGGTCGTCCTGCACAGGGTCCACGATGCTCACGGAGACGCGTGGTACGGCGAGGTCGCCATGGTGCTCGACGCTTAGGACGAGGTGCTCGCGCCCGCCTGCTGGTAGCGAGCCGGCAATGGGACTGCCACACTGGCGGCGATGTCTGACCGACGGGTGCGTGCCGGTTATGAGCTCGAGTTCGAGGACACGTTCGACGGGAAGGGACTCGACGAGCGTCGCTGGGTTGTGCATTATCTGCCGCAGTGGACCAGGAGGGAGCTCTCAGCCGCGCGCTACCAGCTCGGCGATGGCGACCTGGAACTGCTGATCGAGGCGGATCAGCCGCCCTGGTGTCCGGACCTCGACGGGGAGATCCGGGTGTCGTCATTGCAGACCGGCGTCTTCGCGGGTCCCCTTGGCAGCGGCATTGGCCAGCACCGGTTCAATCCACACGCTGCCGTGCGGGAGGCGCAGCCGAGCCTGCGGCTTTATACCCCGCGCTACGGCCTTTTCGAGATCCGAGCGAAGGCGCTCGACGATCCGCAGAACATGGTCGCCTTCTGGATGATCGGCTACGAAGACCGGCCCGAGCACTCGGCGGAGATCTGCATCTGCGAGATCTTCGGCCGTGATGTCGAACGGCACCAGGCCAAGGTCGGGATGGGCGTCCACCCGTTCGGTGACCCGGACATCGTTGACGAGTTCGCCGCGGAGACCGTGCCGATCGACGCCCGCGAATTCCACGTCTACACGGCCGAGTGGTCGCCGAGCCTGATCGACTTCTACGTCGACGACGAGCACACCAAGACCGTGAACCAGTCGCCCGACTACGCCATGCAGCTCATGGTCAGCATCTACGAGTTTCCCCGCCCCGGCGGTGAGCCGGGCGCCACGCCCTATCCCAAGCGCTTCGTCGTCGACTACGTCCGCGGATTCCGCCGATCTCCCTGATCCGCGATAACCACCTCCACCGACAGGGACCGTCGATCATGGGGGCGAAATAGCCCTTCCCAAGGACTTGTATACCGGATATGCTACCGAGTATGTACACCGATAGAGGCCGCTCATGAGCGTGCGGCATGCCCTCCTCGCGCTGTTGAGCGAGGGCCCGAAATACGGTCTTCGGCTCCGGCAGGAGTTCGAGTCACGCACGGGCGAGGTGTGGCCACTCAACGTTGGCCAGGTCTACCTCACGCTCCAGCGCCTGGAGCGCGATCAGCTCATCGAGTCCGACGGCGAGGAGAGCGACGGCCCGCAGAAGCGGTTCCGAATCACCGCCGCTGGAGCAGATGAACTGGCTGCGTGGCTGCGTACCCCGCCCGACATGACGACTCCACCTCGAGACGAGCTGGTCATGAAGGTCCTGGTGGCCATGCGCGTTCCCGGCGTCGATGTGCCCGATCTTCTGCAAGTGCACCGCAAGCACATCGTCGAGTTGATGCAGCGCTACACGAACATCAAGGCCGAGGCGTCGGCCGGCGACGTGAGCCTTGCTCTGGTCGCCGACGCAGAGTTGTTCCGGCTCGAGGGAGTCGTGCGGTGGCTCGACGCCGCCGATGCGCGGCTCAGGCAGCTGCCGGCCACCGGTGTTGAAGAGGACGAAGCCGCCGCACCGCCGCTGCGGCGGCTTAGCCGAGTGGAGGCGTGGAAATGACTGCCGCTGTTGAGCTGCGCGATGTGTGGAAGACATACGGCTCAGGTCCGAGCCAGGTCGACGCGCTCCGCGCCATCGACCTGTCCGTCGACGGCGGCAAGCTCGTCGCCGTCATGGGCCCGAGCGGATCGGGCAAGAGCACGCTGCTGACGATCGCCGGCAGCCTCGAAGAGCCCACCAGCGGTGAGGTTCTGGTGGACGGATTCCCGCTATCCGGTATGTCCCGCAACGACCGAGCGAGGCTGCGCCGCCGCTCCATCGGCTACGTCTTCCAAGACTTCAACCTGCTTCCTGGGCTGACCGCGGCAGAGAACGTCGGGCTGCCGCTCGAACTCGACGGTGTTGGGCTGAAAACCGCCCGGAAGCAGGCGATGGCAGTCCTCGACGAGCTTGGCCTCGCCGACCGGGCCGGGAGCTACCCGGACGACCTCTCCGGTGGCGAACGCCAGCGCGTGGCTATCGCCCGCGCCATCGTCGGCGACCGGCGACTCCTGCTCGCCGATGAACCGACAGGCGCGCTGGACTCCGTCAACGGTGAAGCCGTCATGCGGCTGCTGCGTACGGCAACCAAGCGTGGCGTGGGAGCCGTTCTCGTCACGCACGATGCCCAGCTCGCCGCCTGGGCCGACACGATCGTCTTCCTCCGGGACGGGCGCATCGTCGACCAAACTGCGACACCGCCCGGACCTGAGTCCCTTCTCGCACCCGGTGTGAACCGATGACGACCCGAATCCGACGAGCGAGTCCCCAGCGGGATGCCGGGGGTATGGTCGCGCGGCGTGCGATATTCCGGTGGGCGTGGCGACTGTTCCGACGGGATTGGCGCCAGCAGCTCCTCGTCCTCGGGTTGATCACTGTGGCTGTAACCGCTGCCGTCTTCGGTGCAGCCGTCGCATACAACGCGGCGCCAGCGCGCAGCCGTGCCGACTACGGCACCGCCAACTACCAGCTCAAGTTCGAGGGCTCGGATCGGCACCAGCTGGATGCGCAGATAGCTGCCGCCCGGCGGTGGTTCGGCACCATCGACGTCATCGGCCGCCGTAATGTGCGGATCCCCGGGCTGTTCCGGCCCGTCGAGCTGCGCACCCAGGATCCAGACGGCGCCTTGGGCCAGTCCACCCTGGATGTACGAGAGGGCCGCTTCCCCACCACGAACGACGAGATTGCCCTCACCCGCGATCTAGCGACGACTCTTCGGGTCCGCATCGGCCAACGATTCACCCTCGACGGCGTGGAACGGCAACTGGTCGGGATCGTCGAGAACCCAGGCGACCTCGGCGCGGACTTCGCATTGGCGGCTCCATCGGCAAACATCCTCCCGGACTCGGTGACCGTCCTGGTCAAGGCCAGCAACGCGCGGGTGGAGGCATTCCGCGCTCCAGGTTGGACGGACCGAGTCATCTCCTCGCGTGGAATTGGAGGCGAAGGCGTCCTCGCCGCCGTCGGCGTGTTCGGCGTGGCCACATTGGCCATGGTGCTCGTCGCCCTTGTCGCCGCGGCCAGCTTTGTCGTGATGGCGCAGCGCCGTCTTCGCCAGCTGGGCATGCTCGCTGCGGTGGGCGCGACCGAGCGACACCTTCGTCTGGTCATGATCGCGAGCGGTGCAGTTGTCGGCACGGTCGCGGCAGTGATCGGGGCAGCGGCCGGTCTCGCCGGCTGGATCGCGGCGGCGCCACACCTGGAGGAGCCTCTGGGTTATCGGATCGATCGCTTCAACGTTCCGTGGTGGCTGTTGGCGGTCGGGATGGTCTTGGCTGTTCTCGCGGCGACGGCGGCTGCGTGGTGGCCGGCCAGGTCGGCATCCCGAATTCCGGTGACGCTTGCGCTCTCCGGGCGGCCGACACCGCCCCGGCCTGTGCATCGTTCCGCGGCGATTGCCACCTTCTTCATCGTGGTCGGGATCTCCTGCCTCGCGGCGGCTGGTGACATCGCTGGCGACACGGTCCACTGGGGCAACGTTCTGCTCATCGTGGGTGGCACCGTGGCCACCGTCGTCGGGATCCTCCTGGCTGGTCCGCTGGCGCTGCGGGCATTCGCCCGGTTGGCCGATCGGCTGCCGGTAGCTCCTCGCCTGGCAGTTCGTGACCTTGCCCGCTATCAGGCCCGCTCGGGCGCTGCGCTCGCCGCGATGAGCCTCGCCCTCGGTATCCCTATGGCCGCCGTTGTCGCCTCGGCTGCCGCACATTACACCCCCGACAGGGGCAACTTGCCTGACAACCAGCTCTTGGTCAGGACATCTAGCGACAATGGGCCGTTCGCGCCTCGGCCGGCGGACCTCCAGCGCCTGAGGCGGCAGATCGACCGGCTGGCAGCAGCGATCGGCAATCCAGTGGTGAGCGAGCTCGAGGTCGCGCTGGACCCGAAATTCCCAGAGCAGCCCGACCTGCCAGGGCGGCTCGCGATCACCCTCGACGTGCGATCCACCGAGGGCTGGCGGGATCTATCGCTGCTCTATGTCGCCACTCCCGCGCTCCTCGAGCGCTACGGCGTCGATCTGGACGCGGTCGATCCACGGACTCAGGTTCTGACTACCGAATCCGGTGACCTTCGCTTCATTGGACTGGCGAGCGACCTAAAACGAGGCCGGGATGATCCCGAGGCTGCCACTGGCCTGCAGAAGATCACAGAAACGTACTCGTCACTGCCGGGATCCTTCATCACGCCGGCGGCGCTCCGCGAGCGGGGCTGGCAATCCGCTCCTGCCGGCCGGTGGCTACTTGAGACGAACCGGCCTCTCACCAGTGAGCAGCTCGCATCCGCGCGCGACGTTGCTGCCGATGCCGGCCTCACCATCGAAACTCGAGATCACCAGCAAACCGAGGCCACACTTCGCACCGTGGCGACCGCACTCGCGGTGCTTCTCGCGCTCGGGATCCTCGCGATGACGGTCGGTCTCATCCGCGGGGAGGCGGCCGGCGACCTCCGTACGCTCACCGCGACCGGCGCCTCTGGCAGGACCCGCCGTACGCTGACCGCCGCCACGGCGGGGAGCCTGGCGTTCCTCGGCGTGATGCTGGGCATGGTTGGCGCATATGCGATTCTGGCCACCGGTTACATCAGCGACCTCGGCACCCTCACTCCAGTGCCAGTTCTTGAGCTCGCTGTCATAGCGGTCGGTGTCCCGGCCGCTGCGATGATCGCCGGCTGGATGTTGGCCGGCCGCGAGCCGCCGGCGCTCGCCAGGCGGGTCATGGAATGACGCCCGATCAGGCGGGCGGGGGCCATGTCATGCCGGCCCACGGGTCGTAGTCCACCTCAAGCGGCTCCTGCGGCGGGCGCTCCGCCTCGGGAACGTGCTGGAGGTTGACCCGAATGCGGTACCAGACGGAGCTACGCCCCCGCATACCGTCGATAAGAATGTCAGCCGGCTCGAGACGGTGCACGACGGCTGGATGCCGAGACTTCCACCGCTCCAGGCCTTCCAGCGCCTCCCCCTTTGTCTTCGCCCTGGCGATCTCGATCAGCGGCATCGTCGACTGGCGTCGCCCGACGCCCTTGGGTGGCTTCTCCGCCGGTCCCATCCGTTGAGCGAGATCGAGCAGGGCATCGAGTGAGCCAGCGGATTCATCGATCCCGGTCCACGGATCGCCGAGCGCTGAGAAGCGCCTCAGCATGGTGGCGAGCGTGTATGCCTCGGGGCGGCAGTCCGGCACCTCGTCCCAGGAGAGCGGCGTGGATACCCGAGCATCCGGGGTCGGGCGCACGGAGTAGGCCGATGCGACGGTGCGGTCCTTGGCGTTCTGGTTGAAGTCGACGAAGACGCCCTGCCGCTCTTCCTTCCACCACTTGCTCGTGGCGAGGTCCGGTGCCCGGTTCTCCACCTCGCGGGCGATAGTCTCCGCAGCCAGCCGTACGTCCCGGAATGACCAGCGGGGGTGGATGCGCGCGTAGATATGGAAGCCGCGCGAACCTGAGGTCTTGGGCCACGCCGCCAAGCCACAGTCCTCGAGCACATCCTTGGCCACGAGCGCAACGGCGAGGATCTGTTTCCAGTCGACGCCAGGGACCGGGTCGAGGTCGATGCGCAGCTCGTCGGGTCGATCGACATCCTCGGCCTGAACCGGATGGGGGTTGAGGTCGATGCAGCCGAGGTTCACCACCCATGCCAGCTGCGCAGGGTCCCGGACCACCACCTCATCTGCCGACCTGCCAGAGGCGTAGTTCAGCTCGGCGACCTCGATCCACTCCGGTCGCTTGGCTGGTGCTCGCTTCTGGAAGAAGGCCTCCTCGTCGATGCCTTTCACGAAGCGCTTGAGGATCATCGGCCGGCCGGCCACACCCCGCAGAGCACCGTCCGCGACCGCCAGGTAGTAGTGCACCAAATCCAGCTTGGTATGGCCCCCAACCGGAAAGACCAGCTTGTCGGGGTTGGTGATCGTCACCTCGCGTCCGGCAATATCGAGTGTCCGCGGCTTGGCCATGTGATCACGATAGGTCGCTCCCCCGCGCGGTGTCCCGTCGTACCCAGCGCCGGATTGCTCGAGCAACGACCAATCACATGAGGGGCGCACACACTCGATCCCGCGAGACATGAAGGGGACCCTCACCCGAACCTATGGGCTGAAGGTGCCCTTCATGACGCAGCTTCGACGGCCACCTTGACCTGTGGTGATTCGGTGTGGTCCGCGGCCGCGTTTTGCCGCCGAGAGAGCGCCAGACACGGCACAGCCAGCGCGGAGATGGCCGAGCTCAGCAGGTAGGACGGCGCGTACCCCCACACGTCTGCCGCGCGACCGAGAACTGGCTGTGCCCATACCCCGCCGGCAGAGCCCATGAGCGAGTCGAAGGACAGGATCGTCGCCCGCTGCTGGGACGGAATGAGACCGTTGATGTACGTCTGCCGGATCGGCATCGAGGCCGCGAACAGCAGGCCCCACACGACGATGAGAGCAAGCACTGGCCAGAAGCGGTCGAAAATCCCGATCAGCGCGAGGGTCAGCGTGCTCAGAACCGCGGTCGCGATCAGCGCCGAGGTGCGACGCCGGAAGTGTCGGCGGATGCGCGGTGCCGCCACCCCACCGAGGACCTGCGCCCCGGCGACGATCGCTGCCACCAGCCCGGCGATGGTGTATGCCTGCGCATCGCCGTACAGCTCCAAGAGGTAAGGCTGCAAGGCATAGAAAACATAGATGCCGACCCCACCGGTGAACAACGACTCGACCATCAGCCACTTGACCGCTGGGACTCGCCAGCCGTACTCGATCGAGGCGCCGGCGATCCTGCGCATCTCGGCCACCGGCCGGCCACCCCTGACGGGCGTGAATCCCACGTCCCACATCAGTCTGAAGGCGACCACGAACATCACGAGGAGGACGACACCGCGAAGCACGAAGGGCACTCCGAGGTTCGTCTGCTGCGCGATGAACCCGCCGGCGACCGAGCCGGAGAGCATTGCTGCGCCTGAAACCATCTGACCCCGGCCGAACACCGACTCGAGAGTTCCGGTGAATCCGGTCGCGTTGAGGGCGTCGACCAGCCATGCTTCGACGGCTCCGGAGAAGAAGGTGAACCCCAATCCCAGCAGTATCGACACCAGGGCCCACGACCAGAACGGCGCCTTGAGGTGCCAGAGCATCACATAGAGCAATGTCGAGACGCTTAGCGTCAGGGTGCCGAGCAGGTAAGAGGCGCGACGGCCGATCGTGTCGGCCACGATCCCGGTCGGAACCTCGAAGAGCACCATCCCGGCCGTGAAGAAGGCGTTCGCCGCGAACGCCTCCAAGTTAGACAGCCCGGCATCGAGCAGGAAGATCGTATTGATGCCCCAGATGAACGAGGCTGCCAGCGTGTTCCCGAGCAGCAGGATCAAGTAGGTGCGCTGGATCACGCGCGGTGTCTGTGCCGGCTTCGGCGGGTCATCCTGGACGGCACTGTCAGCGGAGTCGGCCTCCATTTTCACCAGAGTACTTGTCTGTCGGGCGCGCCGCCCGGGATCCGCTCGGCGTCCCATGTCCGGGCTTCTCAGCCTCGGCCCTCCATCGCTGCGGCGACCCGCTCCGCAGCTGCCCTGATCTCCTCGTCGGGCACGTTGGGCTGAACGTCCTCCCAGATCGGGAGCATCATCCCGCGTGCTTCGAGCATTCCCAGCGGCCGGGGCAAGAACCAGACGTGGAAATGCGCCCCTCCATCGCCCCACCGGTAGAGGTGGACTCGCGCCACATCATCGAGGCTGAGCACAGCACGCTCGACTCGGGCGGCGACCTTGCCGAAATCGGCTGCCACCTCGTCGGGTAGGTCGGAGAACGAGTCGGCGTGCACCTGGCTCGCCAGCCAAACAGTGCCGGGCAGGCTGCAACCGACCGGAGGGTGCAGTGTCCAGTTCTCGTCGGACCACACGGCCGATGTGCTCTTGCCCGCACAGATCCCGCATGGCTCACCGCCCTGTTCGCCGCGTCTGGGCGGCTCAGGGATGACTCGCAGGCCCGGCTCGTGCACCACCAATGGCTCGTCGTACGGCAGTGACATGTCGCTCACTCCTTCGCCTCTCCCCCGAGTCCGGACAGCAGAAGATCGAAAATCAGCCGTCTGGCGTGGTCTGCATCCCACCGGTGGCGCCCACGCAGATGGGTGTACGTCCAGGCCACGGCATTCCAGGTGACGTCGGCTTCATCCACAACGTCTTCGCGGATGAGGAGAGAACCGTCCGCCGCTCCCTCACGAAGGAACTGGATAAAGGGCGACAGATAGCTGGGCGGCTGACCGGGCGCCGTCTCCTGGTGGAATGCCTCGTCAGTCGCAAGCAGCAACGGCAGGTGCTCGTCGATGACGTCGCAGAGCGCATCCATGGCGAGCCGGAGCCGGTCCCGCCCGCTCCCCGACGCGGTAAGCACCGGGTACATCGCCTTTCTGTAGTCCTCCGAAAGGTCACTGAGCAATGCGGCAATCAGTGACTCCCGGGTGACCTGCTGGCGCCACAGCGTGGATCGGGCTCGCCCAGCCACTTCGGCAACCCGCTCAAGCGTCAGCCCATCCCAGCCGCGCTCTCGGAGTACGGCGATGGTGGCTTCTCGCAGGTCCTCGTCCACGCTCGCTCCTCCAGTTGGAATCACTAATGTAGCAGATCTGCATCATCGATGTTGCACGAGGTCATACTGGAGAACGGCTGGAGAATGCTTTCCTGCCGTCATTCATGAGGGGAGCGTTGAGCTGTGGTCGTGCCAGCCATCGATCCGGCCACCCCGGAGGGCACCGTCATCCGATCGATGCGAGCCGCGGACGCCGAGCAGGTTCTGGAGATCTATCAAGACGGTCTGGACACCGGCAACGCCAGCTTCGAGACCGTGGTGCCCACCTGGGAGCGCTGGGATGCCGCTCATCTTCCCGACCATCGGTACGTGTGTGTCGACGTGGCGGGGCGGGTCATCGGATGGGTCGCACTCGCGCCGGTCTCTAGCCGATTGGTCTATGCCGGCGTCGCCGAGCTGTCCATCTTCGTCGGTAAGCAGGCGCGGGGCCGGGGCGTCGGGACGGCGCTCCTTCATACAGTCATCGACTCGTCGGAAGCTGCCGGAATCTGGACGCTCCAGGCTGGGATCCTGCCGGAGAACACCGCGAGTCTCGCCCTCCACGAGCGGGCGGGCTTCCGTACTGTCGGCGTCCGCGAACGAATCGGATGTCATAACGGCTGGTGGCGCGATGTGGTGTTGCTCGAGCGTCGCAGTACCCGCGTCGGCTTCTGAGCGTCTTCTCACTGAGATCTGTCCAGAACTCAGACGAGGCGACGATTGCCCGGCCTATGACCCGCAGCCACCGGTAGCCGTAACCGTCGAGGTCGAGCTCAGCCTTTCCCGACCCATCAAGCGGGGTAGTGCCCTGCATGAGCAGATCCATGAGCTGGCAACGGTCGTCACCGTCGTCGAGCTTAATCGGGACCTTCCGTTGCTCCGGCCCCAGGTTATGTATGGCCACCATGCTGCCGTCATCCCACGTACACCGATGCGCGAGCACATCTTTTTGGGGCTGCTCCAGGACCGAGAAGTGGGCCCAACCCAGCTCCGGGCTCTCGCGATAGCGGCGGATCAGCATCGACATGAAGTTGAGCAGAGAGTCTGGGTCGCGTCGCTGGTCCTCGACGCTGACATGCTGTGGACCGAATGGCCCCTGCACCACGCGAGAAAGGTGCCGCGCTGGTGCTGCGGTCGAGAATCCGCCCTGGGAGCCGCGGTCCCACTGCATAGGTGGTCGCACTGCCATGCGCTCCCCCGCGTCGAGATTCTCCCCGAGGCCGATCTCCTCGCCGTAGAACAGCACCGGCGTCCCTGGGAGCGAGAACAACAGGCTGTAGACCATGCGCATGCGTTGCGGATCACCGTTGAGCATCGGGGGGAGCCGCCGGATCAGACCCCGCCCGTACAC
>JBKPTD010000044.1:0-6726 GCA_046735375.1 Actinomycetota bacterium | reverse complement strand
TAGCCGACGGAGCGCCGCCGAACCCGCGCCAGGTCCCGGCTGGACAGCGATCCGAGCGGCACACCCTCGACGAATGCCTCGCCGCTGCTTGCCGTGTCCAGCCCGCCGGCAATCGTGAGCAGAGTGGACTTGCCCGAGCCGCTCGGGCCCATCACCGCTACCAGCTCGCCAGGCATTACGTGCAAGGAGACGCCACGCAACGCATGCACGGCGGCGTCGCCCCGGCCGTGAGTGCGGTGAATGTTGACCATGCGCAGGATTGGCTGCGCATCAGGCCTGGTCATGAGCCGGCTCCTCGGGAGTGCTGCGTGAAGGCGTAGGGGTTCGGCCGGGAGGTCGCCGGCTTGTGCACGGCAGCTTCTGCCCTAGCCAGCCGAGACTCGCAGTGGTCGAGCCAGCGGATCTCGGCCTCGGCTTGGAAGATGAGGGAGTCGAGTACAAGCGTCCAGGCGATGTCCCGGTCGGTGGCCCGAGCCTTGAGTCGGGTGTAGTCCTGCAGCGCGCGCAGCGTATGGGTCCGCTGCGCCTGGGTGATCCGCAGCACATCCACACCGGGTGCCGTGATTGCTAGCGCGAGCTTGATCGCGAGCTCGTCCCTGGGCGGCGGCACACTACGCGCAACCGGCTCGGCGAACCAGCCCGCCACCTCGGCCCGACCGAGATTTGTGATGGCGTAATACGCGTGGCCCTCGCCGTCATCGCCCTGCGGCGTGACCAGACCGTCTCGCTCAAGGCGCGCAAGCGTCGTGTAGACCTGTCCGACATTGAGCGGCCAGGTGGCTCCGGTACGGGACTCGAACTCGGTCCGGAGTTGGTAGCCGTACCTCGGCTGCTCAGCCAGCAGCGCTAACAGACCGTGTCTGACCGACATAGATACTGAGTATGCATACGCAGTATGGCCTTGGCAAGCCCTCGGATCGAATTGGCTGATTGCTCGAGCTTGGCCGCCTACATCTCGACGCGTCCGCGGACCGCAGCGTCGATGTTGGGGAAGACATGCTCGGCGCCGCGTTCATCCAGGAGGCCGGTGAGCTTGGCAATCCGCAACGTTGGGGTGTGAACGTGCGCAAGGCGCAGCTCCACCCCGCGCTTTTCGAGCTCGTTGCGGAGTTTGAGGAGGTGTACGGCGCTGGTGATGTCGAGCTCGTCGGTCGCGTCGAGGTCGAGCACGACGGCGTGGAGTGTGTCACCCATTGAGCTGACTACCTCATCGATTCCGTCCTGGACGCCCTGCGCGTTGGCGTAGAACAGCGGTGTCTTGGGTTGGACGATCAACACGCCCGGGATTGGTCGGGCGTCTGGATGCCGGGCGAGAGAGACGTACGCGCTGGGGACGTCAGGATCCCTGCCAAGGATCGATATCCCGGGCCGGCTAAGGCGGGCGAGAACCAGAACGATAGAGACCACAACGCCGATGACGAGCCCGGGAAGCACGCCCAGCACGACGACACCGGCCAGCGTGGCTATGCCGAGCCAGAACTCGCTCGGATGGAGCCGGTAGAACCCAAGCAACACCCCGATCTTCATCAAATGCGACACCGCGTGAATGATCAGCGCGGCCAGAACCGCCTCAGGAAGATCGTGGAAAACAGGTGTGAGCGCGATCACTGTGATGAGGCTGAGCAGCGACGCGAAGATCGGGGACACCTCCGACCGCGCACCGGCGCCGTCATTGACCGCTGTCTGGGACAGACTCCCGCCGCCGGCGAGGCCGCGCAGCAAGCTGGACCCGATGTTGGCGAGGCCGAGCGCGATCATTTCCTGGTTCGCGTCGATGCGATAGCCATGCTTGTCCGCATACGTTTTCGCTACGCCCAGCGCTTCGCTGAAGATGACCAGCATCATCCCAAGCGCGGACGGGATGAGCACCCACAGTTGGTCGGCGTGCAGCCGCGGCGGATGCACCGACGGCAGACCGGAGGGGATGTCGCCGACGATCGCCACACCGTGACTCGACAGGTTGAAGAGTGCGCTGACCGCTATCCCGAGGACCAACACCACAAGACCGCCTGGGATGCGTGGCGCGCGCCGCTCGAGACCGAACAGCACCAGCAGCGCGACTGCACCTACGACCGCTGTCGTTACGCTCGCGTTTCCCAGGTTGACGATCAGATGCCCCAGCTGGCGAAGCGTGTTTCCCTCCCCCTTCTCGAGACCCAGGATCTTCGGCAGCTGGCTCACGGATACGAAGATCGCCAGACCGAACACGAAACCTTCCATGACCGGTCGGGAGAGAAATTCAGTGATGAAGCCCAGCCGAAGCAAGCCGGCAACGATGAAGAGCATCCCGGTCAATGCGATCAGCCCAGCGGCGAGCGCCGCGTAGCTCGCCGCGTCCTTGGGCTTGAACTCCGTGACCGCCGAGAACGTGACCACTGCCGAGGCTGACGTTCCCGCGACGACCAAGTGCTTGCTCGTACCGAAGACTGCGTAGATGACCAATGTGGCAAGTAATGTGTAGAGGCCAGCCTGCGGCGGCAGGCCAGCAAGGCTGGCATAGGCGATCATCTCAGGGATCAACAGACCCCACAGCGTGAATCCGGCGATGACATCGGCGCTTAGCCAACCTCGGCGATACGCCGGCAACCAGCCGACAATCGGCACCCAGCGTGCGACCCGCGTGCCGGCATGCCGGCGCCCGGCGATGTCGGTCATGAGCCGGGCGCTACAAGATCTGCCGCAACGAGGATGAGCGAACCACCAGGCAACTCCTGCCGCGTTGACGGCCGAAGGCCGCCGTTCGGCGGCTCGGCGCGCGAAGGCGTACCGTGCGGGCTCGGCGTACAGCACGCGCTTTTCATCGATGCACCCCCGCTGCCCGCATGCCGAGAGCGGCGGCACGCCAGTCGGCGAGCAAGATCTGCTCTGCGTCAACGTATGCCCGTCGCGACGAGCAGTCCTACCCCCCGAGGAATGATTCCGATGGCGCGAGTGGCGTGCGCTGGTAGCGGCCCTGTGCCCAGTACGTGAACGCTAGGGCAAACGGCTCAACCGCCTCCAGTGCCCTTTGAGGTGATCGCCGACCGTCTCAAGGAGGTCGCATCCCTGTCCACGTTCATCGGGCACCCGCGGTGGCTCGCTTACATCACCTCCTCCCCGAACCCGGTCGGAGTCCTCGGCGATTTCATGACATCGGCGATCAACCCGGACGTCGGGGTGTGGCGGGGTGGGCCGGCGTCAACTTCGGTCGAAGTCCAGTCGATCGAATGGCTGAAGCACTGTGCGCACCGATCGACGCCGGGGTAACTCTCGTTCGAAAGCCCGGTCGGCTGGCCCGCACGTTCGCGTTCCACGCGTCCTACCTCCATACTCGCGCGGCCACGGACGGCCGGGTAGACCTCGCCGAGCTGGGGCCGGAGAACAGCCGCCGAGCGCGAGGGATAAAGGTCTGGATGGCGTTGCAGGCCTACGGGCTCGACGGGTACCGCGACATGATCGACCGTAACCTCCTGCTCGCGGCCTACATGGAACGCCTGGTGCAGGCCACGCCGGACCTGGTGTTGGCCGCGCCGCGTGAGCTCTCGATCGTGTGCTGGCGGGTGCAGCCAGCAGGTGTTCCCGATGATCGGCTCGACGCCCTCCAGGTAGAGGTGATCGAGGAGCTGGAGCGACAAGGCATCGCGATCGTGTCGAACGCGCGGCTGCGCAACGGACGGACCGCGCTGCATGCCTGCATCGTCAACTTCCGCACAGGCTCAGCGGACGTGGAAGCCGTCGTGCGAGCAAGCGCGAAGCTCGGCCGAGAACTCGCAGACGCCTGACTACACCGGCTCCACTCGGCGCAGGAAAGAGCGCGCAGCGAGAAAGTCGGCCAGCGATTGACGGTGTTCCTCGCAGGCCATCCAGGTCTTCTCCCGCTCCGGGGGGTGAATCTTGGGGTTGTTCCAGATCACCGCGTACGACGCGGTGGCGCGGCAGCCCCTCGCCGAGCAAATCAGTGGCTCAGGCATCGGTGGAGAGCCTATGCCGCCAGGTCACCCGGGTGCTCGGGGGTGCCTCCGCTGAGCTGCACTATCACATGTTCGGTACGGTCGGTCTCGTGCTTGTCAGCCCGGCCAGCCTCTCCGACTCGTCGTGCCTGCTGCGCAATGAGTGGATCTGCTGGGAGTACGTCCAGACTCGCGCCGACGACCTGCGCCAAATGATCGGCCAACATATCTACATCACCGTCGTCTCTGTCGCGCTTGCATTTGCGGTGTCGCTCCCATTGGCGCTTCTCGTGCGGCGGTGGGCCCCGCTAGAGGGTCCGATTCTGGGCACATCGACGATGCTTTACACCATCCCGTCGCTCGCCCTGTTCGCGCTGCTGCAGCCGCTAACCGGCCTGACTATCGAGACCGTGATCATCGGGATTACTGCCTATTCGCTCGTGATACTCGTCCGTACGAATCTCACCGCGCTGCGCTCAGTACCCACCGACGCCGTGGAAGCCGCACGTGGCATGGGTTATGACGCCGGACGGATGTTGCTGCGCGTCGAGCTGCCACTCGCACTACCGACGATCTTTGCCGGGCTGCGCGTGGCCACGGTATCCGCGGTCGCGCTGACGACAGTCGGGGCGATCATCGGGTACGGCGGTCTGGGAAATGCCATCTACCGCGGCTATCGCAGCAACTTCAAGGCTGAGGTCCTCACGGCGTCCGTGTTGTGTGTCGTCCTCGCAATCGTCGCGGACCTGCTGCTTGTTCTGCTGCAGCGCAGGCTGACGCCCTGGCGCCGAAGGGCAGGGTGAGATGGACTGGCTGACCGGCGCGTGGGACTGGCTCACCGACAGCGCCAACTGGAGCGGTCCGGAGGGCATCGCCAGCCGCCTGTGGGAGCACACGTACGTCTCGGGCATAGCCCTGTTCGTTGCCTCGCTCATCGCGCTACCGATCGGATTGTGGCTCGGGCACATCGGGCGAGGTGGCGGACTCGCCATCAACATTTCCAACATCGGTCGCGCGGTCCCGACGTTTGCCGTACTCGTCCTGCTTGTGCTGCCGCTCGGGCTCGAGCGGCGGACACTCGCCACGATCCTCGCGCTTGTTCTGTTCGCTCTCCCGCCACTGTTGACCAACGCGTACGTCGGCATGCGGGAGGTCGACCGCGACACCGTCGAGGCGGCTCGCGGCATGGGCATGACCGCGCGCCAGCTCGTGACCGGAGTGGAGATCCCCCTCGCCATCCCGGTGCTCATGAACGGGGTCCGCATCGCGGCAGTGCAGGTGGTCGCGACGGCGACCATCGCCGCGATAGTCGCCGGGCCCGGGCTTGGGCGGATCATCACGGCCGGCTTTGGGCTGCAGGACCAGGACGAGATCGTCGCCGGCGCCATCCTCGTCGCTGCCTATGCGCTCGTCGTGGAAGGGCTGTTCGCCCTATTGCAGCGTGTGCTCGACCCGCAAGAGCGGGCACGTAAGCGCAGCCGTGGCAGGGGTTTCGACCCATCGGTCGGCGCTGTTACCGATTCGCGATCTTCGGGATAGCTGATTCTGTCGGACGGACGGGGTTGACTGGTGCCAGCGCGGGCGCCCCGAGGTGCCTGCCGGACACGCGTGACCGCAAGCAGTGGGCACGGGACACAGAAGGCGGACCAGGAAGGCGGTGTGCCGCCAATGCGCAAGACCCAATCCTTTGTCGTCCTCATGCTGGGGCTGGTGCTGGCCCTTGCCGCATGCGGCGGCGACGACGACTCGTCAAGCCAAGCGAGTAGCCCGACCGCGAGTGCGAAAGGTGAGCTCACGGTGGGCGGCGCCAACTTCACCGAGATGCTGATCATGCAGCAGATTTACAAAGCGCTCCTGGAGAAAGCCGGCTTCACCGTCAAGGTGCAGTCGGTCGACAACCGGGAGCTCTATGCCCCTGCCCTGCGCAGCGGCGACATCGACGTCGTACCTGAATATCTCGCGACGATGACCGAATACCTCAATCACGCCAAGAACGGCCCCGATGCTCCGACCATCGCCACCAGCGACGCGGCCGAGACGGTCAATCTCGTGAAGCCACTCGCCCAGGCCTACGGCCTCGTGGTGCTCAACCCGTCCCAGGCGATTGACTCCAACGCCTTCGCGGTCACGAAGAAGTTCGCCGACGACAACGGCCTGAAGACGCTGTCCGACCTCGGCGCGCTCAACAAGCCGATCGTGTTGGCCGCGACCGAGGAGTGCCCAAAGCGGCCGTTCTGCCAGCCCGGACTCGAGAAGACCTACGGGCTCAAGATCACCAAGGTCGAGCCGCTTGGCTTCGGCAGCACCCAGACCAAGCAAGCTGTGAAGGAAGGCACGGCGCAGCTCGGACTGGTGGGCACGACCGACGGCACGCTCGACCAGTTCGGCCTAGTCATCCTCGAGGACGACAAGCACCTGCAGCTCGCCGACAACCTGGTGCCATTCGTCAACGCGAAGAGCGCTGCAGACCCGGCGATCGCCAACGCGCTGAACCAGCTAGCCACCGTCCTGACAACGGAGGACCTGGCGCAGCTCAACCTCAAGGTCGACGGCGAGCGCATGGAGCCCGCGGACGTGGCCCAGGCCTACCTCAAGGACAAGGGTCTGATCTGAGCGCGTGAGCGAGGATCAGGCCGAGCCGCGCGGCTACGCACTAGCCGTCGCGGACTGGCGCCGTCGGGTGTTCGCGCTCTACGGCGCCGTGCGCGCAGCGGGCGACCCGGTCGAGGCGCACGCGTTCTGGCGGGCGGGCAGGGATGAGTTGCTGGCAGCCCATCCCGCCTCGCCCGTGCCGGCA
>JBKPTD010000043.1:0-18592 GCA_046735375.1 Actinomycetota bacterium | reverse complement strand
TCATGTTGCGGAAGATCAGGTTGTACGCCTCCGGCTGGCGCGCGATCGCTTGGACGCCCAAGCCGAAGACGATGCCGATGCCGATGCCGGGGCCGATCGCGGCGAGGCCGTAGCCGACCGAGCCGATGGAGCCGGTGACCTCTGCGAGAACGCTCATGTCCTCATGTCCTTCGCTCGTCCGGCGGGCCGTCCCACCGGAAGTCCGTTGTCTTCATATCGGTCGTGCGCGGTGCTCAGTGGGACTCTTCGAGAGCGCCGCCGATGTAGCTGGCGGCCAAGAGGGTGAAGATGAAGGCCTGCAAGACCTGGATCAGGAGCTCGAACGCCGTCATCACGGCCGTCATCACCACACCGACGATGCCGACGCCGAACCCCAGCACGGTGGGCTGCTGAACGATGAAATGCCACGCGGTGATTGCGAAGAGCGCGATCAGCAAGTGGCCTGCGAACATATTGGCGAACAACCGAACCGAGTGGGTGAACGGCCGCACGATCAGGTTCGAGGTGTACTCGATGGGAATGATCAGTGGGTAGATCGCCTTCGGCAGGCCGGACGGAATCTGGGCCTTGAAGAAGCCGCCGAGCCCGTGTGCCTTGATACCGACACCCACCCAGGTGACGTAAACGATGGCCGCGAGAACCGCCGGATAGCCGAACCGCGACGTCACAGGAAACTGCGCGATCGGGATGACCGAGGCCAAGTTGAAGAACCAGATGAAGAAGAAGAGCGCGAAGAGCAGCGGGACGTACTTGTCGCCCTTCTTCCCAATGATGTTGCGGGCGATGTCATCGCGGATGAACAAATAGCCGAGCTCCGCCGCGTTCTGAATCCCACGCGGCACGATCTGCGGCCTCCTGAACGCCGCCCAGAAGATCGCGATCAACAGCCCCGAAAGAATGACGGCGAGCAGCATCGGCTTGGTGACGCCGAGCGGGCCGATGTAGAACAGTGGCTCCCACTTGAAGAGTCCGAGGCCCGGCGCTTGGAACTCCTCGGCGACGAGCATGCGCGTACCGGTACCAGTAGGCAGCGCGCCTGCCGCGAGCGCGATCGCGGTCATTCGCCATCCCTCCCGTGCACCGAGCGGCCGCCCGCGGAGCGGAGAGCGTGGAGCGAGCCGACTATGACCTGGTGAAGCGCATGTATCCGAGGTAGATGCCCAGGCCGCAGCCGCCGAGGATGCCGATCACGGTAAACACTGCCCCGCTTCCGAGCCACCAGTCGAGCAGCCAGCCCACGCCACCCCAGACGAGGATCCCTGAGAGCAAGTAGCTCACGATGGACCACGCGACATTTTGCGGATCGTGCTGATCCTGCCCATCTTGGCTCATTTGACCCGCGACGATAGCAGCTTCCTCGGTGCGTCCCGGCGAGAGACCGAGGCATGCCTCAGCCCTCCTGCCTCGGCTCGACGTAGAGCATCTTTTCCCGGCTGAACGCCCGCAACTGGAAGATCATCCAGGTGATCGTGCAGACGATGACGGCCCATGCGAGCGCCTTGGTGTCAAGCGCTGACACGTCCTTGACCAGGACGATGAACAGGCCGACGACGACAAGCTGCACGAGGTAGGTGCCCAGTGCAATGGGAACCAGGAGCATCGGGTTGTCCCGGCCGAACCTGGCCAGTGCGACCCAGCCGGCGACGAAGAAGGTTATGACGACGGCACCGCCAACCAGCGCCCCCACAAGGCCATCCATGCCTGAGGCAAGCGCAGCGACGAACGCGACGAGTACGGCGACAACCGCGGTGGGTATCGCGGCGCCGCGGAGAATCCGGGCGTCGTGTGCCTGCATACGCGCAAGTCTCCGGCAAGTAGTCGGCGGCTGGTGCGCGGATACGCCATGGGGCGCACGCGCTGCTCGTTGGAAGGTCTCCTGACGCTCGTGAAATCTATCACAAGCTCTTGGTCCGACCGTTCTCGGGTGGTCTACGCGCACGTCACAGAGGGGATGCGGTTGCTGTCAGTCGGAGCGGCGGCTTCCTCGTAGGTCGTTCAGCTGCTGGGGCTCCGCAGGCGCGGCATCTGACGACCCAGGAAGCGCCGGAGCCTGTCCGCTCGGTGACAAGCCGCCACGATGTCCGCTGAGACCACGATCGCTTTGGGGCGCGGGCGTGGATGCGCGGTCGGACACCGCTGCGCTTCTCGCCACCATGGCGTTCTCGCGGGCGGCGCGTTCGGCCGCTGCCCTTGCTCTTGCCGCCGCATCGGTGGCCTTCCGCTCGGCGACCACGGCACTGGTGCGCCGCCACCACCTGGCAAGCCGCGGCCACCGCAGCAGCAGGATGCCGATGACGGCCAGGCCGCCGGTCAGGGCGAGCAGCCAGCCGCGGAAGCGGCCGAGGGATACCGCCACCGCCCCGAAGGCGACGAGCGCCGCCCAGAAGTACATGGTGAGCACTGCTCGGCGGTGCGAATGGCCGATCTCGAGAAGCCTGTGATGGAGGTGCTGCTTGTCCGGGGAGAACGGCGAGCGCCCTGCTCGGGTCCTGCGCACAACCGCGAGCAGCAGGTCGGCGACGGGGACCGCGATCACAACAAACGGCAGAACCAGCGGCAGCAGCGCAGGCGAGAGGTTGAGCGAGTCGAGCGCGCCTGCGTCGACCTGGCCGGTGAGGCTGATCGTCGATGCGGCAAGCAGCAGTCCGATGAGCATCGAGCCGGAATCGCCCATGAAGATCCGCGCCGGGTTGAAGTTGTGGGGAAGGAAGCCCACACAGATGCCGAACAGCACGGCCGTAAAAAGCGGCGCCGCGCCGAAGCGCGGCATCCCGTTCTCGACGGTGAGGAGGTAGGCATAGGAGAAGAACGCCAGCGCCGCGATCGCGGCGACTCCGGCAAGCAGCCCGTCCAGGCCGTCGATGAAGTTCACGGCGTTCATCGTGACGACGACGATGAAGACACTCAGGACGATCCCCTCGGTGCTGCCCAGCGCGATGGTGTTGGCTCCAGGGAACGGCAACCAGATCATCTGGATGCCTTGCATCACCATGACGCCCGCGCCGAGGCATTGCCCGGCGAACTTGGTCAGCCAGTCGAGATCCCATTTATCGTCCGCGATACCGAGCAGGACGATCAACGCGGCACCGGAGAGCAGCGCCACCGGCTCCTGGTAACGCTCGTACACAGTCCGCATGAGCGGGAGCTGGCTCGCCACGAGAAGGGCGGCGCACATCCCGCCGAACATGGCGACGCCGCCCAGGCGAGGGATCGGGATGGCGTGCACATCCCGGTCTCGGATACCGGCCATCGCTCCTGCGCTGATCGACACCCGCCTGACCACCCCCGTCAGCAGGTAGGTCACCGCTGCCGCGACAACCATGACCAAGAGGTATTCGCGCACTTATCGCCTCACCCCACCGGGAGACGCCGGCCGCCGCACATATCGTTCCAGCCTAAGGGGCGAGAGCGGGAGCCACCTCGCGGAGAGTCTCAACAGGGACCGCGCCCACCCGCACCACTCGCGGCTCGTCCCCGGTGAGATCAACGATCGTTGACGCGACTGCGTCGCCGCTCGGCCCGCCATCGAGATAGACCGACACCACCTCACCGAGCTGGTCGTACGCCTCGTCGCAGCTTCTCGCCGGCGCGGAGCCCGACTTGTTCGCACTGCTCACCGCCATCGGCCCGGTCTCGGTCAGCAGTTCGATCGCGACCGGGTGCAAGGGCATCCGAACTGCAACTGTTCCCCGCGTGTCGCCAAGGTCCCATTGCAATGACGGCTGGTGTCGGACGACGATCGTCAGGCCGCCGGGCCAGAACGCCTCGACCAAGGCCTGGCCGACGTCGTCGAGTGCGGTTGCGATCCCGGGCAGCGTCTTCGGTGATCCGACGAGGACCGGAACGGGCATGTCGCGACCGCGCCCCTTGGCCGCCAGCAACGCAGAGACCGCGTCGGCCTGGAAGGCGTCGGCCCCAAGTCCGTACACGGTGTCCGTGGGAAGCACGACGAGTTCGCCGCGCCTGACCGCTCCGGCCGCCACGTCAAGGCCGCGTTTGCGCTCCTCTAGATCGTCGCAGTTAAACCGCCTTGTCACGCTGGCAACCCTAAGGGACGCTAGGTGGGGCGCAGGCGAGCTGTCGTAAAGCGCGGCTTGTTCGCGAGATCGCGATGATCGCGAACGTCGGTCCACCCACGTTCTTCACGGAACACCGCAGGTGCGCTCGCCCATTGCTCGTCGGCATGTTCGACCACGACCACTCCGCCAGGCCGCATGAGCCGGCGAGCGGTCTCCTCCACCACGCGGATCATGTCCAGGCCGTCCTGCCCCGACCACAGCGCGACCGCCGGGTCGTACTCGACGACCTCAGGGTCGCGGATCACCGCGTCGACTGGCACGTAGGGCGGATTGCTGATGGCAAGGTCTAGCTGGCCGTTCAGCTCGGGGAGACAGCCGGCGATGTCGCCATGATGCAGCGTCACGCGCTGCCCGGAAGCGTCCGGCGCGTCGATATTGCGTTTCGCCCAGCCGATCGCGCACTCGTCGACCTCAACGGCGTGAACATGCGAGCGCGGCACCTCCTGGGCGATGGCCAGCGCGATGGCACCTGATCCGGTGCCTAGGTCGGCGACCAGCGGCTCGGCGACGTCCATGGATCGCAGCGCCTCGATGGCCCAACCGGTCACGACCTCGGTTTCCGGGCGCGGAATGAAGACACCTGGGCCGACGGCCAGCTCCACGTACCTGAAGAACGCTCGCCCGGTGATGTGCTGCAGCGGCTCGCGCGCCGCCCGTCGCGCAACGGCCGCCCAGAAGGCCGCGTCGAAGTCCGCGTCGGCGACGGCGTGGAGTTCCCCGCGCCTGACGCCATGGACAGCTGCGGCAAGCTCCTCGGCGTCATGCCGCGGCGACGGAACACCTGCCTCGGCGAGCCGCTCGGTCGCCAGCGCCACCTCGTCGAGCAAGAGATTCACCGCGCCGCCTCAGCTAGCGGCAGCTGCCAGCTTGGCGGCGAGGTCAGCGTCCACCAGAGCATGCACGACCCCGTCCAGATCGCCATCGAGCACCTGATCAAGGTTGTACGCCTTGTAGCCGACGCGGTGATCAGAGATCCGGTTCTCCGGGAAGTTGTATGTGCGGACCCGTTCAGAACGGTCGACGGTCCGAACCTGGCTCCGCCTGGCGTCCGCTGCCTCCTTCGCCGCCTCTTCCTCGGCGAGGGCGAGCAGTCTGGCGCGGAGGATCCGCATCGCCTGCTCCTTGTTTTGGAGCTGGCTCTTCTCGTTCTGGCACGAGACCACGATGCCGGTCGGCAGGTGAGTGATGCGGACCGCGGAATCGGTCGTGTTGACGCTCTGGCCACCGGGCCCGGAGGACCGGAAGACGTCGATACGCAGGTCGTTGGGGTCGACCTCGACCTCGATCTCCGCTGCCTCAGGGAAGACGAGCACACCGGCTGCGCTGGTGTGGATGCGCCCCTGGCTCTCCGTGACCGGAACTCGCTGGACCCGGTGCACGCCGCCCTCGTACTTCAACCGCGACCACACGCCCTCCCCCGGCGGGGGCGAGCCCTTGGCCTTGACCGCGACCGAGACATCCTTGTAGCCACCGAGATCGGACTCGACCGCGTCGAGGATCTCCGTACGCCAGCCTTGCCGCTCGGCGTACCTCAGATACATCCGGAGCAGGTCGCCGGCGAATAGCGCCGATTCCTCGCCACCCTCACCGGCCTTGATCTCGACGATCACATCCTTGTCGTCGTTGGGGTCGCGAGGCACGAGCAAGGCACGCAGTCTCTCTGTGAGCTCCTCCTGGCGCG
This sequence comes from Actinomycetota bacterium, assembly GCA_046735375.1. Classification (GTDB taxonomy): domain Bacteria; phylum Actinomycetota; class Actinomycetes; order JAKEEW01; family JAKEEW01; genus DASYTV01. Next base: position 12,832 of record JBKPTD010000043.1, on the reverse strand, counting down.
CCTCGAGCGCGGGCAGCTCGGCCCTGAATTCGTCGTCGTCGACCGCCAGTTCGCGCGCGGTCGCGAGGTCATCCTCGGTGCGGCGCAGCGCCCGGTATGCCTCGACGACCTGGGTCAGCTCGGCGTAGCGGCGACCGAGCTTGCGCGCCTGGGCGGCGTCTGCATGGACAGCAGGGTCGGCGAGCCTCTGTTCGAGGCTGGAGTACTCGCTCAAAAGGTCTTCGATGGCTTCGAACATCTGCTCACCACCCTCCTCATACTGCGCATGGAACAGCGCCGGCCCCGAGGACACACGAATCCCGCCGCGGGCATCCGCGCGCCGTTCGGGCCGGCGCCGTGACGTCGCTATTTCTTGCCGCTGCCCGACTTGCCAAAACGCTTCTCGAACCGGGCGACGCGGCCGCCGGTGTCGAGGATCTTCTGCTTCCCCGTATAGAACGGGTGGCACTGCGAGCAGACGTCGGCGTGGATCACGCCGTTCTTCGCCGTGCTACGCGTCACAAAGGTGTTCCCACAGGTGCAGGTCACCGTCGTCTCCACGTAGTCCGGGTGGATGCCGGCCTTCATGGTGTCTCCTTGAGATCTTGGTCGCCGGGTCGCCGTGGCATGATCCGCACTGGCGTGAACCGGAACCTGGCCTAAGTGTGCCAGTCCTCAGGTGGGGAGCCCAAGCCAAGGACCGGACGTCGCATAAGCGCTGGTAAGCGCTCGATTATTCCTCGCTGGTGGCGAAGCCGTTGTCGGGCGATGGAGTCGTTTTCTGGACCTGCATAAGGAAGTCGACGTTGGTCCTGGTCTTGCGCAGCCGATCCAGCAGCAGCTCGATGGCCTGCTGGTCCTCGAGCGCGGCCAGCACCCGGCGCAGCTTCCAGGTGACTTGCAGCTCGTCGCGGGAGAGCAGGATCTCCTCCTTGCGGGTGCTCGACGCGTCCACATCCACCGCTGGGAAGATCCGCTTGTCGGCGAGCTTCCGGTCCAGCTTGAGCTCCATGTTGCCGGTGCCCTTGAACTCCTCAAAGATCACCTCATCCATGCGGGAGCCGGTCTCGACCAGAGCCGTTGCGAGGATCGTCAGCGAGCCGCCGTGCTCGATGTTGCGAGCGGCACCGAAGAACCGCTTCGGCGGGTAGAGCGCCGTGGAGTCGACGCCGCCGGAGAGGATTCGGCCGCTCGCCGGCGCCGCGAGGTTGTACGCGCGACCGAGCCGGGTGATCGAGTCCAAGAGGACGACGACGTCGTGGCCGAGCTCGACAAGACGCTTCGCCCGCTCGATGGCGAGCTCGGCGACCGTCGTGTGGTCCTCGGCCGGCCGGTCGAAGGTCGAGGCGATGACCTCGCCCTTCACCGAGCGCTGCATGTCGGTGACCTCCTCCGGCCGTTCGTCGACGAGGACGACCATGAGGTGGCACTCAGGGCTGTTGTGAGTGATCGCGTTGGCGATGGCCTGCAGAACCATTGTCTTGCCCGCCTTGGGCGGCGAGACGATCAGCCCGCGCTGGCCCTTGCCGATCGGCGCCACCAGATCGATGACCCTCGTGATCAGCCCGGCTGGCTCGGTCTCGAGGCGGAGCCGGTCCTGCGGGTAGAGCGGGGTCAGCTTGCCGAACTCGATTCGGCCGCGCGCCTGCTCCGGCTCCATGCCGTTGATCGTGTCCAGCCGCACCAGCGCGTTGAACTTCTCCCTGCGCTCGCCTTCGCGAGGCTGGCGGACGGCACCGGTGATCGCGTCGCCCTTGCGCAGCGCGTACTTCCGGACGTTGGACAGCGAGACGTAGACATCGTTCGGGCCAGGCAGGTAACCCGAGGTCCTGATGAACGCATAGTTGTCGAGGATGTCCAGAATCCCGGCGACCGGGATCAGGACATCGTCCTCGAGGATCTCCGGCTCGTCCTGCCCATCACGGCGGGTGCGCCCACGGCGGTCACGGTAACGGCGGCCGCGGCGGCCGCGGCGGCCGCCGTCGTAGTCGTCGTCCCGGTCGCGCCGGTCGTCGCGGCGCTCGCCGCCATCGCGGCCGGCGCTTTCCTGGCTCCGGGTGGACTCCCGGCTGGAGTCGCCGGCTGGTCTGCCGTCGCCAGCACCGTCACCGTCGACCTGGCGACCGTCGCGGCGGCGCCGTCCGCGGTCCGCCTCCGCGGCCACCTGCGTGGAAGCTGTCGCCGGCTGCGCGCCGTCGTCACTGGCCATCTCGTTACGTACCTCCTCGGCCCGGCTACGCCGGTCACCCGCGGTGGGGACGGCAGTCGAGGGGGCACCGCCGCCGTCGCTGCGGCTGCCGCCGTCGCCCTGCTTCGCCTTGATCGCCTCGATCAGCTGGCTCTTGCGCATCCGCGTGGTGCCGGCTATGCCCATGCCGGCGGCGAGCTGTTGGAGCTCGGCAAGCACCATGCCGGAAAGGCCGGGGGCGCGCTTGCGCGTCCTCGGCGCGGCAGTCGTCTCGTTGGAGGTGGGCTGGTCTGAGGTGATGGTCGATGCGGATGCAGCGGGGGCAACCGGCTGGGTGCCCAGAGTCTCGCTGGAATCGCTCACGAAGGGTCCTTCCCTGGGAGCGGCGTCGGCCGGAATGCGGCACGGCGACCGGTCTTGCCTGCCCCACTCTTCGCTGGGGCTGCGCCGCCTAATGGCGGAGAACTAGCAGGTGCACACCGACGCGGACGGGACGAGCCGGCTTTCGACACCTCACTGACTGCCTAGGACCTCGCGGTACGACTGATCAAGCCATACGGCTTCGGTTCAGAAAGCCAAGGGGCGTTCACCTAGGGCTGTGGGGGGAGATCCCCCCGGTGAGGTGGCGACAGAGCGCCCGTCTCCTGGGCGTCTTGTGCGATGTCGAGAGTAACACTTCCGACGCCGCACACATTCCCACTCCCCCTCCTTGCTAATCGTGGCCCCGCGTCCTCGCCTCCGGACACCGGCTCTAGCCGAGTGGTACGCGAGAAGCACCCGTGATGTCCATGCCCACTTCGTACATCGGCCAGGCACACTCCGTAGCGATCTCGTTAAGGGGTGTCGCCACGCCAGCGGTGAGCGCAAGCACCGTGGGACCTGCGCCCGAAATCATCGCGGCGACCCCGGCCGAGCGCAGCCGCTCGACGAGATCGTGGCTGTCCGGCATCGCTGGAGCACGATAAGGCTGGTGCAGGCGGTCGGCGGTAGCTGTGAGCAGCAGGTCCGGCTCCCGGGTTAGGGCGGTGACCAGCAAGGCGGCCCGACCGGCCGCGAACGCGGCATCGCCATGTGGGACGTACTCGGGCAGCAGCTTGCGCGCGTACTCCGTTGAGATCGGATCCGGAGGAACGATGACTGCCGCTCTGATCGACGGCGCAACGTCGTAACGGACGGCTCGAGGAGTGTGGCCGTCCATCCACGCGATCGTGAAACCGCCGTACAGGCAGGCGGCGACGTTGTCGGGGTGTCCCTCCAGGTCGGTCGCCAGGGCGAGGACGTCCTCGTCGGGCAGCCGTTGCGCGTCCTGCTCGGCGAGCTCGCGGGCGGCAACGATGCCGCCCACGATCGCCGCCGCCGACGAGCCCAAGCCTCGCGCGTGCGGGATGCGATTGACACATTCCACGGACAGGCCGGGCGGCTGATCGCCGAGGACATCAAAGGCCGCGCGCATCGCGCGGACGACCAGATGGTTCTCATCGCGGCTGACATCGTCTGCGCCTTCGCCCGACACGTGAACATCGAGCCCACCGCTTGTCGCGCCGACGGTGAGCTCGTCGTGCCAGGCCAGCGCCAACCCGAAGGCGTCGAAGCCTGGGCCGAGATTTGCGCTTGTCGCCGGTACCCGCAGCCGCACCCGTTCACCGCTGAAGGCTCTCACCTGAACGATCTTAGGGCTGGCCGGCAGAGCGACCGCGCGCCTGCTTCATGCTGCGCGTCTGTCGGACCCGGGCGCTACCGTCGGTCTGGTGCCTGGCATTGACGTCGACGGTTACCTCGGCCGGCTCGGGGTGGGACATCCCGGTCGGCCGTCGATCGCCGGTCTTTTCGCCGTGCATCGAGCGCACGTCGAGCGGGTGCCATACGAGACGCTGGAGATCCAACTCGGGCGGCCGACGACGATCGACCCCACCGAGTCGGCTGATCGGATCGTCAGAAATCGGCAGGGCGGCTACTGCTACCACCTCAACGGTGCCTTCTCGGCCCTGTTGGGGGCGCTTGGATATGACGTCACCTGGCACCGTGCCGGTGTGCAGCGACACGGCCTCCTCGAGCCACCAGGCGCGGACGGAAACCACCTCGGCCTGACCGTTGCCGGGCTACCGGCTGCGGCCGCCCCCGACGGGCGGTGGCTGGTGGACGTCGGTCTCGGTGATGCGTTGTACCAGCCGATACCGCTCCGCGCCGGGGTCTATCACCAGCCGCCCTACACCTTCGCGCTGCGCTCGTCCGACGTCGAGCCTGCCGGCTGGCGGCTCGATCACGACGAGAAAGGCAGCTTCGCCGGCGTCGATTTCGCCGCCGATCAAGCGGAGACAAGCGACTTCGAGGCGCAGCACAAATATCTATCGACATCGCCGGAGTCCGGCTTCGTCCGCGTCATGACCGCGCAACGCAGACACGCCGGCGGCGCCGACATCCTGCGCAGCTGTACCCTGACCCGGATCACCCACAGCGGTAGCCAAGTGATCACCTTGGACCGGCGCACTGAGTGGTTCGCCGCGCTCTCTGACATCTTCGGGCTCAATCTCATCGGCGTCGATGATGCGAGCAGAGGAGAACTCTGGACGAAGGTGTATTCGTCGCACCTCGCCTGGCTCGCAGCCGGCCACGCGGCCCGGCGCTGAGGTCCGTCAGTCGAGTCCCAGGGTCCTAGCCGCCGCCCCGGCGGAGGGTGCGATGGTGGTTGGGGCCGGCGCGGTCGCGATCGCCCACTCCGGGTCCTTGAGACCGTGGCCGGTTACTGTGCACACCACCCGCCGGCCGGGTGGCAACCGCCCGGCTTCGGCCGCGGCAAGCAGGCCCGCAACGCCCGCCGCAGCCGCAGGCTCGACGAAGACCCCCTCGCGATTGGCGAGCAGCCGGTAGGTAGCGAGGATCTGCCTGTCGGTCACTTTGTCGATCAATCCACCCGACTCGTCGCGAGCGGTGACAGCAAGCTCCCACGACGCGGGGTTGCCGATTCGTATCGCAGTAGCGACGGTGCGCGGCTCGGGCACCGGCGCACCGTCCACGATCGGCGCCGCGCCGGACGCCTGGAAGCCCCACATCTGCGGCCGGACGGTCGCAGGTCCATCCGCGGCGTATTCGTTGTAGCCCTTCCAGTACGCACTGATGTTTCCCGCGTTGCCGACCGGGAGGCAGTGGATGTCGGGCGCGTCACCAAGCGCGTCCACCACCTCATATGCCGCTGTCTTCTGACCCTCAAGCCGCAGCGGATTCACCGAGTTGACGAGCGCGACCGGATAGCGCTCGGCCAGCTCACGAGCGACATCCAGGCACTCGTCGAAGCTGCCGTTGACCTGAATCAGACGAGCGCCGTGCACGAGCGCCTGACTCATCTTGCCGAGGGCGATCTTGCCGGCGGGCACGAGGACGGCGCACGTCATCCCGGCGCGCACGGCGTAGGCCGCTGCACTGGCGCTGGTGTTTCCGGTCGAGGCGCAGATGACCGCCTGCGCCCCTGCCTCGGCAGCCTTGGAGATCGCGACCGTCATGCCGCGGTCCTTGAACGAACCGGTGGGGTTGGCACCTTCGACCTTGAGCCACACGGCGCAGCCGGTCAGGTCGGAGACGACCGTGGCCCGGACGAGCGGTGTGCCGCCCTCGCCGAGCGACACGACCGGAGTGTCGCCCGTGACAGGAAGCCGGTCGCGGTAGGCCTCGATCACCCCTCGCCAACTGCCACCATGAAGGGTTGCGGTCACCGGCTCACCTCCCTGCCGAGCCGCGAGTCGTCGGCGAAGGCAGTCTATGGTCCGATCACGTGCGGCATTGCGAGGCATCAGGAGCTGGACGACCGATCATCACTGACCGCATCGACTCCCAGGCGGTGGAGCCACGGCTGAACACGTCCCAATGCGCCGAGAGACCGTGGATCGGCTCGCCCGGATGCTCCGGATCGTCCGCGCTATAGCAACCGGTCGGCAGCCGAACGAAGCCCGGCATCTGCTCGGGATCGTCACCGTGCCCGAGACCGCCGACGTGGATGCCGCGGACAAGCCGGATGGGATCGCCCGGTGCGGTCATCGTGTAATGCCTGCCGACCCCACCCGCATAGTCATTCAATTGCGTGACGCCCGCACCCGCGCCAGCCGACTCCACGTGGAGGACCCGATCTGCGACCAGACCCTCGCGTTCGGCACCGCCGACGACGGCACCGCCGTAGCTGTAGCCAAGCACCGTCGATCGGGTGATGGACGGGGTGTCCAGCCCGGCCATGAAGTCGCGTAAGCGCGGAGCGGCGTGCTCCGCCAACGAGCCGCCGGCGGCGGCAGTCAGCGTGTCGGGGAAGTCATCACCCATCCAGGCGATCACGGCGAGATCGTCCGCGCCGGCCTGGAAGTCACGAGCAACTCCTGCCCATTGGTGATAGGAGCTGAGATTGATGCCGGTACCAGGGACGAGGACGGCAACGTCGCGCGTGCGCGGGCCTACCGCTCCGAAAAGCTCGACGAAAACACCGTCGCCATGCTCATCGAAGGTCAGCACCTGGCGGTCGGCCGATAACACCGACCGGTAGAGCGCGATTCGAGCATCACTGCCCACAATGGCATTGCCTGCATCACCGTCGAAGTCCGCGACGAAGGTGTTCACCGGAGGCGTGCCGTCTATCCAATCCCAAAGCCGGCCGGCCTCATCTGCCAGCAGGTCGAGGGGATCGTGATGGTTTTCTCGATCATCGAGCCGGGCGAGCACAGCACCTCTGCGCTCGAGCTCGGCGTCGAGAGCGGCCGTGACGAGCACCCGGTTTGCGGCCACCCGGTCGGCAAGCGCCAGGCCGTCGAGTGAGCCTGCCAACCTCGGGAAGAGCAGAGCGAAGCGGCGGCGGGCAGAGGCAGACAGCGCAGCTGTGGCTTGCTGGACCGCCGCGACGCGGGCCGGCCCCCGAGCGGCAAGCAACGCGCCGGTGAGCAGTGCCGGGATCGGCGCTCCCTCTACGCCGGCGGCCAGCCTGCGCGCCATAGACGGGTTCGCCTCGATGACACCCGCGAGCTCGGCGAGCGGCAGGGTGGCAAGCCTGGCTCGCAGTCGCGCGGTGGCGTCCTCGCCAGGAGGGAGCGCGGCCGCCCACGCCGCGAGGTCAGCATCGGCGGGTCCCGCGGTGAGTCCGTGCGACTCGAGAACGACGGCGGCGCCGGCCGGTGCGGCGGAGCTCAACCATCTCCCGGCGTAGACGGGCCGGGCGAGCCCGTCAAAGCAGTCCGCGAGTGCGTCGATGCTCGCGGCGAACCTCGAGTCCGCGCTATTCACGAGCTCGCGGAGCTGATCGGCCTGGCGGATTGTCGCGAGTGTCGTCACTGGATCCAAAGGAGCCGGCGCAGCGAAGCTGGCGAGGCGCAGGAGCTGCGCTCGCATGTCGTCGAACTCCCGGGCCGCGGCAGAAAGCGCCGTAGCCAAGGCAGCCTGAACTCCGCGCAATGACTCAAGCTGATCGCATTGGGCTGCCGCGGCGTTGGTCGCGCTCTCCGCGGCGTTCCCCGACCAACCGAGGCTCACCGCGGTCTCGCCGAGCACGCGGCGCAGCCCGGCGCGTACCTCCTCCACCTCGACGGCCGCGCGTGCGAGGATGGCGGCGAGCTGCTCCAGGGCCGCCGGGGCATTGAGCAGCCAGCGCACCAGGTCACCGGTCGTCAGCCAATCCAGCGGATCCGACCTCACGATGGTCTGAGCGTGGATGGCGCCGCGGCTCGGTCGGCGGCGGCGTAATCGACCGCGGCGCGGCGGAGTGCGGCAGCTAATGCCCCAAGTGCGGCCGCAAAGGAGTCACCGGCCCGGCCTAGCGCGACACCTGCTCGTGCGGCGGCCGCCGCCGTCCGGCAACCGGGCAGCTGATCGTCGAGCGCGGCCAGCCGCCACCCGATGGCCGCCCGACCTGCCGCGGACGATGTCGCGCGCACTCGATCCTCGAGGGCGCCAATCCGTAGCGCTGCGTGCGCAAGTGCAGACGGATCGACCACGATCGTCGTCATTGGCTGCCTCTCCCGACCTCGCCGCCCTCTAGCCGCAAGCCGAGGGCTCGTGAACGGGACACTAGCCGCCAAATCTGCAGGTCAAGGGCTATCCACAGGGTGTGCCTCATCCACAGGTGTGCCTGATCCGCCGGACGCGTTCCGGCCCTCCCCTGCGGCGCGATTCCCGCCGTCGTCAGTCCTCGACCCGCATCACACTGGCGACATCGCGGACGACCTCGAGGTGGCGCAACTGGTCCACGGTCGCTGCAAGCGCGGCGTCCGTCGCGACGTGGGTCACCACCACGAGAGACGCGTCCTCGTCGCCGAAGCCGTCCTGCCGTACGGTCTGGATGGAAACCTGGTGCGCTGCGAAGACGGTGGCAACTTGGGCGAGAACGCCGGCGCGATCGAGCACATCGAGGTTGATGTGATAGCGGGTCGGCGTCGCACCCATCGGCCGGATCGTGAGCTGGGCATACGCGGACTCGCTCGCGCCACGACCGTTCGCGATCCGGTTTCGCGCCACGGTGACGACGTCTCCGAGCACGGCGCTTGCAGTCGGTGCGCCACCTGCGCCGCGGCCATAAAACATGAGTTGGCCCGCCGCTTCTGCCTCGACAAAGACGGCATTGAATGCCTCGCGTACAGGGGCAAGCGGATGGCTGCGCGGGATCATCGCCGGGTGCACCCGTACTCCAACGCTGCCGCCGCCGTCGGCGAGCTCAGCGATCGCGAGAAGCTTGACGACGCAGCCCATCTCCCTCGCGCTCACCACGTCGGCGGCGCTGACCTCGGTGATGCCCTCGCGATGCACGTCAGCGGCAGTCACCCTGCTGTGAAACGCCAGCGAGGCGAGGATCGCGGCCTTCGCCGCAGCATCGAAGCCTTCAACGTCGGCGGTTGGGTCGGCTTCCGCGTACCCCAAGGCGGTCGCCTCGGTGAGTGCCTCCTCGAATCCCGCACCGGTCTCGTCCATGCGGCTGAGGATGTAGTTGGTCGTGCCGTTGACGATGCCGACGATGCGGTGAACCTTGTCCCCGGCAAGCGACTCGCGCAGCGGTCGCAGCAGCGGGATCGCGCCCGCGACACTCGCTTCGTAATAGAGATCGACTCCGTGCTTGTCTGCCGCTTCGTAGAGCGTCGGGCCATCCTCGGCGAGCAGTGCCTTGTTGGCGGTGACCACCGACGCGCCGTTCTCCATGGAGGTGAGGATGAGCGTCCGGGCAGGCTCAATGCCGCCGATGACCTCCACAACGATGTCCGCGGCGGCGGCTAGGCTCTTTGCATCCGTGGTAAACAGCGCTCGATCTATCTCGGGCGCCCGCGCGCGACCAGGCCGCCGTACGGCGATTCCGATCAGCTCGAGGGGTGTCCCGATGCGCGCGGCGAGGTCCGGGCCGTGCAGAAGGAGCCGCCGCGCCACCTCCGTACCGACGGCGCCGCACCCCAGGAGGGCGACCTTGAGCGGCTGCGTCCGCATGCTGGTTCGACCTTCCTTCCCCGCGTCCGTCGCTATCAGGGTCGCAAACGAGGAGCGACCCGCGCACCCGTGTCCGGCTACTGGAACGTCCGCTCAGCGTCAAGATCCCGAGTTTTGGTGGATGAGTGCAGTGGACTGCACATTCCTACCAAAACTCGGGATCATCGAGCGGGCGCTGCTCTCCGGCGGCGGCGAAGCTAGGCGGGGGCGCCGGCCGGCTCCAGTTCGCGCCGGTCCGCGTCCTGCGAAGGAATCGTCGTCGCCGGAAGGTATTGCTCCGGCCGGCCTTCGACATGGAGCTGCGGAAGCCGCCGATCCAACCACCGGGGTAGCCACCAGTTGGCCCGGCCTAGCAGGTGCATGACCGCAGGGACGAGCAGCAGCCGTACCACGGTGGCGTCGATCGCGATCGCTGCCGCCATGCCGACGCCGATCACCTTGAGGAACACCTCGGGGCTCGGGATGAAGGCGGCGAAGACGGCGACCATGATCGCTGCAGCGGCCGTGATGACGCGACCCGTACCAGCAAGTCCATCCACGACCGCTCGGCTCCCGTCGCCGTTCGTCCGCAGCCAGGACTCACGCATCCGACTGATGAGGAAGACCTCGTAGTCCATCGAGAGCCCGAAAAGAACGGCGAACATCAGCACCGGGATGAAGGCAGGCATTGGCGTCTGTGTGTCGATGCCGATCAGCTGCCCGGCCCAGCCGCCCTGAAGGAACAGCGCCACCACGCCGTAGGAGGCGGCCACGGACAGCAGATTCATGACCGCCGCGGTCACCGGGATCGCGATGCTGCGGAAAGCCAGCAAGAGCAGGAGCATCGACAGGGCGACCACGCCGACGATGAGCAGCGGGATCCGCTCGGCGATGTTGGACGTCGAGTCGATCGCCAACGCCGTCGCGCCGCCGACATGGACCTGACTGGCCGTGCCGTCGGTGGCCGCAGGGATCACATCATCGCGCAGGGTGCGTACCAGATCCTCGGTCGCCGCATCCTGCGGTCCGGTGGTCGGAATCACCGTGAGCAGGGCCGCGTCACGTGCCGAGTTCAGCTGCGGTGGCAACACCGTCGCGACACCCGGTGTCCGGCGCAGGTCGTCGGCGAGCCGGTTCACGACGCCCTCGTCGGTAGGGCCGCTGAGCTCCGCGACGACGACGAGCGGACCGTTCGCACCTCGTCCGAAGCCCTCGGCCAGCATGTCGTACGCCTGCCGCGTCGACCGGCCGGCCGCGTCGTTGCCGGCATCGGGGAAGCCGAAGCGCACTCCGAGGAAGGGCGCGGCGAGAGCGAGCAAGATCGCGACACCGGCAATCGACGCCGCAATGCTGTGACGGTCGACGAACCTGCTCCAGCGAACCCATCCGCGAGCGGGTACGACGTGTCCGCCGACCGCGGTCTCCAGCGGCCGGCGCCGGCCGAGCGGAACGCGAAGACGGTCGATCCACTTGCCGAAGTAGCCCAGAAGCGCGGGAAAGAGCGTCACCGCTGCCGCCATGACCACGAGGACCGCCATGATCGTGACTATCGCGGCACCCCGCATGAACGACAGGCCCATCGCGAACAGGCCGAGCATGCTCACCACGACGGTGCTTCCGGCGACCATGACAGATCGGCCCGCGGTGTCCAGAGTCGCGACCGTGGCAGCCTCCGGATCGAGGCCGGCCGCCCGCCACTCCTTGAACCGAGTGATCATGAGCAGCATGTAGTCGATCCCGATCCCGATTCCCATCATCGCGGCCAGCGAGGTCGACCAGTCGGGGACGTCGATGACGGCTGCTACCAGGCCGATGAGAGTGCTGCTGACGGCGAGGCCCGCCACGGCGACCAGAATCGGCAGACCGGCTGCGACGACAGTGCCGAAGGTCAGCAGCAGGATGATCGCAGCGGCCGCGATTCCGATCCCCTCCGAGCCGACCGTACCCTGTTCGGCTGCCTGGATCGTCTGCCCCCCGAGTGCGATGTCAAGGCCCGGTCGCTCCGCGGCCTGAGCCGCCGCGAGCAGCTTCTTCGAGTCCGCAACAGGCATATCCACCGGATTGGCGACATCGAGCTTGAGGTGCGCGACCAGAGTCTTGCCGTCAGCGGAAATGTCACCTTGCGTCCGGTACGGATCCTCAACCGCGGCAACATGCGGCAGAGCGCCGAGGTCGCGAAGGAGACCGGCGACCTCCGACCGTACGCCCGGCCCCGTTACTGCGCTGTCGGACCGTACGACCACATCGACGGTGTCGCCTGCCTGAACCGGGAACCGTTGCTCGAGCAGATCTTGTGCCTGCTTGGAGTCCGATCCCGGTGCTGAGTAGTCGGCGGCGAAGTCACCAGCAAACGCGGCCGACAGCCCGATCGCGAGCGCGAGCGCGGCGACCCAGCCGAGGATGACCCGCCGCCGCCTGCGAAACGCCATGCCGGCGAGCGCACCAAGCGGACCGGGTTTGGCACGTGTCTCCTGGCGATTGTTCTCGCTGGTGAGAGTAGTATTGATCATGAGTAACCCCTCAGTGCGGGAGGCCGTTGAACGTCGCTCACCGGTACTCCCTCGTCTGTGCTCGTCTCAGCGGTACGACGACACAACCCTTCGGAATGTGAGGCAACGCGTCGACCCGTGACGATAGTGATGGCTCGTCAATTGCGTTATGCTGAATAACGCAACACCGCTCGATGGGTTCTTGTCAAGGGACTTAACTTCTGTGACGATGCTTTACGGATCCTTTACTTTCGCTGGTCAGTGATGGGAAGAGGCCGATGAGCAGCACATCGACGGAGGTGTCCACCACTCACGGGACCACGCAGCCGATGCCCTCCCGGCGGGAGCGAGCGCGGGCAGCCACGATCGCCGAGATCAAGGAGACGGCTCTCCGTCTCATGCACGAGCAAGGCACCACCGACCTGCGGTTCTCCGATATCGCCCGAGAGATGGGCATGACTGCACCCGCGCTCTACCGCTACTTCGCCGACGGAGACGACCTGCTCACCGCCTTGATCGTGGACGCGTATGACGATCTCGCAGAGGCAGTCGCCGAGGCGCGCGATCGGGTACCAGAGGACGATCCGAGCGGACGGCTCATCGCGGTTTCGCAGGCCTACCGCATCTGGGCGCGGCGGGAGCCGCAGCGGTTCGCGCTGATCCTCGGGATGCCGGTCCCTGGCTACGCTGCGCCGGAGGAAGGCCCGACCACCGAGGCTGCTCGCCGCGCGATGACCCAGCTGAAGTCGCTGTTCTTCGATGC
>JBKPTD010000042.1:0-52002 GCA_046735375.1 Actinomycetota bacterium | reverse complement strand
CCCGCAGACTCGAACATACATTCGATTGTACTCGCATCAAGCGCATCAACCCACGTGACATGCCAGCTGTGGACAGAACATCCGTGGAGTGGCGGTGAGGTGCGCCGGGCAAGGCGACCGCGGTCGTGGGCCTAGATCGAGTGCTCATTGGTGGCTGATTGCGTCCAAGAGCGCCGCATCCGTCTGCGCGTCTGCGGCGGCGACCAGTCCGCCGACTCCCGTGTGCAGACGCTGGCCAAGCAGCCCGGCCATCGTGACGTCGGCCGCTCCACACAGGGCAAGCCCGCTGGCGAAATGGACGCTCCCGTCGAGATGCCCGTCGCTCACATACCCGGCGCGCCGGCCGGCAGGCACCCACGCCAGTGCCAGGGTGGTGGACAGCACCCGCGGCTGGAACAGTTCGCTGAATGCCGTCGTGGAGAGCAGTTTTGACGCCCTGAACCGGTTGTGGTTCGGATAGGGCGGGTCCAGATTGAGCTCGACCAACCGGGACGAGGCCGCAGGCCTCAGCACCTCGTCGGCGCCGTCGCAACGTCGGTAGGCGGCCTCGCCGTCAGTCCAGAACAGCTCGCCCGCGAACGGATCGGCCGTCGCGGCGGCGACTACGGCATCTCCTTCGCGTAAGGCCACGTTCACCGCGACGAGCGGCGTCTGCGCGGCATAATTCAGAGTCCCGCACAGCGGGTCAACCAACCAGGCTCGGGCTGCCGACTCAGGGCCGACTCTGCCGTCTCCTCGCCCACACCCATCCGTCGGGCGCGCGGACCGCAAGACATGTTTGATCTCCTCTTCCGCCGCCAGATCCGCCTCCGTTGCGAAGTCGCGCGCCGACTTCTCGAATCGGCGCAGCGTGGTCCCGTACTTCGAGCGCACAACCGCGGCGCCCGCCTCGGCGGCAGCAATCGCAAGGTCTGCGTCAGTGAGGTACACGCAACCGACGTTAGCCCCGTCTTCAGCGCCGCCGGGGGCGCAGCGACTTCACTGACAACGGTCCCGCAAGTCAAGACGCGGCGATCTTAGGTGGCCGCATCGTGCGTGGAGAAGCCGTCCGGTCTGTTCGCAGCTGACTGGTACGGTCGGCGCGTGGCTGACTTGGCTGATCTTTCGCCAGATCGGTACGCGCCGCTGATTGCGCCGGTGCTGGAACGGCTCACGTTCGCTGTGGTGAGGATGTCTGTCGACCGGGCGGCGAGCGTGCCCGCATCAGCGGGCGCCTCGCCCGAAGCAATGCGCATGTTCGCCCAGCTGCGCACTGCTCTGGCCGCCCGCCCGGTCACCGCGGCCGGGATTGCGGCCGTCTACCGGTATCGCGACCCCGACGAGGTACGTGGCGACCTTGACCGGTTGCGCGCGGCGGGATTGATCGACGCAGCTAGCGACGGTGGCATTGAGGCGACCGAGCTTGGCCGTGCGGTGCTGGCCGGAATGTACCAGGTCGGTGCCGACGTGACCGGCCAACTGTGGAGCCAGCATGACGATGAGCTCGCCGGCCTCAACGACCTGGCCGGGCGAGTGGTCCAGGCCGGCCTGGCGACCGGCGGTGACGCGTACATGACGATGGCTCCGCCGTACGAGCCCGCCGATGCCACCGTGGGTGTGCTTCTGCACCACCGGTTGTCAGTCTTGCGCTACCACCGGGCCGACGCGCACGCTGCGGCATGGCAGGCTGCCGGACTTACCGCCGGAGCCATGGTCCAGCTGCCAGAGGGTCCGATGCGCGCCGCCATCGAAGCCGAGACGAACCGACGCGCCGGCGTACCCTACGCCGTGCTAAACGTCGATGAGCGAGTTGCTCTGCTCGTAGGGCTCGCCGCGCTGCCGGGCTGAACGGTTGCGGATCGCGCCGGCATGCCGACCGCATGTCGGATGAGGGGTTCCATGTCGAACGAACGCAAGTCAGCACCGCGACTTCCACCGCGTTGGTTCATCCGCCTCGCCTGGTCGGTGCACCGTGGCCTGTACAGGATTACCGCCGGTCGGGTCGACCTGTGGCGCCCGAAGGCCAACCGCTGGGGAACCCTGCGCCTGACCACGACCGGGCGCCGCACCGGGCGCGAGCACAGCGTGATCCTCGGCTACGTCGAGGATGGTCCAAACCTCGTCACAATGGCGATGAACGGCTGGGCCGATGGGGAGCCGGCATGGTGGCTCAACCTGCAGGCGCACCCCGACGCCACGGTCCGGGTCGTCGACGGACGGGGCCTAGTGCGGGGACACGCTGCGCAGGGGCATGAGCGGGCGCGCCTGTGGGCCAGATGGCGTGAGATCGATGCAAACCTGGACGCCTACGCCGCGCGCCGGTCCTCCGAGACCGCGGTGGTGATCTTGGAGCCTCGGGCCGGGCCCACACAATCATGACGAAGGAGGACGGATGTCTGGTGGTTCCCTGCCGGTTCTCGAGCCTCGTGTGCTGCTCGACGGACTGGCGATGCCCGAGTCACCCCGCTGGCACAACGGTCGCCTGTGGTTCTCTAACTGGGGCGCCGGCGAGATCATGGCGGTCGACCTCGACGGCAACGGCGAAGTGGTGGACCGCGGACCCGAGGGTCTGGGCTGGGCGGTCAACTGGCTCCCGGATGGCCGAACGCTCATAACGGGCAACGAGCTGATCCGTGTCGAGCCCGACGGCTCCCGCGTCCGGCACGCCGATCTGAGCCACATCTCGCCGTACGGCTGGAGCGAAATGACTGTCGATGGGCGCGGCAATGTTTACGTCAACACGATCAACTTCGACTTCGCCGACTTCAACGACATCCTGACTAGCGGAAAGGCACCGGGAAAGATCGCGCTAGTGACCCCGGACGGCGAGGCCAGCGAGGTCGCACGCGAGATCGCGTTCCCGAACGGGATGGTGGTCACGCCGGACAACAAAACCCTGATCATCGCCGAATCGTTCGCTGCCCGGCTCACCGCCTTCGACATCGCCGAGGATGGCACGCTGGCGAATCGGCGGGTCTGGGCCGACGGCGTGGGCCCGGACGGCATCTGCCTGGACGCCGAGGGCTGCATCTGGGCCTCTAGCGGCAGTATGACGAACGATTGCGCCCGCATCCGCGAGGGTGGCCAGGTCCTCGAAAGGATCGAGCTCGGCCGATCTTGTTTCGCGGCAATGCTTGGCGGTCCCGGCCGCCGGATGCTGTTCATGCTCACGGCAGAATGGCGCGGCACCGAGCAGGTCGAAGACGTCATCAAGGCGAGAACAGGACAGATCCTGGTCGTGGACGCACCCGCACCAGGCGTCGGCTGGCCGTAGAAACCTCGCCGCATATTGACCTGTCACAACCGACATCACTGACCGCCGCGCAGTGATGCTGGGGCCCGTTCCTGCGTGGCATGGGATCACAGGGTGGCGAGCTTGGCGATCATGCGGCCCATGTGCGGGTCAAGCGCCTTCGAATCAGCGTGGATGACTTCCTCGGGCGTCCACCATCGGATCCTATGGAACTCGCCCAGGTCGGGAGTGAGCGCCTGATCGCGGCTGCTGGTCAGCACGAACCACAGACTCACATCGGTGTGTCGTTGCTCCACCGGGCCGACAGTCTCCGTGACGGTCAGGAAGAAGGGACGTTCGCCAGGTTGCAGGGGAAAGACGGCCGGGACACCAAGTTCCTCCACGACCTCGCGTCGTACAGTCTTCACCGGATGCTCGCCCGGCTCGACATGACCGCCGGCGGGTAGCGATAGGCCGGACTTGATGTGGTCGGCCAAGAGGACGCTCCCATCCTGGTCGTCGCGCAAGAGAGCGTACGAGACGAGGTGCGGTGAGGGAGTCCGCGGCTTTACGCGGCGGAACACATCGTCGGTCTCGCGCAGCCAGGCAAGGCAGTCGGATCGATGGCGAGCCTCAAGATCATCGAATGGCCTTACTCCCTCGACGAGCGCGTAGATCTCGTCGAGCAACCCGGTCGTCGGCTCCACCGGCCTAGTTTCCAGCATTCAAGAAACACATCCGTCGTTGGTTTACGACTCGCATCAATGGTCGCTGATTCGCTGGCCAACCTCTGATTCCTCACAAGGCGGCGGCGTAGATCCGTACCGGTTCGCCAGAGCCGGATATCGCGTCCCGCTCGTAGGCGAGACCGATTCTCTCTGCCACGCGCTGGGAAGCCACGTTCTGAGGATTGATGATCGCGATGAGCCGCTTCACACCGAGCACGTCGCGGGCATGATCACGACACGCAGCCGCGGCATCGGTGGCGTACCCGAGGCCCTGGAGGGCGGCACGGACGTGATAGCCGACTTCGATGTCGGTCGTTCCCTCGACTTGTTGCGGTGTCAGGCCGCAGTCGCCTACGAACTCACCGGTGGCCCTCAGCGTAAGAAGCCAGAGGCCGAAGCCTTCCTGTCGGTAGAGCCGCTGGTTCCAGTGAATCCAGGCCCGAGCTTCGTCGCGATTCTTTGGGCGAGGGTAGTACCGCATTACCGCTGGGTCGCCAAGAAGCGCGGCCATGTCGTCGAGGTCACGTGCGGTCATCTGGCGGAAGGCGAGTCGCTGCGTCGGCGCCGGAACGCGCTGTTGGTTGCTCAACGCGTCTCCTATCTCGCGACGGGCGCGGGTCGTCTGGACGTCGATCGTTCCTGTCCGAGCGTGTCCTGGTCAGCCACGCACGAACCCGTCGGTACCGCCTCCCTAGTCCTCCGACAGCAACGATGCGTCCCGGGATCACCCAAGCGTCGCTCGAGGTCTTCGAGCGACACACGGATCTGCCGACGGGCGACGAACCGGCCTCCTCAGCGGCCGGAACTCGCCGGGGTCGTAGCCCGCCCGCGCGGCGTACCGAGGTCGCGAACAACATCGCCGATGGAGGGGACGAGCCCATGTCGCCGCCGGATCACATCGGCCACGATCCCGGTCCATCCGGTCTGGTGCGCGGCGCCCAGGCCGGCTGCGTTGTCGGCATGGAAGTACTCGAAGAACATCAGGTTGTCGTGCCAGTTCGCATCCCGCTGGAGCCGGTCAACCCCGCCGAAGCAGGGCCGCCGCCCGTCCGGCCCAGGCAGAAAGATCGACACCAGCCGCGCCCAGAGGTCGTCGACAACCGTGCCCAGCGTCACGTGGTGACCCGATCCGGTCGGGTACTCGACGGTCAGGTCGTCGCCGAAGAAGCGGTAGTACCGGTCCAGCGCGCTGGTCACGAGGTAGTTCAGTGGAAACCACACTGGTCCGCGCCAGTTGGAGTTGCCGCCGAACATGTCGGTGGTCGACTCGGCCGGCTCGTAGTCCACGCTTGCATGCACGCCCTCCACTTCGAGGACGTACGGGTGGTCGCGGTGGTATGCGGACAGCGAGCGCAGGCCGTAGGGGGACAGGAACTCGCTCGGGTCGAACAGTTTGCGGAACAGGCGCGTGACTCGGTCGATGCTCACCGCACCGAGGAGCAACCGGCGCTGCCCGGAATTGCCGCGCAGGAGCCCGGCCTCGGCCAGCTTTTCCGGGTCACGGAGCTCATGGCGGTCGAGGAAGGCGGCAAACTGCTTGCCAGGAGCGACCGCCCGGCCCAGGAGATGCTCGTCGATCACAGCAGCGGCCAGCAGCGGGATGATGCCGACCATCGAATGGACCTTCACCGGCACGGCCGCGCCGCTGGGCGTGGTAATCCGGTCGTAGAACAGACCGTCACTCTCGTCCCACATCCCCTGCCGCTCCATGGCGGCGCGGATTTCAGCGAAGTGCTCGAGGAATTTGTACACGAGGTCGAGGCCCGGTCTTTGGCCCGTACGGGTCAGTATCGCCGCGATCGTGGTCATGGCGAGCGCATAGGTGGCCATCCAGCCGGTGGCGTCGGACTGCTCCAGAACACCGCCGACGGGCAGGTGCGACCTGTCGAGCGGGCCGATGTTGTCCAGCCCAAGAAACCCGCCTTCAAACAAGTTCGACCCGTCTGCGTCCTCCCGGTTGACCCACCAGGTGAAGTTGACGAGCAGTTTGTCGAACACACGGCTAAGGAAGTCGAGGTCGCGACCGCCATCTATGGCAAAGACCTCGAGCGCTGCCCACGCTTGCACGGGCGGATTGACGTCGCCGAAGTCCCACTCGTAGGCAGGAAGCGCACCGTTCGGGTGCTGGAACCACTCGCGGCAGACAAGGAGCAGCTGGTCCTTCGCGAAGTCCGGGTCGACATGCGCGAGGGCCACGCAGTGAAAGGCGAGGTCCCACGCCGCGAACCAGGGGTACTCCCATTTATCCGGCATCGACATGATGTCGAAGGCATCGAATGTGCGCCACCGCGCGTTACGGCCAGCCAGCCGAGAGGCGGGCGGCACCGGTTGACCGGGATCGCCGTCGAGCCAGCGGTCCACGTCGTAGTAGTACAGCTGCTTGCTCCAGAGCATCCCAGCGAAAGCCTGGCGCATCACCAGCGCCTCGTCCGCCGATGCGGCGGCTGGCGTGAGGTCGGCGTAGAACTCGTCAGCCTCCGCTAGCCGCGCTGCGACGACTCGCTCGAAGTCGGGTCCCAGGGCCGCGGCCGCGTCGGACCCGGATCCGGTGGGACGCAGTCGCAGCCGCAGCTCCACGGTCGCTTCGGGCTCGACGGTGATGCGGTACCACGCGGCGCACTTCGTGCCCTGGCCAGCGGGGTTGACGCTCGCTGCCCCAGCCACGACGTGGTCGTTGATCCCATCCTTGGGGTACGGCGTCGTGCCCGGCGCGCCGTAGAGGCGC
The DNA here is from genome assembly GCA_046735375.1 of Actinomycetota bacterium. Taxonomy (GTDB): domain Bacteria; phylum Actinomycetota; class Actinomycetes; order JAKEEW01; family JAKEEW01; genus DASYTV01. The sequence goes on along the minus strand of JBKPTD010000042.1, from coordinate 45,338 downwards.
TGCAGATTGGTCTCGTTGTCACAGAACAGCAGAGTCGGCCGGGTGCCATCCGGACCCGGGCCGGCCAAGAGCTCGAGGTCACCGAGCGACGGGTGATGAATGCCGATGGCGGCGTCCCCGGTCGCTTCGAGCTGCGGCTCTTGCGTGCTGGGATCCCAGGACCAGGCATTACGAAACCATGCCGTCGGCAGCACATGTAGGGTCGCTGATTCCGGTGCCGCGTTCGTGATCTGGATCGACATCAGCAGGTCGACCGGGCTCGCCTTCGCGTAGGACACCTCGACAATCCAGTAGCGGTTGTTGTCGAACACGCCCGTGTCGAGCAGCTCGTACTCCGGGTCATGGCGCCCGCGCAGACGGGCCTCGGCCCTCAGGTCCTCGTAAGGGAATGCAGCGTGCGGGTAGTGGTAGCGCCATCGGTTCCAGGCGTGGCTGGGCAGGGCGTCGAGGTACCACCAATAGTCTTTGACGTCCTCGCCGTGGTTACCTTCAGGTCCGGTCAGCCCAAAGGGCCGCTCCTTGAGGATCGGGTCACGCCCGTTCCACAGTGCCAGCGCTAGGCACAGCCGCTGATCGGCGTCGCTGAACCCGGCCAGTCCATCCTCACCCCAGCGGTACGCCTGCGAGCGCGCATGGTCATGCGGCAGGTAGCCCCACGCTCCACCGTCGGCGCTGTAGTCCTCGCGTACGGTTCCCCACTGACGTTCGCTTAGGTAGGGCCCCCACAAGCGCCAGTCGTTCGCCAGCCCGCCGCCAGACGTGTCCCCGGCCACGTTCGCCATCCGCTCCCGTTCCGCTCCCGATGGCTTCGGCTGTTCTGTCATGGTCTGCTGCTCTTCTCCGTCGAGGAACAGGGCGGCGCTCTCCCAGTGTGGCTTGCGCAGGAACACCCCCAGCAAGGGGGCAGGATTCCGCCGCCAGCCGACGCGGACGCCGCTGTGCGTTCCGCCCGGCGCCGCGGCTCCGCAGCGTGGGCTGCCACTTGGCGGCCCGAGGGTTCGATGGTGGAACGATGTGTGCGTGCTGGAGGAGGAGCGCCGTCAGGTCGTCGAGTACTGCCGCAGGCTGCGACCTGACGACCTTGTGGTGGCGACCTCCGGCAACATCTCGGTCAGGTCCGGCGATCTGGTCGCGGTGACCCCAAGCGGGGTGGACTATGACGAGTTGACCCCGGACCTGGTCGGCCTCTACCGGCTCGACGGCACCCTGGTCGAGGCACGACTGGAACCCACGACTGAGATGCCGCTGCACTTGGCGGTATACGAGCAGACCAACGCGCGAGCCATCGTGCATACGCATTCCACCGCCGCCACGGCAGTCTCAACCTTGGTGGACGAGCTGCCACCGATCCACTATCTGATCGCGCTTTTTGGTGGCCCGGTACGCGTCGCTCGCTACGCGACGTACGGCACCGACGAGCTAGCCGCGGAAACGGTCGAAGCGCTTGACGGCCGGACCGCGTGCCTTCTCGGCAACCACGGCGCGGTCGCCGTGGGCGCGACGCTCGCGGAGGCATACACCCGGGCCGTGTACTTGGAATGGCTCTGTGAGGTGTGGCTGCGGGCGAGCGTTGTTGGTCGACCGCGTCTGCTGCCGCTGGCTGAGATCGAGCAGGTGCGGCGCAAGATTTCCACGTATGGCGCGTCCCGGCCGCAGGATTAAGCGCCGCTCGCAGCCCTTTTGAAGATCCGCTCCTCCGTGACGATCGCGGTCACCAGATCCACGGGCGTGACGTCGAAGGCAGGGTTGAATGCCTCTGCGCCGTCCGGAGCGATCGGCTGGCCGCCCAGGTGTGTGACCTCCTCCGCGGCTCGTTGCTCGATGACAATCCCGCGACCGTCGGAAAGTGACAGGTCGAGCGTCGACTCGGGCGCTACCACGATGAACGGGACGCCGTGCCTGGCGGCGGCCAGCGCCAGAGCATACGTGCCGATCTTGTTCGCGACGTCGCCGTTCGCGGCAATCCGATCCGCGCCGACCAGAACACAGTCGACGTGGCCCTGGGCGATCGCGGCGGGGGCCGCCGCATCGGGGCAGACCCGGTAGGGGATACCGGCCTCGGCAAGCTCGAATGCCGTCAGCCGGCTCCCCTGTAGCAGGGGCCGGGTCTCGTCGGCCAGGACGTACTCGATCTCGTGGGCGTCCGCCAGGTGGCGCACCGTCCCCAAGGCTGTTCCCCAGGCCACCGTGGCGAGCCGCCCGGCATTGCAATGGGTGAGGACGCGCAGTGGGCGGCGCGCGCAAAGCTGCAGTACAAGGTCGGCTGCCCGCCGCGACGCCTCCCGATTGACCCGCTCGTCCTCGTCCAGCATGGCGAGGGCCTCGGCCAGCACGGCCTGGGGTCCGTCGGGCAGCCGCGTGAGCGCACGGCGTACGCCCCAGGACAGATTTGCCGCGGTCGGCCGTGCACCGGCCAGTCGAGTCGCCTCCTCTCGCACGATGGCCTCATCGCCCGGGTGACGAAATGCTGACAGCGCCACCCCTAGCGCACCGGCCGCGCCCAGGGCAGGAGCGCCGCGAATCGCGAGCCGCCTGATTGCATCGACGAGATCATCCACAGTTGTCAGCCGGAGCTCGCGATACTCGCGTGGCAGCGCACACTGGTCGATGATCACGATCGCGCCAGCGTCCCAGTCGATAGTGCGCTCCACCGTTCCTCCTGCGGCGCTCCGGTGGCGGTGGGTTAGCTCTCGCGCTTCAGCTTGCGCCAGCCGCCCGCACGGTTGTTCGCGATGATCTGCTTGAACATACCGACAGAGTAAGTCTGCCCTGGTCAGGAGGTGGAAGCCTTCTCCTGTGCCACGCTGGTGCCACTCCCTGCCGAGTCGATGGCCTTGCGAGTGGACTCGTCGGAGCCCGGAAGAATGTGTCCGTAGACCGTGAGCACCATCGCAGGGGTGTCGCCAATCCGCTCTGCCACAGCAACCACGGATTCGCCGGCGTGAAGCAAGAGAGACACGTAGTGATGCCTCAGATCGTGGCTGGAGGTTGACTCTGGCAGGCCAGCCCTGAGGGCAGCTGACTTCTTGTGCGACTCTGGCGAGCGCTGCCCCCAGACTCCGGCGTGCGAGTTCAGGTCACCCTGGAAACAGTGGACGACGGCGTAATCGTCACCAATACGGTGAAGATCCCGCCTGGTCTGACGCTCCGTGAGCGGCTGGGGGCGCTTTTCGACTCCCTGAGGATAGAGCGCAGGGTGGACCAGTCAGGCATCCGCCTTGACGATGGCGCGGATGGTGGAGGCGTACCACTGGCCGCCGCCGTGACCGGTCGGCACATGATCGGTGTTGAGGTCACGAGCGATGGCATGGAGTGAGCGACCACTCTGGTGCTCCCGCTTGATCCGGGACCGGACATCATCGGGAACGCCGGCGTAGCCGGCTTTGACAGACAAGCCCTCACGAGTCAGCTGCGAGATCATCTCTCGTTCCCACTGAGCCTGTCGATTGCCTCCTCCGGTAGCACCAAGCGCTCCGCCTATCTCGCCCCACTCGTGGCAACTGGCCCACGCCGTGGAGATGGCCTTAGCGAGTGCCTTTCTCGACCGCGATGCTTGCGCGACAGCATTCGCCCAGCACAGCTAGAGCGTCCGCGTCGCTCCCACTGTGGGTACGGAGTCTCAGTCGTGCCCCATGACCTCGAAGGCGCAACCTCAGTCCTTTGGTGGTGATCATCTGTTCCGCCCCTGCCAGGGGCTACTGACATGATGCCTCGCCCCTGGACCCGCGCAGCCGCGTCGGGCCGTGGTTGGCCTGGACGGCCGCGGTTCAGGCTGTTCCATCGAAATAGTGCAGGGCTAGCCGCCAGGCTGCGTCGGCGCAGCGTCGTCCGGTGGCGCGTGCGTCGAGGTCACCCTGCTCGAAGTGGATGCCGCCGTAGCGCCTGGACATGCCGGCCTGGTTGGCCGCGTCGGCGAACGTGGGCCAGCTCAGCGTGACGTCGTGTGCGGGGACCGCTCCCGGTTCGATCCTGGAGGAGCCTGCCGGGATGGTGACCGAGGCGCCGAAGCGGTCGCTCCCTGTGGCGAGCCGGAGGATCTCGGCGCCCGCGGCGCTGAAGTTGCTGTGCCCGGACGCGTACTCCGGGAAGGGCGGGGTTGGGAATGTGCTCGCCTGGTAGGGCAGCCAGGTCGAGCCGTCGATGAGCCGGGTTCCCTGGTACGGCCCGCCCCAGGCGCGGATCTTGCGGTCCCGGTAGAGGTAGCGGATGGCGGTGATCGGCCGGACCGAGTCGAAGGCTCGCTTGTCGTCCCAGGCCACGATGCTGGCGTCGAAGATTGCGTTGGTGAGCGCGAAGAACATTTTGATGTCGGCATCGAGCCCGTGTACGCCGCGTCCGCGGTGGTCCCGCCGGGAGACGTAGGTTGCGAACAGGTCCCAGTGGCCGGGTGGTTGTTCTGTGCCGGGTCCGTCGGCCCAGTACTCGGCGATGACTTTCTGTTGGTCGGTGAGGTGGGTGCTGATGTCGACCAGCTCGCGTGCCTGCCGACGGTACGCGGCGCTGCCGATGCGCGCTGGCCCGGTCGGAGACCGCAGCGCGTCACCCGCTGGCATCGCGAAGGGAACCACGTTGGACCAGAACGGTGCGACGAACGACTGGGTGACGGTGGCGCCCGCTGCATTGATGTAGCGCAGCGGTTGCCAGCGGTTGGGGTCGTGCACGGTGGCAGGGTCGAATGTTGTGGTCAGGTCCATCGGGTCGTTCGCCGGCCGGTACCCTGAATAATCGGAGTAGGGCACTCCTGGGGCGCCTCCTGGCTCGTCACCGAGCTGGTTCGCGCCGTCATGATGGCGAGAGGCGAGCACGGCCGCGCACGCAACGTTGCCGACGCCGGCCGGCGAGTCAAGGTCGGTCGTGGTGTCGCTCGGGTCGTAGCCGAGCGCGGCCATCAGCGGGTCGAACACAGACGCGCGATCCCACGGAAACAGATCTGCCACGGCCCGGTAGGCCGCGAAGCTGATCGCCTCCGCCCTGTTGGGGAGTGTGCGCTGCCCCGGCGGCCTGCGTAGCTGCCCACTGAACTGGGTGCCGACCGCCGACCGGTCGTAGGCAGCCCATGCGTCATACATGCAGGTGTTCACGATGGCGAGTGCTCGGGCCACCATCGGCGGGCCGAGGCGCGAGTCGCGGACCCCCTGCAGGGCGGCCGCGTTCCATCTGACGACCACGTTGTCTCGGGATCCGGCTGCTCGCTCGAGGTGGGCGGGGTTCGACTCGGTCGGTCTAGCCAGTGCTGCCGGTGCGAGGAAGGTTGGTGAGGCGGTCAGTGCTGCCAGGGTCAGGCACAGGCCGGCGACACCGCCTCGGCCGCGGTGCCGGCGACCGGCAGCCCGGCGTCGGGATGCCTTCGGAGACCCGGTCCGCCCTGAGGCGGTCTCGATCTTTCGCATGGTCGCGTGGCGGGGAGAAATGGACCCGACCCCTTACGTCCTGAGTGTGATCTGGCCGCTCTGGATCTGCTCGACCGGCAGGGTGCCGACCTCGACCACGGTGAGCTGGAACGTTTGCGCCCCGACGTCGACGCTGACCTGGACGTGGATGCTCATCTTTTGCCGGCCATCCAGGATCAGCCGGCCAGGTCCAGCGAATGTGGCTAGCGATCCGTTCACTGTTCCAGCACTCGGTGTTGCATGCACGATCATGTTGTGGACGAGGCCGAAGTCGCCGAGCACGAAGCCGGACCGGCCGGCCATGAGGCATTCGAAACTGCCTGATGCGCCGGTACCGGTAAATTTTACGTTCATGGCAAACTGCGAGATGGAGGCGCTGCCGCCCCCGGCCAAATGTGCGGATGTATCGGCCAGCGCAGGACCAGCGGACAGCGTGAGTCCAGCGGCCACCAGGAGCGCAGCAGCGATACGAATGATCCTCATCGACAGCTCCCTAGATCAGTAGTCGTAAGGGGGTCGGCTTGGCTGGATCAACCCGGTTCGGCGGCGATGCGATCCAGCGCCGCCGCCGTCCAGGTGACCCGGGCCCCGCGCCACGGGGTGTCAGTTGCACGGGAAGTGGCCTAACACTGGAGTGAAGAGACAGTGGGATCACGGCTCGCCCACTAGAGGGCGCGGAGCCGGAGCCGACCCGTCTCGTCACCAGGTGTCGCTAGCCCTGTTGCGTCAAAGGATGTGGAAGACCGTGCGGTTGGCATCGACCCCGGGGGCCGGATCGTGGGCCTCGTTATAGGTCGTGTAGCCCTTCGTAGTGGTGATGCCTTCGAAGATCCCTGGCGGCGCACCCGGCCCGTGACACCCGAGCGTCAGGACGCCCCTGCTGCCATCCGAGTAGCTGATCGCGAGGACCGCGTTGCCATTCGACCTGCCCGAGCTGGCGATCTCGTCGATCAGCACGGGCGCCTGGAGGTTGGCAAACTCCCAGTCGGCCAGCCCGACCACCGTGTAGGTGCCGCTCGCTCCGTCGCTGGTGGCCCACGTGCCGCCTCCGGTCACGCCGTGGGAGTCCCCGCCGCTGCCCGGCGCCACGAACGTGCCTGAACCGGTGAGCGTGATCGTGCCACCACCGTTCGCCGCGTCTGCGGAGGCGGTACCGCCGGCGCTGATGGTCGTGCCTGCAAGGTGGATGATGTCCCAGCGAACATGCTGGGCGCTGCCAGACGCAGCCGTGGCGAAGGTCGTCATGGCTACCGCCGCAACCGCACCAATCGTCAGCGCCGCCCCGAGACCCCAGAAGCCTTTCCTCCGAATGCCCATTCCTGCCTCCTTCTCCTTAGGGGATGCCCGACACGAGCGGAACCTCCGGCCAGCCAAGCCGACCCGATCGTCGGCAGTGCGATGACATGATCGGCCTCCGAGACCCGATGATTTTTCGTCCTGGGATTGGCCGCGGACCAGTTGGCCGCGAACACGATGTGGCCATTGCATACGGGCGACCCTCTTTAATGGCTTGCATCGTGGCGAGGCGGGCTTGGAAACCGCTTGGAGATCGGGGTCAAGCGGCGCCGACGTGCGTATTCTGACGCTGAGCGTTGGGGGATTGCGGGGGTCCGCGATGGCGGCGGATGCGGATGTTCAGGGTGGCGGGTTGTTCCTGGGGATGCTGGGTCCCCTCACTGTGATGCGGTCTGGCGAGCCTGTGCCGCTCGGTGGCCGTCAGCAGAGGGCCGTGTTGGCGTTCCTGCTGACCCACAGGGGCGCGCCGGTTGGGGTGTCGGTGCTAGCCGATGCGCTGTGGGGTGATCGGGTACCGGTCGCCGCCACTCCGACGGTGCAGGCCTATGTGTCGCACCTGCGCGACGCGCTGGAGCCCGGACGGGACAAGAGCGTCCCGAGCCGGTACATCCGCACCGACCGCGACGGTTACCGGCTGGTCCTCGATGGCAACCGGGTGGACGCGGTCGAGTTCGAGGACTGGGTGGCGCGCGGTCTGGCGGCGGTCGAGCGGGCCGACTTCGAGGCTGGAAAGACCGCGTTGTCCGCGGCCTTGGGGCTGTGGCGGGGCACGGTGTTGGCCGATCTGGCCGATTACGAGTTCGTCCCACAGGTCGCCGCCCGGTATGCCGAAATACGGACGGCGGCGACCGAGGCGATGATCGATGCGCGGCTCGGATTGGGTGAGCATCGGCCTCTGATTCCGGAGCTGGATGCGCTGATCGCTGCGGATCCGCTGCGGGAACGGCTGCACGGGCAGCGGATGCTCGCCCTGTACCAGGCCGGCCGGCAGTCCGATGCGCTGGCCGGCTACCAGATGCTGCGCGCGCTGCTGGACGAGGAGCTTGGCATTGAGCCATGCCGTCCTATCCAGCAGCTACATGCATCGATCCTGGCTCAGGACCCGGCGCTGGACTGGCACCCGCCTGCCCCCGTCCAAGAGGTCGCGGCCGCCGCGGCCGCTCCCACGCCACCGGCGCGACGCCGCCGGCGAGTGGTCTGGGCCGCGGTCGCGGCCTGCCTGGTTGCGGCGAGCCTTACCACGTCAGTGGTGGTGTGGAATGCGACCAGTTCAACGCTCGCGGCGCTGCCCGCGAACGGCATCGGCGTGTTGCACCCGGACGGCACGATGACCGACGGACTGCCTGTCGGGCTGGTGCCGGAGGCGATCGCGTATGGCGCTGGGTCGCTGTGGGTTGCCAACCGTGCGGATAACACGGTCGTCCGGGTCGACCCGAAGCATCGCCGGATTCAGCAGACGATCACGGTGCCCGACGCACCGACCGCGCTGACCGTCACCGGACGGGATGTGTGGGTCGCAAGTTTCAACGCCGACCGGGTGTCGCGGATCAACGCCGACAGCAACCAGGTGGTCCGTACCATCCGGGTAGGCATCCAGCCCGCGGCGATTGTCGGCGACGAGACCGGAGTGTGGGTGGCCAACTCCGGCGACAACACGATTCAGCGCATCGACCCCGTCACCGGCAAGGCGGACCCCGGCATCGGGGTCGGCACCGCACCGGACGGGCTTGCCCTTGACGGCAAAACCCTGTGGGTCGCCAACGCCCGGGACAACACTGTGACCCACCTCGACAGCAGCACCGGCAGGGAAGTCTCCGCGGGAGTGCGGGTGGGGTCCGGGCCGCGGGGCATGCTCCTCGCGGGCGGCAACGTCTGGGTGGCGAACTTGCTTTCGCAATCGGTGTCGCGCGTCGATCGGATCACTAACAAAGTGCGCATGTTCCGCACCGGTGACGGGCCGGTGTCGCTCGCCGCGACCAAAGACACGGTCTGGGTCGCGAACGAGTTCGACGGCACGGTCGCGCGGATCGACGCGCGGACCGGACAACCGAAGGGCAGCCCGTTCTCGGTCGGCGCCGCGCCGGACGCGATGACCACCATCGGCGGGAAGCTCTGGGTCGCCACGACGACCGCGTTCGCCGACCCGAGCCACGTCGGCGGCACGCTCACGATCGCCACCCCGATGATGCCGGGTGACTTCGTCGGCATTGATCCCTCGGACGCCGGCCTGCCGTTGACGGACGACCCGGAGCGGCTGGTCTATGACGGGCTGGTGGCGTTGCGGAACGTGGGCTCCCTGTCAGGAACAACCCTGGTGCCGGATCTGGCGGTGGGCATACCGGCGCCGACCGACAACGGGCTGACCTACACCTTTACGCTGCGCAAAGGCATTCGTTACTCGGACGGAACCACGGTCAAGGCGAGCGATTTCGTCCTCGGGCTGCACCGGGCTCTGATCGCCAAAGACAACGATCCGGCTCTCTTCTGGAAGGTCAAGGGCGCGAAGAACTGTACGAAACAGCCGCAGCGCTGTGACCTTGCCCAAGGCATCACCACCGACGACAGGGCGGGAACGGTCACCTTTCACCTCACCGAACCGGACCCAGATCTGGCGTACAAGCTCACCCGCTTTGTCTTCCCTATGCCACCTGGCACGCCTCTCACTCGGGCGACGAATCCGATTCCGGGCACCGGCCCCTACAAGATCGAGGGCTACCGCGAGCTGAAGCCAACCCGCGGATACCGAAAGGCCGCCGGATTCGACCTGGTCCGCAACCCGTACTTCACGCAGTGGTCCTACGCGGCGCAGCAAAGGGGCTTTGTGAACCGCATCCACTACGAGCGCGAAAAGATCGCGGCCGCCGAGAAATTGGTCGAGCAGGACAAGGCCGATCTGGTGCAGCTCACCAACAGCCCAGCCGGCAACCTGCCGCCGGGTCTAGTCGATTCCGTCCACGACAGGTTCCCCACCAGGCTGCATCTGCAAGAGGATCCCACCACGAACTGGGTTGTGTTGAACACTCACGTCCCACCGTTCGACGACGTCAGGGCCCGCCGGGCGTTCAACTACGCCATCGACCGAGTCACGTGGGCGCGGCGCAGTGGCGCGACGAGTGTTCCAACGTGTCAGATCCTGCCGCGCAACTTCCCCGGCTACCGGCCGTACTGCCCGTATACCGTCAACCCTGGCAACGGCGAATACAACGGCCGGGACCTGACGACCGCGCGCCGGCTCGTCAAGGAGTCCAGGACCGAAGGCACGCACGTCACCGTGTACGGGCTGGCCGAACCGTCATGGCACGTGACGACGCTGTACCTGAAATCGGTCCTGACCGAGATCGGTTACAAGGCCGACATCAAGGAGTACGAGGCGAAACCGGAAAACCTTGCCCACTTCAGCGGGCCCAACCACAAAGCTCAGATGTCGTTTTATGACGGCTGGAGAGCGGACTTTCCCTTGCCGTCGAACTTCTACGACAACGGCGACGATTGTGCCTCTGTCGCCGCCGGCGGGTGGGGTCACGCGACCGCGTGCGACCCAGCCCTGGACGCCCTCGCAAAGAAGGCGGTCACCCTAGAGGCCAGCAACCCCAGCGAGGCTGTCAGGCTCTGGGCTCGCATTGATCACAAGCTCGTAGACATGTCCTTCATTGTGCCGCTGGCAAACGACGTGACGCCGATCTTCGTGTCTAAGCGGGTCGGCGACTACCAGTGCAGCCAATTCAACGGCCCGGTGCTCTCCCAGATGTGGGTCAAGTAACCGCCTGCCTTACCGGTCCGGCATCGCTGAAAGCGGCATAGCCAAGGCTCGACGAGCGGCCCATTCGCTCGTCGGTGCGGGTTAACGGCCCTGGCGACGCGCCGACTGTGGTCAGGAGACTGGTGCATTTCGCAGGAAATCCACTACGGCGTGACGGTATTGCTCCGGTGTAGTGGCACTGGCAATTGGCTCGGCCTGAGCTGGGCCGCAGATGAAGTCCAGCTCACCGGCCACGATCAGCCGCTCAGATCGGTCCCAAACGCTTGACAAGATGCAACCTGACCAGGGGATTTAATGTTGTCAAGCAAGATCGGCTAGCCGGGTTTCAGCTTGCGCCAGCCGCCTGCACGGTTATTGGCAATGATCTGCTTGAACATGGCGGTCAGAGCGCGCGTGTTGATGGTTTCACCCTGACGGATGGCGATTCTGCGGGCGGTCTTGTTGTTGTGGCCGTCGGTGATGATCCCGTCCGGATCGGGGACAATCGCGCCGTCATAGAGAAAGACGTTGACGTGGTCTTTTGCCGCGAGCAGCGCACAGATGTTGCCGTCCAGCACGAAGTAGGGCTGGGTCGTGCGCTTGATTGTCTCGGTCACCTCGGGGTCCGCGGCGTGGACGAGATCACGGACCTCACGGCAGATGGCTTGCTGCCAATCCGGCAGCGCATCGATGAAGGCATCGACGCGCGGGTCGACGGCGTACGTCATGGCGATCCACGATATCGGGCCGGGAAGCCCCAGAGCTGGGCGGCAATGTCGTCCAGGTGGGCAATGAACTCAGCGACCGCGGGGCTGTGGCCACGCCCGGTGACAGTTGCGGCGAAGATCCGCCGTCGTGAGGCATCGTCAGTGCGAAGTCGTCGCAGCGTGATGTCGCCCGGTGCGGCGCGGATGGCGAGCGCGGGAACGAGCGCCACACCGAGGCCGGCAGCGACGCAGCCGAGCTTGCCGGTCCAGTCGGCGGCGACGATGTCGACTCGCGGCTGGAAGCCGGCCGGAAAGCTGGCGCGCATCAGCGTGTCTTCGGCAGTGGCCGAGCCGACGATGAACGGCTCGTCCGACAGGTCAGCGAGACGCAGACTGCGGCGGCCGGCGAGGCGGTGACCGCGTGGCAACGCGACAAGAAGCTGCTCATCGAGCAGATGATGCAGCGTGAATCGAGCGGTATCAGCCGGGCGGTCCAGCGGCGCGCTGATCACCGCCACGTCCGCGTCACCAGAGAGCAGCCGCTCGAGCAGCACCGGGGTCCGGCCCTCCACGAGGGAGACGATGACGGCGGGATAGGCGTCGCGGAAGGCAGCGAGTGCTCGCGGCACGAGCGCCGCGACCGCGGTCGGGAATGCACCCACGCGCAGCTGGCCGCCGCCCAGGCCGCGCAGTGCCTCGAGATCGCGCCGTGCCGCAGTGATCCGGTCCAGGATCGCCTCGGCGTGGGGGAGCAGGGACCGTCCCGCCTCGGTGAGCGCGACACCGCGCGGCAGCCGATCGAAGAGGGGTGCGCCTACCTCTGCTTCCAAGACCGCGATCTGTCGCGACACGGCCGATTGCGTGTAACCGAGCGGTGCGGACGCGCCGGTGATCGAGCCGTGTCGAGCGACCGCGCGGAACACCGCCAAGAGTTCGGTCTGCATATCGACATGCTAGGGACGCATGGGAAGTATGCGGAACATTCGCTGGTGGCATTGCTAGCGGGCTCCTTAGCCTGGGGTTGGCGGCGACGGCCAAGTATCGGTCGAGGACCCGGCCCACTCGCGGGGCTCGTCCGTAGATGAATGAGGAGGACCGCGTGGTCACGACCGAATCCGTTGTGTCCGTCGCTGAGGCGGTACGCCGGACCGAGCTGGATCGAAGACTTCTCGTGGATGAAATCGCCGGTCGCTCGGACGAGGCGCTGGTGGCGCCGTACGCGGTGAATGCCGGTCCGCTCGGTGACGCCTGTGACTCGCTGCGCGACCTCGTTGCGCACGTTCTGATGTGGGACGAGATCAGTCTTGCCGTACTGAGCGAAGCGAGAGCGGCGCGCCGGCACTGGAGTCTGGATCCGCGCTGGGAGACCCGCGAGGCGGGCCAGATGCTCAACGTCTCGGGCGTTGCCGCCGGCCGCGAGTTGCCGGTCGGGCTGTTGCTTCACAGGTTTGCGTCGGTCCGCGAGGCTCTGCTCGCTGAGCTGCGCAGCTACAGCGAGGAGGAGTGGCGCACTCCCGTACCGGTCGACCTCGACCCGAGACGCAGCGTGGGATCGCTCGCCGAATACGTCATGACTGTTCCGGGCCAGCATTCGTACTGGCACGCCGCGATCCACCTCCACAGGTTGTCGGCGATGGGCGCCAACCGCGGCCGCTAGCCGAACCGCGCCGGTGCCGGCAGCGAAGGCGGCGACTGTTCTCAGGCATGCAGGTTTGACGGACATTGAAGGAGCACAGGTGGACGCCCAGCTGATAACGCGGCCGCAGTTCAAGGAAGAGACGGCCGCCTTCCTCGGGAAGATGGGAACGCAGGAACACCCCATTGACTACGACATCCTGATCGCCGACCGTTCCAGTGCCCCCGACCCACACCTCGCTGGAGTGCCAGAGCCCGTCACAGTGCGCGCGGACGTGCTCCTCCCGCTGCCCGGACGACCGATTCGGGTCCGCCTCTACCGCGATGCGACCGAACTTCCGCGGCCACTGCTGCTCTGGCTGCACGGCGGTGCCTTCGCCGGGGGCACGTTGGACGATATCGACGTCACCTGCGCTGGACTGGCCCGGCGCGGCGGGTTCACCGTCGTATCACTCGACTACCGCCTCGCGCCCGAGAATCCATTCCCGGCGGCGCTGCACGACACGTACGACGCGATGGCCTGGCTCAGCGAGAACGGCGGAGTATTCGGCGGCGACGGGCGAGTGGCCGCGGGCGGCCAGAGCAGTGGAGGCAACCTGGTTGCGGCGGCGTGTCTGATGGCACGTGATCAGGACCGGTCACTGGTCACGAACCAGGTCCTGTGCTATCCGTGGCTCGACCTCGGATTCGAATCCGAGTCGCATCGGCTCTTCGACGACCCTGTGAGCCGCGCCGATGACGAATGGTTCGCGTCACAGTATTTGGCCGGACAACCGGTGACGCCGTACGTCGCGCCGTTTGCCGCTCAGGATCTCTCCGGACTTCCCCCGGCGCTCGTTCTCGGTGCGGGTCTGGACTCGCTGCGCGACGATGCCCGGCGCTACGCGACTCGCCTCAGGGAGGACGGCGTGGATGCTTCATACCTTGAGTACGAGAGCAGCCCGCACGCTTTTCTCAACTTCCCCGGCGCTCTGTCGGTGGCATGGACGGCGATGGACCACATCGCCGGCTACCTCACGCGCGCCCTCGTGGCGGACCGCGGCTGACCGCTAGAGCGGGACCCCGCCACATACGGCGTGCTCGGTGAGCTGTGGTGTGGCCCCAGCGTCATCGGGCATCCCAGCGCCATCAGGCATTCTGAGTACGGGGGCATAGGCGATCGGCCTGCGGTGTTCGGAGCCGCTGAGGCCACGTAGAGCTCAGAGAGGACTCCGGCATGAACGTCCACGGCATTCCCCTTCGTACGTTGTCCGGTGAGCCCGCCACGTTGGGCGAGCTGGCTGGCAAGAGTCTGCTCGTCGTCAACGTCGCATCCAGATGTGGCCTCACGCCGCAATACGAGGGCCTCGAGCGACTACAGCAGACTTACGGAGAACGCGGATTCTCCGTCGTGGGCTTTCCTTGCAACCAGTTCGGCGGGCAAGAGCCAGGCACCGCAGAGGAGATCCAGACCTTCTGCTCGACTACGTACGGCGTGTCTTTCCCGCTCTTCGAGAAGATCGAGGTCAACGGACCGAGCCGGCATCCGCTCTACACGGAGCTCACGGCTACTCCTGATGTGAACGGCGATGCGGGCGACATCCAGTGGAACTTCGAGAAGTTCCTGATCGGACCGGAAGGTGCAGTGCTCGGCCGGTTCCGGCCGCCCACCCAGCCCGAGGCACCAGAGATCCTGACCGCCATCGAGGCCAGCCTTCCTCCAGGCACCCCGACGACCGGCACCAGCTAGTCACGCAATCTGCCGCTCCCTTGATTCCCAGGTGCTCTTCTTGATCGCGGGAACGCGCAGCGGACTGCACTTCTCCACCAAAACTAGAGATCTTCGTAGCGAGATGCTGGTGGGGCGGACCAGCGGCCCGCCCCACCAGACTCGGGGTTACTGCTACTGCGCGAACGCCTGGAATTCGGCGATCCGCACGTTGTCGTCCTGCGTGCTCCCGGCCGCGCAGTCGGTGACGTTCAGCGGGTCGTCGTCCTGGTCACCGGCGTAAGCCGGAGTGCCTGTGCACTGGTTGGTCATTACCTCGATTCGTAGGTGGGTGGCCCTCGTGTTCGGGATGACGAAGGACTTGATCTCCAACTCCGGCGCACGTGGCCGCGGCGCGATTGACGGGAACGCGTCCGGTGCACTGGTGAAGACCGTGTGGAAGTCGGCCGCGTTGGAGCACGTGACCGCGTCCTTCGCCTCGCAGGCCAGGATCCGGAACTGGCGCAGCGCCGAGACTCGGGCCTGGCCGCCGGCGTCGGGATCGCCGGTGATCGCCGGGCGGAGCTGTGCGCTCACCTGGACCCGGCGGACCTGCTGGGCGCCGCCGGCCAGATCGACCGTCACCTGCTTGCCGGCTATCGGGCTGCCGAGTGAGGCCCAGTTCGTCGCCTCGTCGTCGTCGATCAACCTGGCCAGGTTGATGCCATCACCGGAATCCGAAGCCCCGGCTGCGCTCGACGCGAGGTTGGTCCGCATCTTCACCTGGAGGTCACGTACCTGGCCGGGGTTCACCGAGAATGAGGCGACCCGGGCGTGGCCGTGGCCAGGAGCCTGCGCGATCAGGCTGTGCGTCCCCGGTACCAGCCGCACCTGGTCGGTGAGGGGGGTGGCCGGGTCGGTGTCGGCAACGGGAACCGCTCGGGCCTGGTAGTTCCCGACGAACAGCTTGGCGCCCGGGACGATCGCGTCGTTCTCGTCGACCGGCCGGAACGTCACGGTTGCTTCGTTCGCGAACGGAGAGGTGAAGCTCGGCGTCGGGTTTACGTCGCCTGCGCCGTTGCTGACCGCGCCCTCACCGAGACCCCGCTTCGCGAACGCATTCCACAGGAGGTCCTGGTTCGCGCCGCCGAAGCGGATCATGTCAGCGGCGAGCATGGCGTTGCGCGAGTCGACCATGCTGATCGGGCTGAACGTCAGCAGCGGGAACGAGTCGAACATCAGCTGTGCCCAGCGCCGGTTACCCGGGCAGGACGTCACCGGTGTCTCGCCGTTCGCGCAGGACTTCTGCAGTGCCGGCGTACCGGCACCGTACCTGGCGATCAGCGCCGAGCGGATGTCGAAGTTGGTCGCGCTCCAAACCTCGCCGGATGCGTGCACCTGCAGTCCGACGAAGTCGTAGTCGATACCGGAGTAGTTGAGCGGGCTCTGGCTCATGTTGTAGTTGCGGATACCGGCGATCGGGTCGGTCGTGACATACTCGCCGATCGTGTAGGCCCGGGTTCCAGGCGCTGCGTAGCCGTGCTCGTTCAGGTACTCCATCGCGATCAGGTCCGACCAGCTCTCGCTCATTCCCTGCGGCGAGCTAAAGCCTGTAGCCGGGCCGTTGATCATGCGGTTGGTGATGGCGTGGCCGTACTCGTGCCCGATCACGGTCATGTCGAAGTCGCCGTCGACGCACCGGCTGTAGAACGCACCGGCGATCGGCTGCCACAGGTACATGTTGGTAATCGGCTTGATGCCGTCGCCTGGGGTGATCTGGTTGGCGTTGTCCCGGGCGGCGAACCCGGACGCCGGGCCACCGCTGACCCCACCGGCCTGCGCGTTGCCCTGCTCGACGTCGTTGCCCGCGCCGCCCTTGCCGAAGTTGTCCTTCTGCATGTTCCACAGCGCCTCGGTGAAGCCCAGGTGATAGGCCCAGTCGTGCTCGCGGTTGTGCATGGCGAACAAGTTGGCCCGGGCGGCGTCGATGTCGTTGCGCTGCGCTGAGGTGAAGGTGGTGTCCGGGTTGCAGCGCTGCTGGAGCCACTGGTTGGTCCAGGCATAGCTGTAGTCCCGGTCCGGGCTGGGAGTGGCCGTCTCGGTGCCCACCGTGAACGGGTCGTTGCTGAACCAGTTGTGTACGGCGACGGAGTTGTTACCGGTCGTCGTGTGCGTAGGGCCGGTCACCGAGTCGTTGTCCCAGCTCAGCGGTGAGGCCGGCGAGCCGACGACCTCATCGCATCCGGTCGTGTCCTCGGCACACCAGCGCACTCGCGTATCGGTGGAGGAGTAGTCGTATGGCGGTGAGTTCGGGAAGACGGTCCAGTCCGGGTTGTCGCTGTCATGATCGACCAGGTCCTCGCGGAGCAGGATCGACCCGTCGCGCGCGTCGACATAGGTGGCGTACGCCACTGGAGAGCCGTTCGCGCCCTGGAGGTCAGCGCCGAGCGTGATCATGTATGCCGACCGGGCGCCGGTGGCGGTGGGCACCGCGACCAACGCGGTCTTCATCACCTTGGCGTCGGCACGACCGGAATCCCCGATCGCAACCTTCTGGGCGGCTGCGGCACTGAGCGTTGCTGCGGCCGGCGCGGCCGATTCGCGAGTCAGCGATGAGCTGACGTAGTACGCGGCGCCGTGGCGGACGCCAATGGCCAGCAGGCCGTCGACGCCGGGGTTTAGGCTGCCAAAGCGCTGCCGGAAGAGAACAGCTGCGCCCTCGCCCATCGGAGCGACGGTGAGCAGCTTGAGGGAGTCGGCTGCGGACTTGGTCAGACCGAGCAGGTCTCGGTTGTCGGCGATGTAGGCACGGGCTGCGGCCGCGGCGTTCCCGCCCAGTCCGGTGGCCAGTGGACGGCCCTTGGACAGCAGCATTGCCGGAGTGCCGTAGTTGTTCCAGGACACGATCGCGTCGAGTGCGTCGGCCTCGGCTCGCTGGGTGGCCGAAGGACTTATGTGGCCACGGCGATTGTCCTTGTCCTTTGACGCGACCGTGTCACCCTGGGTCCCGGAATGACGCGACGCGTCGCTTCGGGAGGCTAACGCAGGGTTGTTCGACGCGGCGGCGATGGCGAGGCCCGTCACGGTGATAACTGCGACGAGTCCCGCTAACGCACGGGACGGTCTCTGCATGATCCCTCACCTTCAAGACGGCGTCCTTCGCCGTCCGGTGGACCATCCAAGAGGCTGCTCTACCGGGAGGGTGTTGTGAACCCCCAAGGCCAGTCCGCCATTGATCTGGTCATTAGCTGTCAACGGACATTTGCTGCCAAACTCCGAAAATCGTCCACCATAGAGACGATTGACCGGGCATGGCGTGCACCGACGATGGCGTGTGGAAAGCCGTCTAGCCTCTGACCAGCGCAGACGTACGCTCTTGTCATGGACGATTTCGACGTATTAGTGATCGGCTCCGGTCCGGGTGGCCAGAAGGCCGCGATCGCCGCCTCGAAGCTCGGCCGCCGGGTGGCCATCGTCGAACGTCAGGACATGGTCGGTGGGGTGTGCATCAACACGGGCACGATCCCGTCGAAGACACTTCGCGAGGCCGTCCTCTATCTGACCGGGTCGAGTCAGCGGGAGATGTACGGCCAGGCCTATCGGGTGAAGGAAGACATCACGGTCACGGATCTGGGGATCCGGACCCAGCACGTGGTGGGCCGGGAGATCGACGTCGTGCGCAGCCAACTGTCCCGCAATCGGGTCGCGCTCGTGCCAGGCACCGGCCGCTTCGTCGACCCGCACACGGTCGTCGTCACGCGGGGCAGCGGAATGGACAGCACGGTCAGCGCGGAAAAGATCATCATCGCCACCGGCACCTGCCCGGCCCGACCGGACAGCGTGGAGTTCGACGAGCGCACCATCATCGACTCCGACGGCATCCTGCACCTGCGCGAGATCCCGCGTTCGATGGTTGTCGTCGGCGCAGGTGTGATCGGTATCGAGTACGCCTCGATGTTCGCGGCGCTCGGTACAAAGGTCACGGTGGTCGAGCGTCGCGACCGAATGCTGGAGTTCTGCGATCTCGAGGTGGTCGAGGCGTTGAAATATCACCTGCGGGACCTCGCCGTGACCTTCAGGTTCGGCGAGACCGTCGCGTCGGTGGAACGCCATGCCGCGGGTGCGATCACCGTCCTGGAGAGCGGGAAGAGGATCCCCGCGGAGATGGTCATGTACTCCGCCGGGCGACAGGGGATGACCGAGGAGCTGCAGCTGGAGAAGGCGGGCCTGGAGGCGGATAACCGGGGCAGGATCGCGGTCGACGAGTATTTCAGGACCGCTGTACCGCACATTTACGCCGTCGGGGATGTCATCGGCTTTCCGGCTCTTGCTGCCACGTCCATGGAACAGGGCCGGCTCGCCGCACATCACGCGTGTGGCGAGCAGGCCCATGCCATGGACGAGCTGCAGCCGATCGGCATCTATGCGATTCCCGAGATCAGCTTCATCGGGCGGACGGAAGACCAGCTCACCAACGCGAGGATCCCGTTCGAGGTCGGTGTCTCGCGTTACCGTGAGCTCGCCCGCGGCCAGATCATCGGTGACTCCTACGGAATGCTCAAGCTGCTCGTGTCACCCACTGACCATTCGCTTCTCGGCGTGCATGTCTTCGGCACCGGGGCGACGGAGTTGGTGCACATCGGCCAGACCGTCATGGGTTGCAACGGCACGGTCGACTATCTGGTGGACGCTGTCTTCAACTACCCGACCCTCGCCGAGTCCTACAAGGTCGCTGCCCTCGACGCGATGAACAAGATGCGCCACGTCGAGCGGATGATCGACTGACGACGAGTACGCCCACGTGGATACGCGTCCGGCTGTGATCGGGCCGGCGGGGGCACCTTGCGCCGGCCCGATCACGGACTTGGTTCCCGCGTGGGTGATGCCGTTCCCGAAGGACGCCAGGACCCCGGGAATGTTGTGACCACGCGGGCTGTCAGTAGCCGCCGCCCGAGTAGGAGGGTGAGCTCGGTGGGGTGCTATTGCTGCCGCCCTGGGCAGCGGCTGCGCCCGCCGGGGTGACAGCGTGCCAGGTGAAGCTGGTCCCGCCGAAGTTGTCTTTGAACTCGTTCCCCATCGTCGAGCCGGCCGACTTGTCCAGCTTGAACGTGTAGAGCGGGTGACCGTTGTAGGCGACCTGCATGCTGCCGTCGGGTCGCTTCACCATGGCGAATTGCGCACTGAGATCGCCCGACGCCTGCGGTGCGGCATTGCCGGACGTGGTCAGCGGCGACCAGAATCCGACGCATTCGCCGGTGCACTTGATCGATCCGGCGGACTCACCGTCGGCAAAGTAAAGGGTCTTCCCGGCCGAGTTGACCAGGATCGCGCCCAGAGAACCGGTCGGGCTCGTCTTGACCGCTGCGGCGCTGGACCCCGAGCCGGTGCTACCTCCGGCGTTGTTGTCGGAACCGCCGCCTCCGCAGGCCGCGAGCAGGGCGGCGATCGCGGCCAGCCCGGCCGCACTTGCGAGCGCCCGGTTCCAATGGCGGGAACCGGTCTGATGTCTTGCCCTGAACAGCTTCACAGCGTCGTCCTCTTCGTGCTGGTAGGAAGGTCTTTTGAGCGGGTTCATCGCCCCTCGTCTGGTCGTACGCGGGGAAGTTGGCTGCGGTTCAGCCGGAAGCTGTCGATGAACCGCCTGGCCGCGATGACGCGTACGAAGGGATATGGCTCACTCAAACTCCGCGCTCACAGGCCCGGGTGTGGTCCCGCGGGCAGCCAGGCAGAACTGGCGTTCGTCACGCCTGACACTTGCGCTGTCGTGGGTCCTGCGGCTCGTAACCGCCGCAGGCCTGGCCATCGACGCGTATATACATCTGAAGGTTGCCTCGGACTATGACGTGATTCCCGGCACGATCTCGGGCGGCGATCTCTTCCGTGCCGAGGCTGCAGCGGCGATCGCGGTGGCCCTGCTGGTGCTCGTTCGACCTGGGAGGATCGCCTACCTGCTGGCGTTCCTCATCGCGGCGAGCGCACTGGGAGCCGCGGTCCTCTACACGAACGTCGACGTCGGAACGCTTGGCCCATTGCCGGATCTGTACGAACCGGTGTGGTTCACGGAGAAGACGGTGAGTGCGATCGCGGAGGCGGTAGCGGCGGCTTCGGCGGCTGCGGGATTCGTCTTCGAGGTGCTCCGTCGGCGCGGGACGTGACTCGACGCCGGCGAGCGGTTCGTACCGCAGCCCGCCTCGTGGGTCTAGACCTTGTCCGGGGGCAGCTCCCGGTCCAGGCCGGCGTCCTTCAGCAACTGCCTGGCCTCCGGGAGGTAGTTGTCGGCGACCATGATGCGGATCGGGAACGCATTGATCGACCCAGAGATCACGCTGATGTCCCGGTCACGGATCTCATGCGGGATGCCGGCGTCGATGAGGAGAGCTTCGACGGCCGAGGTGAGAACCTGGTCGGTGGTGCGGAGAAGCTCCCGCATTGACCCTCCCGTCCTCCGTGCCTCGCCTTGTTGCGTGGCGTGATGCGTTGCGGGGCCAGAGTACGGGAGAGTCGCGCACCAGCGGCTATCAGCAGGTCCGTTTACACCGTCACAGCCCGGTCGTCGCGAACCACGCGGTCGCGGACGGGCCGACGAAGACGATTG
This sequence comes from Actinomycetota bacterium, assembly GCA_046735375.1. Classification (GTDB taxonomy): domain Bacteria; phylum Actinomycetota; class Actinomycetes; order JAKEEW01; family JAKEEW01; genus DASYTV01. Next base: position 24,289 of record JBKPTD010000042.1, on the reverse strand, counting down.
GTGCAAAGCACGGGCTCGGCAGGTCGAGACTTGCCGTTATCTTCGCATCGCCTGACGTACTTGCAGGGAACGGCGCCGTTGCGACGTTCACCGTCGTAACGCTCCCGTCCGTCAGGCAGCTCACGACCGCCTGGAAGTTGGCAATCGGATTCGTTCCCTGGAGTGCCTCGGGGACGGGTGCCGCCTCGAGCAAGACGAGGCCACGCACCTTTACCTCAAGCTTGCCGCTGGTCGACAGGTGGCCCTTTCCCGCGTCGATCTGCCAGGGCAGTCCGCCGCCATTGATGCCTCGGATCGGGTTGGTCGAACCGACAAAGGGCCCGCTGACCGCAACCATCGTGTGGAAGGTCAAGACCTTCTGCCCATTCGAGGCGGCCATCGCTGGTGACGCCGTCAACCCAATACCGACGATCATGCCGACTAACAGGACAAACAATCGCTTCATTCTCCGCTCCTCTCGGAGTTCGTCGGCAGATGCACCATCCACCGACCGACACAGGTGTCCGGAGGCCGTACGCGAGGGGTGGGCGCTCGGTTCAGTCCTGGCCGACTGCCGCCTCGGCCCACCGCGCCCGACAAGCCGTTAGGGGATGGCGGCTTCGGGTATGCAAGTTAACCGAGTTCTCGGAGGTCAGATCATGATCGAGCATGAACAACCCGCCAATGCGGCGGATTTGCAGGACCGGTCGGTTGCGGATCTCGTTCGACAGGTGACCGAGCTCGTTCCGCAGCTCGTTCGCGGTGAGCTTGCCCTGGCGAAAGCCGAGCTGACGGAGAAGGGCAAGCGCGCCGGCTTCGGCGCTGGCTTGCTCGGAGGCGGCGGCGCGCTCGCCTTCTATGGCCTGGCTGCGCTGATTGCCGCAGCGGCACTAGGTCTGGCTGAGGTGCTGCCCGGCTGGTTGGCCGCGCTGGTCGTCGCCGTTTGCCTGTTCTTGGTGGCTGGGGTGCTGGGGCTGGTGGCCCGTTCCCAGGTGCGCCGAGCTGTCCCTCCCGTACCTGAGCAAGCGGTACAGAGTGCCCGGCTCGACGTCGAGGCCGTGAAGGAGAGTGCGCACCGATGAGCCAGACGAATGCAGCAAACCTTGGTAGGACCGCCGAACCCTCAAGCGGCGATGGCACTGCCGAGCTGCATGAGCTGCAGGCTGATATCGAGGAGACCCGCGACGAGCTCGCTGCGACGGTGGCGGCACTCGCGGCGAAGACAGATGTGAAGGGTCGGGCCCAAGAAAAGCTCAGCCAAATCCGCATGCGCGGCCGGGACCGTGCCCGTGAGGGCGCGGCTGTGGTTCGGGAACGCGGACGCCAGATCGCCGGCGTGGGGGCGTCCTTCACGTGGCAGAGCATCGCGTTGGCCGCGACAGTCGCCGCAGCTGTCGTCGGTTGGGTACTGATACGACGAAGGCGTGGGTGAATCACCATGAGCAAGGCAGGAGTGCTGCTTTATCGGCCGCTTGGCCTCGCGTCGGGAATGGCGGGCGGACTGCTTGCCAGTGCGATCTTCAAGCAAGTGTGGAAGCAAGCGGCTGGCGACGAGGACGCTCCTCGACCCACCGACGAATCGCGAGGGTGGCGCGAAATTCTCCTCGCTGCAGCCATCCAAGGTGTGATCTTCGCGGTCGTGAAGGCGGCAGTCGACCGTGGTAGCGCCGCTGGGTTCAGGCGGCTGACTGGCGAGTGGCCAGGCCGGACCTAGCCGCCGATGCAGGTGTTGAGGAGGTCACATGTCTTCTGAGGCAGCGCGAGGAGGATCCACGGCGTCGCTTCGCGAAGGCGAAAGCGAGCAGATCCCCGACCGACCGACCAGCATGTCCTGGCGAGCCTGGCGGGACGCGATCAAGCGGGCCGTCGCGGAATTCCGTACCGACAACCTGACCGACTGGGCTGCCGCTCTGACCTACTACAGCGTGTTGTCGATCTTCCCCGCATTGTTGGTGTTGATCTCCATCATCGGACTGATTGGCCCGTCGGCGACCGACACGCTCATCAAGAATGTCCAGGACGTCGCGCCTGGCGCGGTGCAAGACGTGTTGGTTACGGCAATTCAGAACATCGAACGCGGGCAGAGCAGCACTGCGGGTCTACTGGCCGTCTTCGGTCTGCTCGCAGCCCTCTGGTCGGCGTCCAGTTATATCGCCGCCTTCATGCGGGCTTCGAATGCAATCTACGACGTGCCCGAGGGGCGGCCGATCTGGAAGACGCTGCCGATCCGGATAGGCCTCACTGTCCTGCTGATGCTGCTCACGGCCCTGACTGCGATCGCGGTCGTGATGACCGGTGGGCTCGCAAGACGTACTGGCGAGGTTGTCGGGGCCGGCGACACCGCGCTGACGGTGTGGGAGATCGCCAAGTGGCCGGTCCTGCTGATCATCGTTTCGCTTATGTTCGCCTTGCTCTACTGGGCCTCGCCGAATGCACGGCAGGGCATTCGCTGGATCACGCCCGGCGGAATCGTGGCCGTCGTTCTCTGGCTGATCGCATCAGGTGGATTTGCCGTCTACGTAGGGAACTTCGGTTCGTACAACAAGACCTACGGATCGCTGGCGGCGGTCATCATCTTTCTGGTCTGGCTATGGATCACCAACATCGCCATCTTGCTCGGTGCCGAGCTGAACGCAGAGCTCGAACGAAGCAGGGCTATTACCGTCGGCCACCCGAAGGGCGAGGAGCCCTACGTCCCGCTGCGCGACACTCGCAAGATCCGCGGGAAGGACTACCTCGAGCGCGGTTGACGAGGTCTAGGGGATGGGAACCCTCGCAGGGCGAGGAAGTTCTCCTAAACCGGACACTTCTGTCAGTCGTCGGCCTGACTCTCCGGCTGTGTTCGCGATCTGGCCGCAAGCCAACGTTGGAGATAGCCGCGGAGACCGGTGAGGTCGGTACCGGTCGCTCGATAGCCGATATAGCCATCCGGCCGTACGAGGTATTGCGCCGGCTCGCTCGGGCGGACGCCGAGCCGGCGCAATGCGAGCCCCTGCTGGTCGTGCAGCGTGCCAGCCCCGTGGTCACGGCTGAGGCGGTGGACCGCGACCACGTCTGGCAAGAGGCCGGCGACATCGGTTGCCGCGACGTCCCGCCACGCGGCAAGCGGCCCACAGAGTAAGAGATGGAAGGTTGGCGCGGTCGTCATCATGTGCAGTGTCGTCGCCCGCCCATCCACGAGGATCGGCGCATCGGGAAGCCGCTTCCCCGCCGCTATCCCGTGCCCGCGGCTGCCCGGGCCGTCCACGCTCAGTGGACTGCGGCGGTAGTGAATGCTCAGCTCCGAGACCGTACGGAAGGCGATCCCGCGCAGGCGCCTAAACCGGAGGAGGACCGGCGCCAGCCTCGGCACAACCTCGCTGCGGATGAAGAGAAGGGCTGGGTTCGTTGTCGTCGCGACCGCGAAGGCCCGATCCGTGAGGCGCAGCACAGCGCGTCCGACCGGGTCGCGCTCCATCTCATAGGTGTCAAGCAGCGAGGGCGCCGCGTCGCCCCGGCAGACAAGCCCGAGCTTCCACCCCAGGTTGATGGCGTCCTGGATGCCGATGTTCATTCCCTGGCCGCCTGCCGGGCTATGGATGTGCGCTGCATCGCCGGCCAGGAAGACCCGCCCAGACCGATAGTGCGCAGCGCCCCGGTTGTGCAATTTGAAGTCCGTCATCCATACCGGGTCATGGAGCCGGAGACCCGAGCCGGCATGCCGATCCGCGAGCTCCTGGAGCTGCCCGAGCGTCACCGGGCCGACGGGATCTCGCGGTGACAGCATGGTGATGAGCCGCCACGTGGCGGGTGTGCCGAGCGGGAAGAAGAGCAACACTCCGGTGTTCGTCACGAACGCATGCTGCGTGTCCGGCTCCAGACCGTCGACCTCGAGGTCCGCAAGCAGGAAGGTCTGCGGATAGTCGTAGCCCTCGAAGCCAATGCCAGAGCGCTCCCTCACCGTGCTGTGCGCGCCGTCGCAGCCTGCCACGTAACGCGCTTGGACGATTTCCTCGGCGCCGTCGGGGTGGCGCAGTCGGCAGGCGACGCCTGAGCCACGCGGCTCGAGATCGACCAGCTCGACGCCCCGCTCGGCGAGGACCCCGTGGCGGCTGAGATGTTCGCCGAGGATTGCCTCGGTCTCCGCCTGCGACAGGAGCAGCAGGAAGGGATAGGCCGTGTCCTCGATCCCCAGGTCGAACAACTTGAACGAGACATCTCTGCCGCCCAGGTGCAGGCGGAGCCGGGAGGCGGGATTGCCTCGTTCGACCAGCCGCTGGCTGAGTCCATGGCGTGCCAGCACCTCAAGGGTGCGCGGCTGTATTGCCAGTGCCCTTGATTCGTGTACTGGGTCGATTTGCCGGTCCACAAGCCGAAAGCGAGCACCGAAGTCCTGCAACTGAAACGCCAGAGCGAGTCCGGTCGGACCCGCACCAACGACCAGGACGTCGACGGGCTCGTCGGCACCAGTCGACACGATCGCACCTCAGAATGGCATCGAGACGAAGGGCGACGAGTAGGCCGGGTCGTCGGAAAGCACGGCCTCGGCCTCTTCGGCTGTGATGCGGTTGTGCTCGGCTGCGATGGTTGCGCCGAGGAGGCGGATGTCTCCCGCGGTCGCCAGGCCGGTGATCTCGTCGTGTGCGAGGACCCAAGAGACGGCAGCCCGGATTCGCTCCTCGCCGTCGAGGGGCTCGTACCACGTCGTGTACGGCGCTCCCTCCGGCCCGTCGGGCCAGTTGCGGCGGGAGATCGTCTTGATGATCATGAGGCCGGCATCCTGGCGCTGCACTTCCTCGGCCAGCGCCTCATACGACGCCCGGTACGCCGCGTCGCGCCACAGCACGGGGTTCAGCGGTGTCAGAACCGTCGCGAACGGAAAGCGGCGAAGTGCCTCGAGGTGGACGGCTGGTGCTTCGGCGCCATGGCCGGTGATTCCCACCGCGCCCACGAGGCCCTCGTCGACAGCCCTCGTGGCTGCCTCGAGCGCGCCGCCGGGTCCGACCGCTCTGTCGAGATCCTCCAGATCGCCGACCGCGTGGAGCTGCAGCAGATCGAGCCGTTCAGTCTGCAGCCGCTCGAGCGACGCGTTGATTTGGGACCATGCCGCTTCTGCGGACCGCTCACCGGTCTTGGTGGCCAGGAAGATGCGATCGCGAATGCGCGGCATCCACGGTCCGAGCCTCAACTCCGCGTCCCCGTAGCTTGCCGCGACGTCGAAATGGTTGATGCCTGCATCGAGGGCCTGCTGGATCGACCGGTCGGCCACCTCCTGCCCGACCGACGCGAGGGCGGCCGCCCCGTACAGCAGGACTGAGCTGTGGTGGTCCAGACGTCCCAGTCTCCGGTATTCCATTCGTCCTCCTCGCGCGGTCTCCTCGTGCCGTGCTCGGCGCACCGTGCGCGTCGTGCCGTGCTCCTCGTGCCGCGCTCCTCGTGCCGTGGTAGGCAGTCCCTCACTACCGTATGCGGCATCTGACGGGAGGGCGTGGGATGCGCAAGCCTGTCGCCGCGATCGGTTCGGCGGTGTTCTTCGTCGCAGCGCCGTGCGTGGTTGCCGGGCTGATTCCTTGGTGGCTCACCGGTTGGGAGATGCGCCAGCCGGTGCAGCCGTGGTGGCCGATCGCCGCGGTCGGAGCATTGCTGTTGACGGCTTCGGCGGCTGTGCTCATACACGCCTTCGTGCGCTTCGTGGTGGAGGGCGTTGGTACGCCTGCCCCCGTCGCGCCTACGCGCCATCTTGTCGTGGGCGGGCTCTATAGCTATGTCCGCAACCCGATGTATCTCGCCGTTGTGGGCGCCATTGTCGGTCAGGCGCTGCTGCTTGGACAGCTCGGCCTGCTCGGTTACGCCATTGTTGTCGCCTTGACCGTCGCTGCGTTCGTGTACGCGTACGAGGAGCCCACGCTCATCGGCCAGTTCGGAGAGGAGTACGAGGCCTATCGCCGCGCCGTGCCCGCTTGGCTGCCTCGCCTCCGCCCATGGCGGCCGGACGAGAGCCGCCCGGGCGAGGGTCACCCCGATGGGGGTCGCCCAGACGAAGGTCACCCCGATGGGGGTCGCCCAGACGAAGGTCACCCGGATGAGGACAGTCGCGACGCGCGCCGGTAGCCGGTCTCCTCGGGCCAAGCCGGGCGCACGGTAGCGAGCGGCCTGGTTTCGGAACACCCGGAACCTCGAGCCTAGGCTGGCCTGCTGTGGCGGAGGGACGGTGGCTCGAGGTTGGCGAGGGCGTGTTGGTCCGCCGCTACGAGGAGCTTGACCTATCCGTTGGGCTCGTGATCGGCGACGGCGCCTGCTTGGTCGTCGACACCCGTGGCGATGAGGTGCAGGGCAGCGAGCTGGCGTCGGCCGTACGCCAGGTGGTGCCTGATCCGTGGAGCGTCGTGATCACACATGCACATTTCGACCACTGCTTCGGTACGGCCGCGTTCTTGCCATGTGATGTCTGGGCCCATCCCGGCTGCCGCGCCGTCCTGGCCGACGAGGGGGATATGATCCGCGCCGAAGCGGCAGACGAGTACGAGTCCGAGGCTCGGTCGGATATGGCCATCCGGCTACGGGAAGCGCAGCTGGTATTGCCAGAGCAGTTCGTCCCGGCGACGAAGGGAATTCTCGTCGGTGGGCGACCGGTGACCCTTGCACATCTCGGGCCAGGCCACACCGACCACGATCTCGTCGTCCATGTTCCGGACGCCGGGGTCCTGTTCGCCGGCGACCTCGTCGAGGAAGGCGCGCCACCTGCATTTGGTAAGGATGCGTGGCCGCTGCGGTGGCCCGATGCCCTGACCGCACTGCTCGCGATGGCGAGGGACGGCACGGTCGTTCCCGGACACGGTGAGCCGGTCGACCGGGCTTTTGTCACTGCGCAGCGGGACGAGCTGGCCGGGGTCGCCGAGCTCTGCCGAGCCGTTCTGGACGGTGAGCTGGGAGTCGCCGATGCGATCGCACGGTCTCCGTATCCGGAGAGTGTCACCAGATACGCGCTCGCCTGCGCCCGGATCACCTGATAGCGGCGACGCGCTGTTAGCTGTCGGCGCGGTCGGCTCGATCGCTTAGCCCGCGCTGCGGGAGGTCGGGCCAGGTGATGGTGTCCCGCCCGCTCGGGCGCCAGCGGCGCCCTCGTTTTACGCCCGGCCACCCCGACACCATCACCTGCCCGATCTCCGGGTCCGTGCGTGGCTTGCGGGTTGTGCTCTGCCTGGGGCAGACCCCGACACGGCGAGCCTGGTGCGACGTTGAGTCCGCCCATGGCCCGCGGCGTCGCTTTGCTGGGCACACCGGACGGGCATCCCGTAGTTGTCGGGTGGCGGCCTCCGGTCCGCCGTGGCCCGGCGTGCCGTGTCTATCTGGCCGGCTGTCCGGCGTTGTGGTCGTCGCGCCAAGCGATCCAGTCGCGAGCCAGGCCGATGTCGTACCGGGGACCGGTGGCACTGATCGTGAAGAGCCGAACACCTGCTTTGAGCAGACCGTCGGCAACGTCGGCAGGAGATTGTTCCACTTTCGTGGAGCGGACAATTTCGGCCGGATCGCGCCCGACCTCGGCGCACCACCGGTCGAGTACCTCGCATTTGTGCGTGATCCTGTCTGCATCGCCGAAGCCATGCCAGATGTCGGCGTGCTCGGCCGTATAGCGGAGCGTCTTCCGTTCACCGCCACCGCCGACCAGGATCGGAATCCTTCTCGTCGGAGGTGGATTCAGCTTGCTCCAGCGGCGTTTGATGCGTGGAAGCGCATCGCGGAGCGCAGCTAGGCGGGAGCCAGCGGTACCGAACTCGTAGCCGTATTCGCGATAGTCCTTCTCGAACCAGCCCGCGCCGATCCCGAGGATCAGTCGGCCGCCGCTGATGTTGTCGACGGTTCTTGCCATGTCGGCGAGCAGCTCGGGATTCCGGTAGCTGTTGCAGGTGACGAGCGCCCCGATCTCAGCGCGGCTGGTCGCCTCTGCCCAGGCGCCGAGCATCGTCCAGCACTCGAGGTGCTTTCCATCCGGTGGGCCGTAGAGCGGGAAGAAATGATCCCAGTTGAAGATGATGTCGGCGCCGGCCTCCTCGGCTTCGGCCACGGCTCGTCTGATCTCGCTGTAGTCGGCGTGCTGAGGCTGGAGCTGCACGCCAATCCGCACATCTGTATTCACCTGACCTATTGTGGCGTCCGCCGACTGCGGCCTTGGCGTCACGTCGACTTATGAACGCGGCCGGGCCGCATGCGTCGAAGACCGATTGGCCCGCTGCGAGCCACGTCGCGGTTGTCCTTCGCCTCCGCAGGAGCATCCTTCGCCATCCGAGATTTGTCCGCGCGCTGTCGAGGGATGGGCGGCGAGATGCGGTTGAGGCAGGACTGCGGTGAGCGGTCTGGCGGGGTGAAGGTGACTTCGTTCCGACGCGCCCTGGTTCTGACCGGGGCGGTCTACCTCAACCCAAAGCTAGTGAGCGTCAGTCGTTGAGGGACCGCAGTGCGTCTTCCACAGCCGCGCGGGGAGGCCGGGTTTCTGTCGGTGGCTGAGGTTAGTCTTTAATCGAACAAAGGTTCGACAATGGCTCGTGGCGGGGGTGATCCGATGGCGGTGGACTGGGCCGCGGACCCCTCCGCGACCACCGGTGCCGGGTCGCCGGCACCCAACCTGCCGTTGGACGCGTTGGAGGCCGCGATCGCCGCGTTACAGGCGGGGGACCCGGCCGGGCACGACGCTGTGGGGTTGGCCGATGAGGTGGCCCGGCTGGAGGTGGCCGCGGCGCGGCTGGCCGCCCGTCAGGTGGCCTGCCTGGCGGTGATGGAGGCCCGCGGCGACGCCCACCGGTTGGGGTTTCGCTCCACCCAGGCGTGGCTGCGCACCGTGGTGCGCGTCGCGCCCGGCACGGCCAAGGGCCTGGTCGCCCTCGCGCGGCGGATCTCCTCTGGCGTCGTCGGGGAGCACGCCACCACCGCCTCGTTCGGGGCCGGGCGGATGCTGCTCGCGCACGCCCGGATCGTGGCCCGCACGATGGCCGAGATCCGACCCTGTCTGTCCGACCCGGGCGACGCGGCCGCGCTGGAGGAGCAGCTGGTCGGGGTGGCCGAACGGACCGATCCGCTGCGGCTGGCCACCGTCCGCCGCCGGCTGCGGATCCAGGCCGCGCCCGAGCAGGCCACCGCGCAGGAGTGGGACGCCTTCGCCCAGCGCGACCTGTCGGTGGCCACGACCTTCGCCGGGCTCGGCGTGATCGAGGGCACCATGGATCCGCTGGGCACCGAGACCGTGATGACCGCCATCCACGCCTTCGCCGCTCCCGCCGGGGCAGGACACCCGCACCCCAGGGCAGCGCCGCGCCGACGCGCTGACCGAGATCTGCCGCCGCGTGCTCAGCTTCGGCGCCCCGCCGACCAGCGGCGGTGAGCGGCCCCAGGTCGCGGTGATCGTGCCGCTGGCCGAGCTGGAGGAACGCGTCGGTGCCGAGCCCGGCGAGCTGGCCTGGACCGGGCCGATCTCGGGGACCCTGCTGCGCCGGCTGCTCTGCGACGCCGCCGTGCACCGCATCGTCACCGACCCGGCATCGGTGCCGCTGGACGTCGGGCGCACCACCCGAGTGGTGCCGGCCGGGCTGCGCCGCGCGGTCGTGATCCGCGACCGGCACTGCCAATACCCCGGCTGCGACGTCCCCGCCATCTGGTGCGACTGCCACCACCGCCAGCACTGGAGCCGCGGCGGGGCGACCTCCCTGCACAACCTGATCGTGCTGTGTGGCTACCACCACACCCGGCTGCATCTGGCCGGGCAGGCCATCATCCGCCACCCCGACGGCCGCATCGAGATCATCCCCGATCCCGACCACCACCCCACCGACACCACCGACCGCGGCCCCTAACGTCCATTTTCGCGGCGCTCCCGCGCGCCCAGTTTCGGCGCCCAGCACGAGCTGCCCCTGGCCACAATCAGGCAGCCGCGCAGTCAACGCGGAGCTCTCGCTCGCAGGAGCTCGTCGTCAGGCGTTCATGGGCCGTGCTCCTGTGCACAGGCGCGCATGGCAGGCCGGCTAGGTTCGCCGATTCGCTGACGTGACCGGCAGAAGTCCCTGAACCCAGGCCTTATAGCCCACGTCCAGGGACCGGCTCGGCGCAGCGATCCGCGGGTGCCTAGCAGGAGCTTTCCCAAAGAACCCGCCACTAGGGCTGGGCCGGGGGACTCGGTGGCGAGGTTGAATCAATGAGCTGCTGCTTGAGGAACTCAAGGCGCTCCGCCATTTCGCCAAGCTCCCGTCGCTCGGCGACATCCCTGGCGTGGATCACGTCAACAAGCCGGTCGACGCCATACGCACTTGCATGGCACACCGGGTGATAGAGCCGGTCCACGCGAGCGCGTAACTCGTCGACGAAGGGGTGGTACGTCCACTCGAAGTCGCCGCCCATCCAGGTCTCGGCGATGGCAGGCGACTTGCGATCGATCGGCATGCTGCACACCGCGCACGGCGGTAGCTGCGAATCCTCCGGGTCCTCAGACACCGTCGCCATCTGCTGATCATGCGCTTATGCGCTGACATTTGGCTATCGCGTCATCACAAGCGCGCAGATTTGCCGATGTAATGCGAAGTCAGATCCGCGTGACTAAGGGCGCTGCGTGACTTATCGCGCGTTACCTGCCGTTACTTGCGCCGGGAACGCTCCTGGCTACGAATCGGCGCACGGTAGCCGCGAACGAATAGTCGAGATCATCAGGCTTACCCTCGGAGTGATCTGCGGCTGCCCACCCACTCGTTCGCATCGACGAGAACACCGGCCCGCCAGGCGAACAGACACGCGAGAAGGCCGGCAAGGGCGAGGAATAGGCCCAATGCCCATCCCACGACCAGCCCGGCGACCTGTTTTGAGCTGTCCAGACCTAATTCGTTCGCGTGGGTCCCGACTCGGCTGCCTATCCTTGCGGGCGTCATGGGTACGTCGCCGCAGCGGGCGCGCTTCAGTGGTCTGCGAGAACGCATAGCTGATCTCACGATTAGAGATCAACGTCGACTGCGCCGCCGACTCGACGGAGCCCGCAAGGTCCGCGGACCGGCCGCGCTCGACGAGGTCCTCGATAAGGTCGAACGGGAGATCTTGGAGGCAGAGCAGCGCGTCCAGGCTCGCCGGGCGCGGCTGCCTGCGGTCTCCTATCCCGCTGAACTGCCGGTTAGCCAGCGGAAGGACGATCTGCTCGCGGCGATCCGCGACAACCAGGTCGTCATCGTCGCGGGCGAGACCGGGTCCGGAAAGACGACTCAGCTCCCGAAGATCTGCCTTGAGCTGGGTCGTGGGGTCCTGGGGATGATCGGTCACACCCAGCCTCGGCGGCTGGCGGCCCGGGCGGTGGCCGACCGCATCGCGGAGGAGATCGGTACCCAACTGGGTGACGTCGTTGGTTACCAGGTGCGCTTCAGCTCCCAGACGACGGAGCACACGCTGGTCAAGGTGATGACCGACGGCATCCTGCTCGCCGAGCTGAGCCAGGATCGCTATCTCGAGAAGTACGACACCCTCATCATCGATGAGGCACATGAGCGAAGCCTCAATATCGACTTCATCCTCGGCTACCTCAGGCGACTGCTTCCGCGCCGTCCCGATCTCAAGGTCATCATCACGTCAGCGACCATCGACCCGGAGCGGTTCGCCCGGCATTTCGCAAGCACCGTGGACGGAGAAGATCCGCAACCAGCGCCGGTCCTCGAGGTCTCCGGGCGTACCTATCCCGTACAGGTGCGATACCGGCCGCTCGACCCGCAAGAGCCCGTGACCAAGGCTCGCGATCGTGAGGACCGCGATCAGGTTCAGGCGATTTCCGATGCGGTCAGCGAGGTCACGGCCGAGGGACCCGGTGACATCCTCGTCTTTCTGTCAGGCGAACGGGAGATCCGTGACACGGCTGACGCACTACGAGGCGAGGCTCGCTCGAACACGGAGATACTGCCGCTGTACGCCCGTCTGTCTACCGCGGAGCAACACCGCGTTTTCGCACCGCACCCGGGCCGGCGAATCATCCTCGCCACCAACGTCGCCGAGACCTCTCTGACGGTGCCCGGTATCAAGTACGTCATCGATCCGGGAACGGCGCGAATCTCGCGCTACAGCAACCGGCTGAAGGTACAGCGGCTGCCGATCGAACCCATCTCCCAGGCATCGGCCAACCAGCGAGCCGGACGATGCGGGCGGCTGGAGGACGGCATCTGCATCCGGATGTACGACGAGGATGACTACGCAACGCGTCCGGCGTTCACCGACCCGGAGATCCTGCGAACCAACCTCGCCTCGGTCATCCTCCAGATGGCTGCGCTGGATATTGGCGAGATCGAAGACTTTCCGTTCATCGACCCGCCCGATCGTCGTCAGGTCAAGGACGGCATCGAACTGCTGCGCGAGCTCGGAGCAATCAGCCCAGCTGCATCGCGGTCGCCTGCGCGTCCTCCGGCCGAGCCTGAATCGTCCGGATCGGCGTCGGCGGCTGCAGAGTCCCGTGCGCGTCCATCGTCGCCGGCTGGATCCGTCGGGCGACTGAAGCTGACGCCGCTCGGTCGAAAGCTCGCCGAGTTGCCCATCGACCCGCGGCTTGGCCGGATGGTGCTTGCAGCGGCCGACGAGGGGTGCGTCCCTGAGGTCCTGGTCATCGCGGCTGCGCTGGCCATCCAGGATCCGCGGGAGCGCCCGACCGAGGCTGTACGTGGGCCGGCCGGCAGTCCTCATTCCGAGTCGGGTGGTGCAGAGGCTGCGGGTGGTCTGTCCCAGCCGGGCGGACGGCGCCGGCCAAGCCGGTCTCGTGGACCGGCGGAACAGGCCGCCGATCAGATGCATGCCCGGTTCGCCGATCCAACCTCGGACTTCCTCGCCTACCTCAACCTCTGGCGCTACCTCCGCGAGCGACAGAAGGCGCTCTCCTCCAACCAGTTCCGCAGGATGTGCCGTACTGAATACCTCCATTACCTCCGAGTCCGTGAGTGGCAAGACTTGGAAGCTCAGCTCAGGCAAGCAGCGCGTGCGGTGGGGGTATCCGCGGGCGCCCTTGCCGCCGAGCCTGATCCGGTTCGTATGCATTCGGCGCTCCTCGCCGGCCTGCTCTCGCATATCGGGGTGTACGACCCGGAAAAGCGTGACTACATCGGCGCACGCAATGCGCACTTCGCAATCAGTCCCGGCTCGGTGCTCTTCTCGCGCGGCTTCAGGGCCGGGCGGACCGCGGCCGCGAGCAGTGCGTCACCCCGCTTCGTCATGGCGGCCGAACTGGTCGAGACAACGAGGCTCTGGGCACGCATCGTCGCGAGGATAGAGCCCGAATGGATCGAACCACTCGCCGAGCACCTGGTCAGGCGGACCTACAGCGAACCGCATTGGGAACGCAAGCAAGGCGCCGTCATCGCGTACGAGCGGGTGACTTTGTACGGCGTCCCAATCGTCACGCAACGCAAGGTCACCTATGGGCGGATCGATCCGCAGCTCAGCAGGGAGCTGTTCATCCGTCACGCGCTTGTCGAGGGCGACTGGGAGACCCATCACGCGTTCTTCCAGGAGAACCAGGACCTGCTTGCCGAGGTCGAGGAGCTCGAGGATCGGGCCCGTCGGCGGGACATTCTCGTGGACGACGACGTTCTGTTCGACTTCTACGACCGGCGGATCCCAGAGGATGTCGTCTCCGCGCGGCACTTCGATGCGTGGTGGAAGAAGGTACGCAGGAATGACCCCGATCTGCTCACCTTCGACAAGCAGATGCTGGTCACCGGTTCGGCGAGCGCGGTCACCGAAGCGGACTACCCAGAGGTGTGGTCGCTCCGGCAGCCGCTGCGGGTGAGCTACCAGTTCGAGCCCCGGGCGGAGGCCGACGGGGTGACGGTGCATATACCGCTCCCGGCGCTGGGGCACGTCAGGCACGAGCGTTTCGATTGGCAGGTCCCGGGGCTGCGGGAGGAGCTGGTGATCGCGCTCATTCGGTCCCTTCCGAAGGCGCTGCGGCGCAGCTTCGTGCCAATTCCTGACCACGCGCGAGCTGCGCTCGCCGGCATCAGTCCGGCAGACGGCCCGCTGCTCGACGTGCTCGCGGATCGGCTGAGTCAGACAGCACGAGTACGGGTGTCACCGGACGCCTTCGACGTCGACCGGGTGCCAGCGTTCCTCAAGATGACGTACCGAATCGAGGACGAGGACGGGCGGGTGCTGGCGGAGGGCAAGGACCTGGACCGCCTCAGGGACGAGGTTCGCCCGGCCACCCGAGCGAATCTCAGCGCCGTCGCCGGTGGACTGGAACGACACGGCCTGCGTACGTGGGAGGTCGGGACTCTACCCAAGGTGGTCCAGGAACGTCGCGAAGGCTACGAAGTCCGCGCCTATCCCGCGCTCGTTGACGAAGGCGCGAGTGTCGGTGTGCAGCTCTTCGAGACCCCCGATGAGCAGGCGGCGGCGATGTGGGCAGGAGCTCGCCGGCTCCTGCAGCTCGATACGCCGGCACCCATCGCCCATATCTCGTCGCGTCTCTCCAACGCCGCCAAGCTGGTCCTCGCCCGCAATCCGCACGGCGGCGTAGGGGCGCTGCTCGAGGACTGCTCCGGCGCAGCCGTCGATCTGATGATCGCCGAGTCGGGAGGACCACCGTGGGACGAGGCGAGTTTTGTCCGGCTCCGGGAGCAGGTCCGCGCCGAACTGAATGCCTCCGTCCTCGCCGTTGTCGGCCGGGTTCAGCCCATCCTGGCGGCTGTCCAGCACATCGAGCAGCGCCTCCCAGAGGCACCGGCCGGCCTGCTCGCCGACTCGGTGGCCGACATCCGCGCTCACCTTTCCCGGTTGGTCTATCCCAGCTTCATCACCGCCACCGGTTACCGCCGCCTGCCGGACATGCTGCGCTACCTACAGGCGATCGGCTACCGGCTCGACAAGCTGCCCTCCAATCCGGGTCGTGACCGCGACCTGACCATGCGGATTCAGGAGATCGAGCGGGAGTACGGCCAGGTCGTGGCCGGGCTGCCGCCTGGTGCGCGCCACCACGATGACGTCGTGGCAGTGCGATGGATGCTGGAAGAGCTGCGCATCAGCTACTTCGCACAGGTGCAGCGCACCGCGTTTCCCGTCTCTGACAAGAGGATCTCTCGCACACTTGACGAACTTAAGGCGAAGTACGCGGCGGCGGCTGGCACGCGGGCCGCAGCAGCAGTCAGCAGAGGGAACGAAGTCACGACATGACCCGCTCTGGCGCCGCACCGCTCGGGCAAACGAGCGGCCGGAGGTAGCCGCTGAGATGCGGATAGGCCGTTGCCGAGGGTCCCTTAGGAGCGCCCTCCGCGGCTCCAACGTTGCGCAGTGAGAGCCACGGGTCCGCCGGCGAGTTGGTCCGCGACCGGCTGAATGATCCCCAGGGCTTCGTTTGGAATGGTGCGGACGACCGCGGCGATTCCTGTCGTGTGGGATTGGTCATCGTCAACGAGAACGGTGACGAAGCTCAAGCGGCTGTCCAGACTGTCCCCTAACCCTTGCCCTTCGATGTCGCCGGCGTCGCGAGGCCGTGCCAGCCACGCGCCGGCTATCAGCGCGTTCGGTTCTTCCGGTGTGAGCGAGCGCTCGGTAAGTCCGCGGTGTAGCAGGACGACTGTCCGGACAGTCGTGACCTGTCGGTAAAGACCAGCGAGCCAATAGGGTTCCTCGGTCGCGAACTGCTCCGCACTTGCACGGTCGGCCAGGTCGACAACATGGACACTGCCGGTGTGTTCAGCTCCGTCGTCGGACAAGGTAGGGCCGCGAAGAATGAGCCGATCGGCAAACCGGTTCATGTACGACCAGTGCGCCTCGGCCAACTCAAGCATGTCAGCTTCGACGCCTGGCTTGTCCTGGGCATGAACGTAGAACGGCATGCGGAGAAGCTACCTGCGCCGAGCTTCTACTGGCGAACGCGAGCCTTCGTGATCGGGAGCCCGGGCGCTGCCAGAGCGATCCCGAGTTCGTAGCGATCGCCTCGATAGAGGCAATCGGCAACCATGATCGTCCGACCACCGTGGTCGAGGTCGGTCATGTCGACATGCAGGCAAGGTTGCGAAGGCGCAATGCCGAGCGCCGCGGCCGATCGCCCGTCCGGTAGCACCGGCGTGATGGTGGTCCGTCCTGAGGCGAGACTGATCCGGTAGCGGTCCCGCACGATGTCGTAGATCGATCCGGTGAGGTCCTTCGTGGACAGGCCCGGCACGTAGGCAGCGAGGATCACGACCGTCTCCAGCGCCATCGGCTCGCCGTCCGCCAACCGTAGTCTCACGAATTTGAAAACGTCCTCGCCTACGGGGATCCGCAGACGGCTCGCCACCGCTGTCGAGGCCCGAAGCTTACGCAGCCGGAGCAGCTTGCTGCTCGGCGTCAAGCCGCGCTGCCGCATGTCCTCGGTGAACGACCGGAGCCCGAATAGGCGAGCATAGGGCGCTTGAGCGATGTACGTACCTGAGCCATGTCGCCGCTCGAGCCTGCCCTCTTCGATCAGTCGCTCGATGGCCTTGCGCACAGTCATCCTCGCCACACCCCAGCGTGCGGCAAGCTCGCGCTCGCTTGGCAGGCGCTCGCCCACATCGGCGGAATCGATCAGCTCGAGCAGGCCGATACGCAGCTCATGGGCCTTCGTGCTCGGGCGACGAGCAGGGCCGTCTCGCAGCGCCAACTCGGCCTCGCAAGCTAGGTCCGGGGTCGGCGCGGCGGCCGCCGGCCCTCCCCTCCTGGACCACTGTGGTCCGGTCATCCCAGTCCGGTTATGGAGTGTATAGACCGTCATATCCTGCTGAACAGCCCTGACGGCGGACGAACTGGACCAGCTATCCCGTCCCACAGCTGAGGGTGGACTACTGCCGTAGACCAATTGGTCCCGCTGTGCAAGTCCGGTCGGCCCGGGTTCAGCCGGCCCTCGGCGCAACGTCGGGCACCGGCACCTAACGCTCGTAGGCAGTGAGGTCAACGGCCTTGACACTCGTCCAGACAGCAGCGCCTGGGACGAGGCCCAGGTCGGTGACCGCTGCTGGCGTCACTTCTGCCACGAGGGGAACGGGTCCTTCCAGCTCGACGCGTACGCGATCACGGTCGACCTGCATCTCGACGATCGTCGCCGGCCAGACGTTACGTGCACTGCCCTCTGGCTCCTCCCGGTGCAACGCGACTGCTTGCGGCCTGACGGCGACCGCGACGTCGTCAGCCGGCAGCGGATCGGCGACGGTGAGCTGGGCACCGGACGGCAGCAGGACCAGGTGCTCGCCGGCGCGCTTGCCCTCAAGCAGGGTGACGCCTACCAGTTCGGCGACGTACCGCGATCGCGGATGCCGGGCGACCTCGCCGACCGGACCTGCCTGGCTGACTCGGCCTGCCTCGAGAACGATGAGCCGATCGGCAAGCACCATCGCATCGACGGGGTCATGAGTCACCAGGATGCGTGCGCCGCCGAAGAACGCCAGATGGCGGCGGAGGTCGCTGCGCACCTGCATGCGTGTCCGAGCGTCCAGGGCGGCGAGTGGTTCGTCGAGCAGGAGCAGGCGTGGTGAGGTGGCGAGCGCCCTGGCCAGCGCGACTCGCTGGGCCTGACCTCCGGACAGCGATCGTGGCCGATCGGCTGCGCGGTCGGCGAGACCGAACCGTTCGAGCCACTGCTCCGCTTGCCGTCGCGCCTCCTGCCTTGGTACGCCCCGCGCTCGCAGTCCGAAGGCCACATTCTCGAGGGCGGACAGTCGCGGGAAGAGCAGGTAGTCCTGGAACACCATGCCGATCGGCCGCGTCGCCGTAGGTACGAAGGTGCCGCTTGACGGCGCGTCGAGGGCCGTCCCGTCGAGC
The DNA here is from genome assembly GCA_046735375.1 of Actinomycetota bacterium. Taxonomy (GTDB): domain Bacteria; phylum Actinomycetota; class Actinomycetes; order JAKEEW01; family JAKEEW01; genus DASYTV01. The sequence goes on along the minus strand of JBKPTD010000042.1, from coordinate 6,556 downwards.
TCTATCCGCCCCTCGTCGATGGGCTGCAGGCCGGCGATGGCGCGCAGTACCGTCGTCTTGCCCGCACCGTTAGGCCCAAGGAGAGCGACTGTTTCCCCATCCGTCGCCTCGAGCTCGATATCGAGGTCGAATGCGCCGACATGAACGGTCATCGCTGCCCTGAACATCGAATGCTCAACCAAACTCCGCTAGGCCGCGAGCCAGCGGTCGCGCAACGGTATGAGCACAGCAAGAGATACCACGATCATGATCAGGCTGAGTGCTACGGCCGCGTCGCGATCACCGCGTTCCAGCGCGATAAAGATAGCTATCGGCATCGTCTGAGTTCGGCCGGGGAAGTTGCCCGCGAAGGTGATCGTGGCCCCGAACTCACCGAGCGCTCGTGCCCAGCAAAGGACCATGCCGGCGATCACGGAAGGAGCCGCCATCGGGATGGTCACTCGGTGGAAGGTCGTCCACCTGCTTGCCCCCAGCGTGGCCGCCGCGTCCTCGTACCTCTCGTCGACTGAGCGCAGGCCCGCCTCCACGGTGATCACCAGGAACGGCATGGCGACGAAAGCGTTCGCGACGATTACCCCCCACATAGAGAAAGGCAGCAAGAAGCCGGTGCCTTCGTACACCGGCTCACCGAGCAGGCCTCTACGCCCCAGGGCGAACAGCAGCGCCGCCCCACCCACGACGGGCGGCAGCACCATGGGCAGGATCACCAAGGCGCGGAGCAGGGAGCGTCCGGGGAAACGCATCCTGGCCAGCACCCAGGCGAGCGGAATCCCGAGCACGACGGCGACAGCCGTCGCCGCAAGCGAGGTAACCAGGGAGAGCTTGAGCGCCTGCGTGACGACAGGGTTGTGGAGCAGGTCGCGCAGTCCCCCCCACGGTGTTCGCTGCAACAGCGCGGCGAATGGCAGGACAAGGAAGGCGATCGCGATCAGGACGAGCGGCACGAGCGGCCAGGGCGGCCGAGTTGTCGGAACCCGGCTCCGGCTCATGTCGGCGGACCGAATCCAAAACCCCGTAGTGTTGCCTGACCTTGCGTGGACCTGACGTACTGTACAAAGGCATCGGAAGTCGACGGGTTCCTCGACCCAGAGAGCCTGACTATTGGATAGACGGCCGTCACGTTTTCGGCGGCCGGAATTTCGATGCCATTGACCTTGTTCCCGGCGGCCTGCACATCGGTGCGGTAGACGATCCCTGCGTCGAGCTCGCCCGCTTCCAGTTTCGTGAGCAGGCTCCGCACATCCGTCTCGTTCGTATCCACCGACGGTTCGATCCCCGCCTTGCTGAGTGCCTCGCGGCCGAACTCGCCGCAGGGCATCTCGGGCGCGCACAGTCCGATCAGCAGCTTCGAGTTGGCGAAGTCAGCCAGTCCGGTCACCTTGCCGGGATTGCCGGACGGCACCGCAATCTCCAGCTGGTTGGTGACGAAAGGTGTTGCGCTACCCGAGACGACTCCGGCGCCGACCACGGGGGTCATGTTGGCCTCATTGGCCGAGGCGAACACGTCCGCGGGCGCACCAGCGAGGATCTGCTCGCGAAGGGAGGCTGACCCGGCGAAGTTGAACGTGACCTTCACGTCAGGGTGCGCCGCTTCAAAGTCCTTGCCGAGCTGCCCGAACGCATCGGTCAGCGAGGCCGCGGCAAACACCGTGATAGCACCCGTGACGGGCTCGGCACTTCCGCTGCCCGCCGGAGCGGACTGACCAGTCGAGTCATCCCCTCCGCAGGCGGCCAGGACCATCGAGACCGCTGCGGCGAGGACCAAGACGGCCGGGACCCGCCCGGCCCGCCTCAGCTCAGCTCGCCTCAGTCCAGCCCGTCTCAGTCCAGCCCGTCTCGGCCTGGCCTGACCCCGCTTCGCCCGGCTCAGCCCGGCCCAGCTCGGACCTCCCCGCCTCAGCACCGTTGCCGTCCAGCGGTCCGGTGTCTCGACACCACCGACTCCTCTCAGGGGCGATCCGGGAGCGCAGATACCTCGATCACGACATTCGTCGACTTCACCGCCGCCACCGCGAGGACGCCCGGCTCGAGTCCCAGCTCCTTGGCGGCCTGCGCGGTCATCAGGGACACGATCCGGTGTGGCCCGGCCTGCATCTCGACCTTCGCGACGATCTCGTCCGCAAGGACCGATGTGATGATGCCTGGGAACCGGTTGCGCGCCGAGCGGGCGACGATCACCTCGTCATCCTGCTCCGGCGCCTGATCGACGAGGAGGCCAGCGAGCGACGCGCCGTCGATGAGCCGCTGACCTCCGTTGGTACGCCTGGTCCGAAGTCGACCACTGTCCGCCCACCGGCGAACAGTGTCGACGCTGACGCCGAGTAAGGCCGCTGCCTGGCCCGGCCGGTACGCACTCACCACGTGAGGACCGTATGGCCGGAACCTTGTATTCACAAGGCAAATCACGAGACAATCCAGCGCCAGAGAGGATGACCCCTCACCGGACCTGGCAGCACGGGGGTGGGGGGCGAGGGTCAGGCCACGCCTGTCCAGCGCCCCTCCGCCAGGTTCCCGACGGGCCTCGCAGCAGGGGACGGCTCGTCAAGCGGCCGGCGGGCGATTGGCGGCGCAAAGCGAGCTGGAGACGGAAAGCCGCCAAGGGATTGTCCCCTAGCCTGATCTGCGATTGTCTGCAAAACACAACGAAGCCCGGTGCGTCGATGGGTCAACCCAACTAGTCCGGTTACGTCCTCTTGATCGATTCCTACTAGCCCAGTCCCACCGGCGTATCGGGGAGTCCGCTGCGAGCGGCACGTCGCGAGCCGCGGCGTGTCGGCTGCATCGGAACACTTGTCACAAAGGAAAGAAAAGGGGCAAACGATGGCGTTAGGCTCCGCTCCGAGCAATAGAGGAGCAGGTAACCGCTTCATGGGCCGCCGGCCGACGGGCTGGCGGCTTCTCGCGTTCGCGGCGGCCGCCGGTGTGGTCGTCGCAATGATCCCTGGCGTCGCGAGTAGCGCGGTCAGGCAGGCCAAGCCGGATCGGTCGAAAGGAGGGGATGAGCAGTCAAGAACGGCTTTCTACGACTCGCGGCAGGATCCGGCTAGCCGGGCTGCGCTCAGCGAGCGGGCTGCCAAACAAGGCGCTGATCCCGCAAGGGGCGTCAAGGCGCTGCGCGACCAGCTGGGCGTCCAAGGCATCGTCTCGATCGATCCGCTGACCGGCACGGCCCGCGCGGTCCAGCGGCTCAACGGGTTCCTCACCGGTCCGAGCAGTCTCGCCGCCCGCACCGTCGCGCTGGCCTACGTGAAGACTCACCCGGACGTGTTCGGGCTGAACGCTGACGAGCTGGCCCGACTCAGCCTTCGCCGGGACTACGTGGACATCGCCGGGACTCATCACCTCAGCTTCGTTCAGTCCGTCGGCGGGGTACCCGTCTTCGGCAACGGGCTGCAGGCGAATGTCGCGAAGAACGGTCGACTGATCAACGTTGTCGGCTCACCCGTGGCATCGCTGCCCAGCGCGGCGGCCTCCCCGTCGATCTCGGCGAGCCAGGCTCGCACCCGCGCTGCTGAGGACGTCCAAGCTAAGGCGCGCCGAGCAACCGCGAGTGCCCCCTCGGGAGCCCGCAGGTCCACCACCTTCTCCAACGGTGACCATGCCGACCTGGTCTACTTCAAGACCCTCGGAGGAACGCGCCTGGCCTGGCAGACCATCACCGCGCCCGCCTCGGGCGACATGTACCTCCATATCGTGGACGCGGCGACCGGTCGGGTGCTCTACCGCCGTGACCTGGTCCAGAGGGACAGCGGCCAGGCCTGGGACTACTACCCAGGTTCACCAGTGGGCGGCGCGCAGGTCCCGCGGACCCTGTCTGGGCTCCCTGACGGGTCGCGGACCCTCAATGGCAACCCGGCCCACGTCTACAGCGACGTCAACGACGACAACGCCCCCCAGCAGAGCGAGGAGATCAAGCCCACCAAGAAGGGGCAGTTCTTCTACCCCTTCCAAAGTTTCAACTCGATCGGCGCGCCGTGCTCGGCCGCGTTCATCTGCTCGTGGGACTTCCACACGCCGTTGTCATGGCAGGCCAACCGGGCGCAGAACGGTGTCCAGACCTACTACTACCTCGGCAAGTTCCATGACCATCTCGCTGCCGCGCCCATTGGCTTCACCCGCGCGGCAGGAAACTTCGAGGCAGTTGACGGCGATGCCATTCAGGCAAACACCGACGACGGCGCGAACCTCGCGAACGGGCTACCGGACGGCGGCCACATCGATAACGCCAATATGGCGACACCGCCCGACGGGATCCCGCCGCTGATGCAGATGTACCTTTTCCGCGACCCCGCCGATCCCACCGACCCATTCCTCCCGTCAAACGGTGGCGACGAGGCGGATGTCATCTACCACGAGTTCACCCACGGCCTGTCCAACCGGCTCGTCGTCGACGCCCTCGGCAACTCGACACTCGGCAACGTTCAGGCCGGCTCGATGGGCGAGGCGTGGAGTGACTGGTACGCCATGGACTTCCTGAACAACCTGGGATTCCAGCCGGACACAGCCGCTGACGGCGAGGTCAGGATCGGCCACTATGTCGGTCACGGCCTGGATCTGATCCGGACGCAGCCCATGGACTGCCCGGTGAAGTCCAAGTCGCCTGCCTGCCACGGCACCGCGGGCGCGGGCAGCGGCGGGTACACCTACGGCGACTTCGGCCACGTCGGCGGTGGTCCTGAGGTTCACGACGACGGTGAGATCTGGGGCGAGACCCTCTGGGATCTGCGCTCGGCGCTTGGGTCGAACCTTTCCGAGTCGCTGGTCACCAGGGCGATGGAGCTGTCCCCGGCCAACCCGTCGTTCCTCGACATGCGCAACTCGATCCTGCAGGCCGATCAGGTGGTCAACGACGGGGCGGCCAACCAGACCATCTGGCAGGTTTTCGCGAACAGGGGCATGGGTTACTTCGCGGCTGCGGTCGACGGTGATGACACGCAACCGGTCGAAGACTTCTCGATGCCACCAGGGCCCAACGCGCAGCGGGGCAGCCTGACCGGAACGGTCACCGACGACGCAACCAACGCACCAATTGCTGGTGCGATCGTCGGCGTCGGCGGTCACACGTCCGGCTTCCCAGGCGACTTCTCTGCAGTCACCGACGCGGCCGGTCGCTACGCGATCAGCAACATCTTCACCGGCAAGTACCCGAAGGTGTTTGCCAAGTCCACGGGCGGATTCGACCCAGCCGTCGCAGCTGTCCGCATCACCCAGGGCGAGAATGTGGCGAACTTCCAGCTGCGCCGTGACTGGGCGGCGCTGGGCGGCGGAGGTACGGTCGCGGCCTTCAATGGAGCGGACTACACCGTCTTCGGTTGTGGTCCGGCCGGGGCCATCGACCAGTCGCTCGGTAGTGGCTGGGGCAGCGATAGCCCCATCAACGCCGGCGACCCAGGGCCGAAGTTCGTCACGGTCAAGCTGCCACGGGCAGTCAACCTCAGCGAGATCGCCGTCGATCCGAGCGCAACATGCGGTGACGGTGGCAGCGCCTCGACCGGCGACTTCCGGATCGAGACATCCACTGACGGCACGACGTTCGTCGAGGCCGCATCCGGCCACTTCGGTGTTGCCAACCGTGGCCACCTCAACTCCGTGCCACTGAACGCGGGCACAACCGCCAACGTGCAGTTCGTCCGCTTCACGATGCTCGGAACGCAACTCGCGGAGGCCGGCGGCACGTGCCCAGGCCCGTTCTCGGCGTGCGACTTCATGGACATGTCAGAGATGGAGGTGTACGGAGCGCCGTCCTAAGACGGTTCTCATATAGGACGAGCTGACCAGCGTGGGGAGCGGCATCACCGCTCCCCACGCGCTATTTCGGCCAGTGTTGGCGGCGGCTCGCCGCGCCTTGCCGCACCGCGGCCAGGTAGCGTCGCAGCATGCCGAAGCCACCGATCCCCAGCGAGTTCGTCGAGGTACTCAAACGGCCGAACCCGGCGGTGATGGGGGCCGTCCGCCCCGACGGCACGCCTGTCACGGTCGCGACGTGGTATCTGTGGGACGACAGCGGCCGTGTCCTGCTCAACCACGATGCCGCCCGAAAGCGGCTGGAATACATGCGCACTAACCCACGGGTGTCTCTCACCGTGCTCGACGGCGACAACTGGTATCGGCACGTCAGCGTCGTTGGGTCCGTGACGCTCGTTGACGACACCGACTACCACGACGTTGACCTCCTTACTCGGCACTACACGGGTGGGGCGTGGACCGATCGAACCCAGCATCGAGTCAGCGCGTGGTTGGATGTCGACTTCTATCACACCTGGGGCTTCTAGCCCTTTGTAGCTAGTGGCCCTGGTCTGGCCAAACGCTGTATCTGGCCTACACCGCTTCTCTTAGGACAAAGAACCGGGGTAGAGGAGGGCGAGCTGGCGGGGGTAGCCCGCGATCAGCCGCAGTTCGTCATCTGTCAATGGACGCCCGGTCGAAGCGCCGCACAGCTGGACGAGCTGGAACACCAGGTCCTCGTCCGCTCCTGATACGTCAATGCCAAGACCGTCCATCACGTGCCTGAAGCCGGCCTTGCCGCCGTACTCTCCGGTGAGGACCACCCGGCCGG
>JBKPTD010000041.1:0-100441 GCA_046735375.1 Actinomycetota bacterium | reverse complement strand
GCCCCGGCGCCGGCGGGCGCGGTCCCGGCGGTCCTGGCGGTCCTGGTGGACTCGGCGGCCGACCTGCTCCTGGGGGCCGAGGTCGGGGTGGCGGCACCGCTGGTGCCTTCGGTCGGCCTGGCGGTGGGCGTCCAGCGCGGGGCCGCAAGTCCAAGAAGCAGCGGCGCCAAGAGTTCGACAACATGCAGGCGCCGACGATCGGCGGCGTCACGCTGCCGCGTGGCCAAGGGCAGACCGTACGCATGCCTCGTGGCGCATCGCTGAGCGATCTGGCCGAGCGGATCGGTGCCAACCCGGCATCGCTGGTTCAGGCACTATTCCACCTCGGTGAGCTGGTCACGGCGACACAGTCGGTCAGCGACGACACGCTCAAGCTGCTCGGTGAAGAGCTCAACTACGTCATCGAGATCGTCAGCCCAGAAGACGAGGACCGCGAGCTGCTCGAGTCGTTCAACCTCGACTTCGGCGAGGACGAGGGCGACGAGGCCGACCTCGCGCTGCGTCCGCCGGTGGTCACCGTCATGGGTCACGTCGACCACGGCAAGACCAGGCTGCTCGACGCGATCAGGAAGACAAATGTGGCGGAGGCCGAGGCCGGTGGCATCACCCAGCACATCGGCGCCTACCAGGTACCCGCCGGCGCCAACGATCGGGCGATCACCTTCATCGACACCCCTGGTCACGAGGCGTTCACCGCGATGCGGGCCCGTGGTGCGCAGTCGACGGATATCGCTGTGCTCGTCGTCGCCGCCGATGACGGCGTGATGCCACAGACCATCGAGGCGCTCAACCACGCCAAGGCGGCTGAGGTGCCGATCGTCGTCGCGGTCAACAAGATCGACAAGCCGGGTGCCGACCCGTCCAAGGTCCGCGGCCAGCTCAGCGAGTACGGCCTCGTGCCGGAGGAATACGGCGGCGACACGATGTTCGTCGACGTGTCCGCTCGGGAGGGGACCGGGATCGACGACCTGCTCGAGGCGATCCTGCTCACCGCCGATGCCGCCCTCGACCTGCGCGCCAATCCCGTTCAGGACGCCCAGGGTCTTGCCATCGAGGCACATCTGGACCGCGGCCGCGGTCCGATCGCCACTGTGCTGGTCCAGCGCGGCACGCTCCGCGTCGGCGACTCGATCGTCGCCGGCGACGCGTTCGGCCGGGTACGCGCGATGCTCGACGAGAACGGCAACTCCCTGGAGGAGGCGGGCCCGTCCCGTCCAGTCCAGGTGCTCGGTTTCACCTCGGTCCCCAGTGCAGGCGACAGCTTCCTGGTCGTACCCGAAGATCGGGTCGCACGGCAGATCGCAGAGCGCAGGCAGACCCGCGAGCGCAACGCTCAGTTCGCCCAGGTTCGGCGGCGGGTGTCCCTTGAGGACATCGAGGCCGCGATCAAGGCCGGCGAGCAGCAGGAGCTGCTGCTCATCATCAAGGGCGACATGTCGGGTTCGGTCGAGGCCCTCGAGGACGCGCTCCTCAAGATCGACGTTGGTGACGAGGTGGGCATCCGGGTGCTGCACCGTGGCGTTGGCGCCATCAACCAGAACGACGTCAACCTGGCCATGACCTCCGGTGCCGTCATCATCGGCTTCAACGTCCGGCCCGAGGGCAAGGTCGGTGAGCTGGCCGCACGCGAGGGCGTGGACGTGCGCTACTACTCGATCATCTACCAGGCGATCGACGAGATCGAGGCCGCGCTCAAGGGCATGCTCAAGGCCGAGTACGAAGAGGTCCAGCTCGGCACCGCGGAGATCCGGGAGATTTTCCGTGTCCCGCGGATCGGCAACGTCGCGGGCTGTCTTGTCCGATCGGGCACGATCACCAGGAACAGCAAGGCTCGGGTGATCCGCGACGGCGCGGTCGTGGCGGACAACCTCACCGTCGAGTCGCTGCGTCGCTTCAAGGATGACGTGACCGAGGTGCGCGAGGGCTTCGAATGCGGCATCGGCCTTGGCACGTTCAATGACATCAAGGTGGACGACGTCATCGAGACCTTCGAGATGCGGGAGAAGCCTCGCGCCTGAGATCTCCCGCTGCCAGCCCGAGGGGCACCTTCACCGGCTAAGTTCGAGTCAGGGTGCCCCTCAATGTCTGCGCCGGCGGCCGGGGAGGTATCGGGCCAGATGTACGTCGGGAGCCTCTCGCTGGACATCCTCCTTGGTGACGTACGGTCGCTGAAGGAGAAGCGCTCGGTCGTACGCCCGGTTGTCGCCGAGCTTCAGCGCAGATTCGCTGTCGCCGCGGCCGAGGTGGGCCATCAGGAGCTCTACCGCCGGGCCGTCATTGGGGTCGCCGTCGTTTCCGGAGATGTGGCGCACTGCAAGGAGGTACTCGACGCGTGTGAGCGGCTGGTCGCCGGCCGGCCGGAGGTAGAGCTGCTGTCCGCGCGGCAGCGGCTGAGCAACGAGGAGGACGAGTGACGCCGCCGAGCGGGGGATCGACGCCCCACCAGGTTCGCGCACGCAAGCTGGCCGACAGGATCCGAGTCGTCGTCGCCGAGATGATCGAGAAGCGGATCAAAGATCCGCGGCTCGCGTTCGTGACGATCACCGACGCCCGGATAACGAACGACCTGAGGGAGGCAACCGTCTTCTACACCGTGATGGGCACCGAGGCGGAACGCTCCGAGACGGCGGCGGCGCTGGACAGCGCAAAGGGGGTCTTGCGCACCGAGGTCGGCCGCCAGACGGGGGTGCGGTTCACCCCCTCGCTCGCATTCGTCGCCGATGCCGTCCCGGAGAACGCCAAGCACATCGAGGAGCTGCTCCGCCTGGCTGCCGCAGCGGACGCGGAGGTACGGCTCGCTGCCGCGGACGCGGAGTACGCAGCTGGCGCCGACCCGTACAAGGCAGATCGGGCCGACACTGGCGACGACGATCCCGGCCATGACCGAGCCGCGCAGTGAGAACCCCTTCACCGATCGGATCCGGCATCGTCGTGGTGGACAAGCCGGCCGGCGTCACCTCGCATGACGTCGTGGGTCGCATCCGCCGTCTCGCAGGAACTCGGCGGGTCGGTCACGCCGGGACGCTGGATCCCATGGCCACGGGCGTGCTCGTCATCGGCGTCGACCGGGCGACGCGCCTTCTGGGTCATCTGGCGCTGACGACGAAGGCGTACGACGCGACGATCAGGCTCGGGGTGTCGACCATCACCGACGATGCCGAGGGTGAGGTGACCGCCTCCTCCTCGACCCACGCCGTGACGGATGAGGACATCAAGGCCGGCATCCACATGCTCACGGGCGACATCGAGCAGGTGCCGTCCGTGGTGTCGGCCGTCAAGGTGGCTGGGCGGCGGTCTTACGCGCGGGTCCGAGCCGGCGAGTCGGTCACGCTAGCCTCCCGGCCGGTCACCGTTCATCGATTCGACCTTCAATCGACTCGCCGAGTCGGCGACGTGATCGACCTCGACGTCTCCGTGGTCTGCTCTGCGGGGACCTACATCCGGTCGCTCGCCCGCGATCTCGGCGCGCACCTCGCCGTCGGCGGTCACCTCACCAGGCTTCGCCGGACCAGGGCCGGCCATTACACCGTGGACGATGCACACACCCTGGACGAGCTCGCCACGCAGTTCGCATTGATCCCACTCGAGGATGCGGCGGCCAGCGACTTTCCCCGCCGCGACGTGGATACGGCTGACGCCGTCCGGCTCACGCACGGGGCTCGGCTGCCGGCTGCCGGCATCGATCAGCTATACGCGGCCTTCGGCCCCGACGGCAGCTTCCTCGCACTGCTCGAGGACGACGGCGATGTTGCCAAACCGATCGCGGTGTTCGCGCCGCCTTTGGATTCGGCACACTAGCGCTCGGCGATCGTTGCGGCTGGGCGAGCGAGGAGGATGCGTGCTGCGCTGGGAGGGGCTCGAGCAGATCCCCGAGGAGTGGGGGCCTTCGGTCGTGACCGTGGGCGTGTTCGACGGGGTTCATCGAGGCCACCAGCACATCATCGGCCGAGCGGTACAGCACGGAGTCGATCTCGGCTTCCCGGTCGTCGCCATCACCTTCGACCCCAATCCTGTGGAGGTCGTCCGGCCCGGGTCCCATCCGCTGATCCTGACCGCGATCGATCGGCGAGTGGAGTTGCTCGGCGAGGTGGGTGCCGACGCTGTGCTCGTCCAGCAGTTCACCGAGGAGCTGTCCAGACAGACGCCGGAGCAGTTCGTCCTTGATTTCCTGGTCCGGGGGCTTCGGGCCGCGGCCGTCGTGGTGGGAAAGAACTTCAGGTACGGCCACCGCGCCGCGGGTGACGTCACGCTGCTCGAGCGACTGGGTGGCGAGCATGGCTTCTCGGTCGAGGGTCTGGACCTCGTGACGCAGGACATCGGGCCGGTCTCATCGACGTACATCAGGGATCTGATCCAAAGCGGTGATGTCAGCGGTGCGGGCAGGGCGCTCGGCCGCCCACACCGCGTCGAGGGCGTCGTCGTCGTGGGGGACAAGCGAGGCCGCGAGCTAGGGTTCCCGACCGCGAACCTCGCACTGGCGCCTTATACGGCGGTGCCCGCTGACGGGATCTACGGGGGCTGGCTCTCGGCCGCCGCCGGGGTTCCAGGCGCGGCAGCCGGTGAGCCTGCACGGCTGCCGGCCGCGATTTCCATCGGCACCAACCCCACCTTCGACGGGACCGAACGCAGGGTGGAGGCATACGCGCTCGACCGCACCGACCTGGAGCTCTATGGGGAGCACGTCGCGGTGGACTTTGCCGAGCGCCTGCGGGAGACGCTGAAGTTCGATTCCGTGGACGCCTTGGTAGAGCAGATGCACGTCGATGTCCGGCGGGCACGCGCGCTCGTCGAGTCAGCGGGCACCGGCACGTGAGGCGTCGAGCTGATCACCAATTGGGGACAGCGCGTGATCAGATGGTACGGTTGCGCGAGCCGGTCCCCGGCAGTGAGTTCGTTGTGCCCGCGTGACGACGACCGCGCACCTCACCTGAACACCGAGAGGGAACACCATCATGGCGCTCGACAGCGCGACGAAGAAGCAGATCCTCGCCGACCACGCCACCGCTGAGGGCGACACGGGTTCCCCGGAGACGCAGGTGGCGCTGCTCACTCGCCGGATCAACGACCTCACCGAGCACTTGAAGGAGCACAAGCACGACCATCACAGCCGTCGTGGTCTGCTCCTGCTCGTTGGACGGCGTCGCCGGCTGCTGCAGTATCTCGCGAAGAAGGACATCACCCGCTACCGCCAGCTGATCGAAAAGCTCGGCCTGCGTCGCTGACCGCTCCGCGAATGGCCGCCGGACGGCGGGGCCGCATCCGGTCCGGTCGCGCGGCGGCGGGTGACAATGGCAAGACAACTTCATACCGACAAGTTCCGACCATGCGAAGCGGGTCGGCGCCACAGGGACGGTGCACCGCAATGACCGGTCCTCGGTAGTGGCTCCCGGGTGGATCTCGTCGACGATTTCCCCCGGGCGCTTCGATCGAAGACCGGCCGCTGACGCCGGAGCACGCGCCCCACCGCCGACCCCTCCGCGCTGTATCAGAGGAGGGTGACCCGTGGAGGGTCCCGAGATCCAATCCGCCGAGGCCGTTATTGACAACGGCTCCTTCGGCACCCGCAAGGTTCGCTTCGAGACCGGGCGTCTCGCCCGCCAGGCGGCAGGCTCTGCCGTCGCTTACCTCGACGACGAAACCATGATTCTCTCCGCCACGTCCGTGTCGCGTCAGCCGAAGGAGCAGTTCGACTTCTTCCCGCTCACCGTGGACGTCGAGGAGCGGATGTACGCTGCCGGCCGCATCCCCGGCTCCTTCTTCCGCCGAGAGGGCCGACCCAGTGAGGATGCGATCTTGACCTGCCGCCTGATCGACAGGCCGTTGCGCCCGTCGTTCGCCAAGGGTCTGCGTAACGAGATCCAAATCGTCGAGACCGTCCTCTCGCTCGCTCCCGAGCACCTGTACGACGTTGTGGCGATCAACGCCGCCTCGATGTCCACCCAGATCGCCGGCGTGCCCTTCGCCGGTCCGATCGGCGGTGTCAGGGTCGCTCTGATCGACCGCCAGTGGGTCGCGTTCCCCACCCACGCCGAGCTCGAGCGGGCGACGTTCGACATGGTCGTCGCCGGTCGCGCGCTCGATGACGGTGACGTCGCGATCATGATGGTCGAGGCCGAGGCGACAACGGCGACCGTGTCGCTGGTGGCAGCCGGTTCGACGGCACCGACCGAGGAAGTCGTCGCCGAGGGGCTCGAGGCCGCGAAGCCGTTCATCAGGGCGCTCTGTGCGGCCCAGTCCGACCTCGCCGCGCGCGCGGCGAAGCCGGTCGCCGAGTTCCCAGTCTTTCTCGATTACCAGGACGACGTGCTCGAGGCAGTCTCGGCCGCCGTCCGCGACGAGCTTGCGCAGGCCCTCACGATCGCGGCTAAGCAGGAGCGTGAGGCCGAGCTCGACCGGATCAAGACTCTCGCCGTCGAGAAGGTCGGCTCCCAGTTCGAGGGCCGGGAGAAGGAGATCGGGGGTGCCTTCCGCGCTCTGACCAAGAAGCTCGTGCGCGAGCGGGTGGTCCGCGACAAGGTTCGCATCGACGGCCGCGGCGTCACCGACATCCGTCGCCTATCGGCCGAGGTGGGTGTCGTCCCTCGGGTCCACGGCTCGGCGCTGTTCGAGCGCGGTGAGACCCAGATCCTCGGTGTCACGACACTGAACATGCTCAGGCTGGAGCAGACGCTCGACACGCTGGCGCCCGAGCGAACAAAGCGCTACATGCACAACTACAACATGCCGCCCTACAGCGTCGGCGAGACCGGCCGGGTGGGCGCGCCAAAGCGCCGTGAGATCGGTCACGGCGCACTTGCCGAGCGCGCGGTCCTTCCCGTGCTGCCCAGCCGCGAGGAGTTCCCGTACGCCATCCGCCAGGTCTCCGAGGCCCTCGGATCCAACGGGTCCACCTCGATGGGCTCGGTCTGCGCGAGCACGATGGCGCTGCTCAACGCCGGCGTGCCTCTCAAGGCTCCCGTAGCGGGCATCGCCATGGGTCTGATCCACGAGAACGGGGAGTACGCGACGCTGACTGACATCCTCGGTGCAGAGGATGCCTTCGGTGACATGGACTTCAAGGTCGCGGGCACCCGGGACTACGTCACCGCTCTTCAGCTCGACACCAAGCTCGACGGCATCCCGGCTTCAGTCCTCGCCGCCGCGCTCAAGCAGGCACGCGAGGCGCGGCTGCACATCCTCGAGGTGATGGCTGAGGCCATCGATCGTCCGGACGACATGAGCCCGAACGCGCCACGGATCATCACGATCAGAGTCCCGGTTGACAAGATCGGCGAGGTGATCGGCCCCAAGGGCAAGGTCATCAATCAGATCCAAGACGAGACGGGCGCCGAGATCACCATCGAAGATGACGGCACGATCTACATCGGGGCGACTGACGGCCCGTCCGCCGAGGCGGCCCGCAGCCAGATCAATGCCATCGCCAACCCGCAGATGCCGCAGGTCGGCGAGCGATACCTCGGTACGGTCGTCAAGACCACCACCTTCGGTGCCTTCGTGTCCCTGCTGCCCGGCAAGGACGGCCTGCTGCACATCTCCCAGATCAGGAAGATCGCAGGCGGCAAGCGGGTCGAGAACGTCGAGGACGTGCTCAAAGTCGGGCAGAAGGTTCAGGTGGAAATCGCCGAGATCGACTCGCGCGGCAAGCTGTCGCTTGTGCCAGTGCTCGAGGACGAGGCGGAAAAGGCTTGATGCTCGCCAGAGACCAGGAGCCAGGGACAACCTTCACGCTCTATCCGGGCAGTGACGGCGGCGGCGGCCTCGTCCGCCGTACCGTCCTGCCCGGTGGGCTGCGGGTGGTCACAGAGACGGTTCCGACGGTGCGCGCTGCGACGTTTGGTGTCTGGGTCGGTGTCGGTTCACGTGACGAGGTCCCGGCGCTCGCCGGCGCGACTCATTACCTCGAGCACCTGCTCTTCAAAGGCACCGAGCGGCGAAACGCGCTTGAGATCTCCGCGGCCATCGACGCCGTCGGCGGTGAGATGAACGCCTTCACCGCCAAGGAGTACACCTGCTACTACGCCCGGGTTCTCGACACCGACCTGCCGCTTGCCATTGATGTCGTCTGCGACATGGTGACGTCGGCACTGATCCAGCCCGGCGACGTCGACAACGAGCGTGGCGTCATCCTGGAAGAGATCGCCATGCACGACGACGATCCCGGCGACATGGTGCACGACACCTTCGCTCAAGCGCTGCTCGGCGACTCACCACTCGGCCGGCCGATCCTCGGCACGGTGACGTCGATCGAGTCGCTCGGTCGCGATGCCATCCTCGGTTACTACCAAGAGGAATACCTGCCCTCCCGCACCGTGGTGGCGGCGGCCGGCAACCTCGACCACGACGAGGTCGTGAGGCTGGTCTCCGAGGCATTCGCCAGGGGACGCCGCGAGGGGGCGATCGATACTCGCCCGGTTGGGCCACGGATCGGCGAAGCCGAGCTCATCTCGCCCGGTGGAGTAACCGTCATCAACCGGCCGACTGAGCAGGCGAATCTCGTGCTCGGCATGCCAGGCGTCCCGCGCACGGACGACCGCCGGTTCACACTTGGCGTTCTCAACAGCGCGCTGGGCGGCGGTATGAGCTCACGGCTCTTCCAGGAGGTGCGGGAGAAGCGCGGCCTTGCCTATGCCGTCTACTCCTTCGCCGCCCATTACGCCGATCTCGGCATGTTTGGCATCTACGCCGGCTGCCTGCCGAAGAAAGTCGACCAGGTGCTGGAGATCTGCCGCTCCGAGCTGGCCACGGTCGCCGAACGCGGCATCACCGAGGAGGAGCTCGCGCGCGGCATCGGGCAGCTTCGCGGGTCCCTCGTCCTTGGGCTCGAGGACACCGGATCCCGGATGAGCCGGCTGGGCAAGAGCGAGCTTGTGTACGGGGAGCTGCTCACGATCGAGGAGATCCTGGCCAAGATCAGCGCAGCGACCTTGGAGGACGTCCGTGCCGTCGCTGCCGAGGTGCTGGCGGCGAAGCCGACGCTCGCCGTGATCGGTCCCTTCGACGACGAGAAGCAGTTCGCCCTGACCGCCTGACGAGCTGCGGAGCCGTCGCCCGGACCGCCTGACCGGGTGCGGAGCCTCGATCGGTAGGTTCGCCTTTGCTTGCGGCGATCCCGAGGAGGCGGCAATGGAAGAAATCCGGGTGGCGGTGCTCGGCTCGGCGGGGCGGATGGGGAGCGAGGTCTGTCGGACGGTCGAAGAGGCGCCTGACCTGACACTCGTCGCGAGCATCGACCTCGATGACCCGCCATCCTTGCTCAGCGACTCCGCAGCGCAGGTGGCGGTGGACTTCACCCATCCGGATGCCGTCATGGGCAACCTCGAGCGCTGCATCGGTGAGGGGATCCACACGGTCGTTGGTACGACCGGCTTCGACGAGGCGCGGCTGGACACAGTGCGCGGCTGGCTGTCTAGTGCTGCTGGGGTCGGCGTCCTCATCGCGCCGAACTTCGGCATCGGTGCCGTCCTCATGATGCGGTTTGCGGCGCAGGCCGCCCGCTTCTTCGAGTCTGCCGAGATCGTCGAACTGCACCATCCGAACAAGGTCGATGCTCCAAGCGGGACCGCGCGCCGTACTGCCGAGCTGATCGCCGCCTCGAGGGACGGGGCCGGCCTGGAAGCGATGCCCGACGCCACCACAACCTCGCTGGCCGGCGCCCGTGGCGCGACGGTGGCCGAGGTGCCCGTCCATGCGGTGCGCCTGCGGGGGCTGGTGGCGCACCAGGAGGTCCTGTTCGGCGGGCAGGGCGAGATCCTGACGATCCGGCACGACTCGCTGGATCGGTCATCGTTCATGCCCGGTGTGCTGGTTGGTATCCGGCGGATCGGCTCTGCACCCGGTCTTACGGTCGGGCTGGAGCACTTCCTCGGCCTCGACTGAGCTTCGATCCACAACCTGGTTATCAACAGGTCCTTCCCATGGCCTTCCCGGGTCTTGTCGGGGGCCTTTCCTAGCCTTTGAGTGCCTTGCAGGCCGAGGGGCGGTCATACGGCTTTACGGTCCGGCATGACCAGTCCCGACTGCATCGGGGGGAAGGCCCCATGGCGCCATCAGAGGCAGCTGAGCGCACGACTGCCCCCAATCTCCGCCTCCGCGCTTTCCGTGAGGCGCGCAGCGAATCCCGCCGTGAGTTCGCCCGTGCGTTGCGCCGCATGGCGGAGACGATGGGCGAGAATCTCGCCTGCGACGAGCGCAGGGTGGCGCGGTGGGAGCGAGGCGAGGTGAGGTGGCCGCGCAGTGCCTACCGGCGAGTCCTTTCCGCGCTGCTCGGAGTCTCCGCCGAGGACCTCGGCTTCCGGCCGCCTGACGACGTCACCCAGGCGATGGCCGCCTCCTCGGACTCCGACCCTTGGCCACCGGTCTACAAGCCGCCGCCGCCGCCCACCGTTCCCCGTCGCTCTGCGCCCGGCGCCGAAGGGCCAGTGTTCGGTCCGGTGCTCGACCTGAGTCCCGCCACTTTGGAGGGCTTGGAGTCGGCCGCCGACGACTTATGCCGTGACTATGGCAACGAGTCCGTTCGGCAGATCATCGCGCTCGCACACAAGCGCATGTCGCTTGTTGGGAGGCTGCTCCAGGACGGCATGCGGCCCGCCGACAGACGACGCTTGCTGGTCGTCTGCGGCTGGCTCTCGGCGATCGTCGGTTGCGCCCTGTTCGACGTTGGCCAACGGCGCCGGGCAGAGACCAACCGGCTGGCCGTCAGAGATCTCGCCGGCCAGGCCGGGCACGCCGAACTCGCCGCTTGGGCGCTCGAGATGGCGACGTGGTTCGCACTGTCCGAGGGCCGGTTTAGCGATGCACTCGCCAGTGCTCAAGCCGGCGAGGTGGCGACCGGCGACTCGCCGGTCGCGGCACGACTGGCACTGCACGAGGCTAAGGCCGCCGCCCGGCTGCGTGACCGTCGGCTGGCCGAGCAGGCGCTCGACCGGGCGAGGGCGATCGTCGACCGGCTTCCATGGCCCTTCGACGAACTGCACCACTTCGCCATGGATGAGACGAAGATGACCGCCCATGCGGCGACGGCATACCTGTGGCTCGGTGACGACGCCGCGGCCGAAGACTGCGCGTGGCAGGTGCTTGTCCACCAGTTGAAGCCGGACGGGACGACCCGGCATCCCATGCGCATCGCCGAGACCCGCTGCACTCTGGGCATCCTCGCTGCTCGGCGCCGTGACCTCGAGCAAGCCGTCTACTTCGGTCTCGCCGCGCTGCAGGCAAGCCGGGTGTCCATTCCCACCCTGCTCTCTCGGGCTGCTGAGCTTGAAGCTGTGCTGACGACCAGCTTCCCCGGGGAGCGCAGGACAGTCGAGTTCGCGGATCTCCTCACTGCCGTTCGCCGTCAGTGGCGGAGCAGCAGCGTCGGGGCGAACGGTGGCTGAGCTACGAGCAGCCACCCCACCGTTCACGGTCGCCGACGGCTGGGCTCGTGAGTTTGACCTACATGTTCGGTGATCCACGCGACCAGCGGTTGGGCAGCGGTCCACGCATCCCTGACTCGTCCCGCCGCTGAGGCGGTATGGATCCACGGCTGGGGTGGCCATGACCGCTCGGCCCACAGCGATCGATAGCGCAGCAGCTCGATGCGCGGGTGGTCGGCCGGATAACCCTTAGGCCGGGTCTTCAGCGCGTCGCCATCAAGGTCGAAGCCACCCTCCCTGAGCGTCGCCACCACGCTCTCGAGCTGCTTGCCGGTCGCATCGTTGTCCACCGCTTTGCGATAGCGCTCGATCTGATCTGCACCATGGCTGTGGAAGCCGGCCGCGGCAAGCAGCCCATCCGCGGAGACCCGGACGTAGTAACCGACACCTGGAACCGTGTCGACGAAGGCGCCCTGGTGGGTTTTGTACGGGGACTTGTCTTTGGAGAAACGCACGTCCCGATAGGGCCTGAACATCGATGCCGCCCCGAAATCTGGGGAGAGCTCCCCCAGCAAGGCGACCATCGGGGCCCGGATGTGTTCCTCGTAGGCGGCCTTGTGCGCTGTCCAGTAGGTCTTGGAGTTGTCGGCCTCGAGCCCCTCGTAGAAGACGAATGCCTCGTCCGGGAAGCCGCCGAAGCCGCCATGACTGTCTTCTCTGCTCCTCGCGCTCACTGCGGCAGGGTACGCGGTCACCTGACCGGCCGTTTAGCCGGTCTGCTGCGGCCGGTCATGGAGGAGGTACTTGATCTCGGGAAGGGGCGTGCCGAGATCAATGTGCCGCCGCTCTCCGGTGGGCACGAAGCCCGCATGCTCATAAAAACGCCGCGCCGGACGGTTCTCTTCGAGCACCCACAGCGCGATCGGATCGCGGTTCGCATCTCGCAAAGCGTCGAGGGCTTTGCCGAGCAACTGGTCTCCGATGCCACGACCCCAGTACGCCGGGTCGACATAGATGGCCCAGACCTCGCCAGCCGGCGGTCCGAGGTCGCGATCGGGGCCGCCCACGACGAAGCCGACGAGGATCTCGTCGAGCAGTGCGACAAAGCTGTACACCTGGCCCCCGCGCCCTAGAAAGCGTTCCTCGTCCCTGGCGATCGACTCAGGGGTGGGCTCAAAGGAGTCGAGGAACGCCGCGGGAACGATGCCGTCGTAGGCAGCCCGCCAGGTTCGCGCCCTGACCTGGCTGACTGCCGCCACGTCAGCGAGCCTCTGCCGCCTGATCGTCATGCCGACGCGTGCTGGCGCTGGCGATAGGCCCTGGTCTTCTGGCGGTTGCCGCACACTTGCATGCTGCACCACTGCCGCGACTGGTTCTTGGATGTGTCGTGGAAAGCAACTTGGCAGCTGCTCGCCCGACACAGCTTCAGGCGCGGCCAGGTGCCTTCGGCAGCCGATTCCTCCACCGCGACCAGGATCGCGCCGAGGGCCTGGCGTACGTCCTCGCCCACTGGCACGAGATGCGGTTGTCCGCCTGGGAAGGCGACGCGAAGTGACAACTGCGCGGCCGCTCGGCCTAGCTCGGCTCGGGCTCGATGAGAGAGGCCGCCACCGTGCGACTCTGACCTCGGAATTCAGCCACGACATCGCCGGTCGACCGCCGAACGGTGACGTCATAGACGCCTGATCGGCCGAACCGCACCCGCTCGACCGCTTCGGCCACGAGATCGTCGCCAATCCGTGCCGGCGCCACGAAAACGATGTCCGCAGCGGCCGCGAGGCTCACCCTGCCGTACGAATTACCGGCGAACGCGAAGGCCGTATCCGCGAGCAGGAAGACATATCCACCGTGGGCGATGTCATGGCCGTTGATCATGCTGTCGGTCACTCGCATGCGGGCGGTCGCCCGGCCAGGCCCAACCTTCGTGATCTCGATCCCGAGAAGCTGCGATGCCCGGTCCGCGGCGTACATCGCGGCCGCGGAGAGCTTCGCTATCTCCGCGGGCGAGCGCCCTCGCCCCTGCTGAGGCGCTGAAGGATCGCGATTATCTGTGCTCATGCCACCGCACCTCCGGCACCTGCCGATCCGCGCCATCGCGCAATGACAGCCCAGCCGACGCGATGCGGCGCAGGAACGGGCTAGGGCGGTAGCGCCCGTCTCGGTAATAGCTCTCGAGGTTGTCCAGAGTCTGGCAGAGGAGACCCGCTCCGATCCGATCACCCCACTCCAGCGGGCCGATCGGATAGTTCGCGCCGAGCCGCATCGCCGTATCAACCTCAGTAGCAGACACGGTCCCGCGGCCGACAAGGTCGACTGCCTCGTTGGTGAGCCGTGCGACGGTGCGAGTGACGACAAGGCCGGGCGAGTCCGCTAGCACAGTCACGGCCAGACCCGTCGCTTGCAGGAAGCCCACAACGTCGGCGAGTGCCTCCGGCGGGCAGCCGAGCGGCGGCGCCACTGCCAGCCGCGTGGCCGTCAGGTAGTCCAGCGCCAAATCCAGCACGACGACGGGCTTGTCTGCGCGTCGGCCCGTCGCTGGTTCGCCCGCACCGAACCGAGCGCGGGCGGCCGGGAAGTCGAGCTCGAGCCGCTGGTTCGTGCCGTCCGCACCGACATCGTCGACCTGGACTCCAGCCCGTCGAGCCCGCTCGACCAGACCGGCGAGAACACCAATCCCTGGTCCTGCATGCACGCTGGCGGGTGGCCGGCGCGGTGGCTCGGTCGCGGGCTCCTCGGATTCCCCTGGATGGCGGTAGACGCCGCGACCGCTCTTCCTGCCGAGGCGGCCCGCTTCGACCAGCGAACGCTGGAAGCTCGACGGCGTGTACCGCGGATCGAAGCCGGTGCCCTCCCACACCGAGCGGGACACAGCGAGGTTGACGTCCTGCCCGATGAGATCAGTCAGCTCGAGCGGACCCATGCGGAAGCCTCCGGCCTCCCGCATGACCGCGTCGATGGCGGCAGCATCACCGGCCCCCTCCTCGAGCAGCCGGTGCGCCTCGCCGTAGAACGGCCGGGCCACTCGGTTGACCACGAAGCCAGGCGTGGAGGCGACCCGGACGGCCACCTTCCCCCATCTCTCGGCGAGCTCGCAGACGCGATCGACAACTGCTCGTTCTGTCGCGGCGCCGTAGACCACCTCGACCAGCCGCATCACCGGGGCCGGGTTGAAGAAATGCATCCCGATCACTCGGCCGGGCGAGCGCATGCCCGCCGCAATCGCATCGATGGAGATCGATGAGGTGTTGGTGGCGAGGATCGCATCAGACGCGGTCCGATCGGCGAGATCGGCCATCAGAGCCTTCTTGGCATCAAGCGACTCGACGATCGCCTCGACAACCAGTTCGCAGGCGGCAAGCTCATCGAGCGCGTCGACGGCGACAAGCCGTTCGCCGGCCGCCGCGGCTTCGCGGGCGGACAGCCTGCCCTTGGCCAGCAGGCGTTCGAAGCCTGCAGCTGCATCCGCGCAGGCCTTCGCGGCTCGTCCCCGCTCGGCATCGAAGACGAGCGTTCTGTGGCCCGCGCGGGCGGCGACCTGGGCGATCCCCGACCCCATCGTCCCGGCGCCGACGACGCCGACGATCATCGACCCTCCTCTTCCTTTGCCCGCCGTGGTGGAGTACGCAGTCAACCGTAGGGGTACGGTGCCAAGCCTCGCGGGACGGTGCTGCCGACCGAACGTTCGGTCTGAGCCATAATGGCCGAAGCCAGCGAGAGCAACGTAAGGAGCGGGCGACGATGCCGCAGACGATGACCAACCCGGCCGTCGACGAGCTGATCGAGAAGCAGCGGCCCACCCTCGACAAAGCGGTTGCCGCGGCGCACGAGCGCATGTACTTCTCGGCATACCCGGAATCGCCCAGTCCCCGGGTCTACGGCGAGACTGCCGCGGCCGAGGGTGAGGCTGCCCACGCCGCTCACCTCGGCAAGCCGTTTCCCGGGCTGGAGATGCCTGGCAGCGACGGCCAGGTCGGTGCCGAGCAGTCGCCGTTCGGCCCTGAGCTCGGTGTCACCTATCCACATGTCGCGGATGTCGAGAAGCTCTTCGCCGCCATGCGGGCGGCGATTCCTGAATGGCGGGACGTCGGTCCGCTCGCCAGGGCGGCCGTCTGCATCGAGATCGTCGACCGGATCAACAAGCGCAGCTTCGAGCTCGCCCATGCGGTCATGCACACGACCGGCCAGGCGTTCGTCATGGCGTTCCAGGCGGGTG
This sequence comes from Actinomycetota bacterium, assembly GCA_046735375.1. Classification (GTDB taxonomy): domain Bacteria; phylum Actinomycetota; class Actinomycetes; order JAKEEW01; family JAKEEW01; genus DASYTV01. The sequence goes on along the minus strand of JBKPTD010000041.1, from coordinate 84,874 downwards.
GCCCACATGCGCAGGACCGGGCCCTCGAGGCCATCGCGTACGCCTACACCGAGATGACCCGGCATTCGGACACGGCCTATTGGGAAAAGCCGCAAGGCAAGCGTGACCCGCTGCGGATGACCAAGACCTTCCACGTCGTGCCGCGGGGGCTGGCCCTTGTCGTGGGCTGCAACACCTTCCCGACGTGGAACTCTTACCCGGGTCTGTTCGCGAGCCTGGTGACAGGGAACGCGGTCGTGGTCAAGCCGCACCCTCGGGCCGTCCTTCCGCTGGCGATCACAGTCGCCGTCGCCAGGGAGACGCTGGCCGAGTTCGGCTTCGACCCCAACCTCGTTTGCCTGGCCGCCGAACGTGATGGCGAGGGATTGGCGTCCGTGCTCGCAACTCATCACGACGTGAAGATTGTCGATTTCACGGGTTCCACGCAGTACGGCGACTGGCTAGAGCAGCACGCCAGGCAGGCCGACGTCTACACCGAGAAAGCTGGAGTCAACACGGTCATTGTCGACTCCACCGATGACTTCCGCGGGATGACGGCGAACATTGCCTTCTCCTTGTCGCTCTACTCCGGCCAGATGTGCACGGCACCGCAGAACTTCCTTATCCCGCGCGACGGCATCCGAACCAATGAAGGGGACAAGTCCTTCGACGAGGTGGCCGCCGGCATCCGAGCCGCCGTCGACGCGCTGCTGAGCGATCCGGCGCGCGGGGTCGAGCTGACCGGTGCGATCGTCAACGACGCCGTGTTGGCGCGGCTCGAACGATCGGCCACCCTGGGTGATGTTGTACGGCCCGCCGAGGAGGTGACTCATCCCGCCTTCCCTGACGCCAAGGTGCGCACCCCGCTGATCGTCCGGCTCGACGCGGCAGACCAAGACGTGTACTCGGGTGAGTTCTTCGGCCCGATCTCTTTCCTCATCGCCACCGATTCTACCGAGCAGAGTCTGCATATCTTCCGCCAGACGGTGAGCGAGCACGGCGCGCTGACGGCGTCGGTCTATTCGACCTCTGATCAGGTCCTCGATGCGGCGGAGGAAGCGGCGATGGAGGCGGGCGTCGCCCTGTCGTGCAATCTGACGGGCGGGATCTACGTCAACCAGTCGGCGGCCTTCTCCGACTTCCACGGCACCGGTGCCAACCCGGCATGCAACGCGGTCCTGACCGACGGCGCCTTCGTCGCCGGCCGTTTCCGGATCGTGCAGTCGCGCCGCCACGCCTGATCCGGTGCGGTCGCGCCACCGATTTCCGTGACGTGCGGCATCGGTAGGCTCGCCGTTATGACGAGTGATGTCCGGGCCGCCGTTGAGCAGGTACTTCCTGGGGTACGAGAGGATCTCGAGCGACTGGTCCGTATCCCTTCTGTCAGCGCCGATCCCACAGCGGCCGGTCACGTCCGCGCATCGGCCGAGGCCGTAGCAGCCCTGCTGCGCGGATGCGATATCGAGGATGTCCAGATCCTCGAGGTCGAGGGCGGTGCGCCCGCGGTCGTCGCACGGAGGCAGGCCCCGCCGGGCAAGCCGACGGTCCTGCTCTATGGCCACCATGACGTGCAGCCAACCGGAGATCCGGCTGAGTGGACGTCACCCCCGTTCGAACCAGTCGAGCGCGAGGGTCGGCTCTACGGCCGGGGAGCAGCGGACGACAAGGCCGGGGTGATGGCACATATTGCTGCCCTGCGCGCATTCGGTAACAACCCACCAGTCGGCGTGACCGTACTCGTTGAGGGTGAGGAGGAGTTGGGGTCACCAACGCTCGGGCCGTTCCTCTCGCGCTATCGCGACCTGCTCGCGGCCGACGTGATCGTGCTCGCCGACTCGGGCAATTGGGAGGTCGGCGTACCCGCCTTGACAACCTCGCTTCGCGGCCTCATCGACTGCTTCGTCGAGGTCAAGGTACTCGACCACCCGGTTCACTCCGGCATGTACGGCGGGGTCGTGATGGACGCACTGACCGGTCTCTGCCGGCTGCTCGCCACGTTGCACGACGACGACGGCGCCGTCGCGATCCCGGGCCTCGCGAGTGGTTCGTCCGCACCGCTTGACCTATCGGAGGAGCGCTTGCGCGCCGAGGCGGGCATCCTCGACGGCGTCGAGCTCATCGGCAGCGGACGCCTTGTCGACCGGCTGTGGGCCAAGCCGACAGCGACCGTCCTCGCCATCGACACGACGCGGACCGCGGATGCCTCGAACACCTTGCTTGCCTCGGCGAAAGCCAAGGTCAGTGTGCGCCTAGCCCCGGGTGATGACTCGAAGTCGGCGATGGACAAGCTTTCCGAGCACCTCACGACGCATGCGCCCTTCGGGGCTCACGTCACAGTGACTCCCATCTCCTACAGCGAGCCGTACCAGATCGACGCCCAAGGACCGAGGTACGACGCGGCGCGAGCGGCTTTCCAGGAGGCATGGGGACGACCGCCGGTCGATATGGGCGTGGGCGGGACGATCCCCTTCGTCGCCGAGTTCGCCGATGCCTTCCCCGACGCTGCGATCCTGGTGACCGGCGTCGAGGACCCGGACTCTCGAGCGCACGGCTTCAATGAGAGCTTGCATCTGGACGAGTACTCCAAGGCCTGTCTTGCCGAGGCGCTGCTGCTGGAGAGGCTGGCCGACCTCTCCTGACCTGCCCTATGCCTGCGTGCGCCGTAGGGCGAGCGCAACGACCGCATCGGCCAGCTCATGGACTGTCACGCCGCGGCCCGGGTGGTACCACTCGGTGATCGAATTGATCATGCCGAAGACCAGCCTGGTCGTGAGGCTCGGATCGATCTCCGGTGCGAGGTCTCCGTCCTGCGCAGCCTCCGCCACCAGCTTGGTCACGAACCGGTCGAAGGTCCGGCGGCGTTCCAGCGCATCCTGCTCGGTGTCGGTGTTGCCGCGCACTCGAAGGAGCAGCGTGGCGTAAGGGAGCTCCTCGTCGAGGATTTCGACCGAACGCCTGATGACGTGCTCGAGCCGATCGATGGCGGCACCGGTTGTTGACTGCGGCTCGTCGCAGACGGCAAACAGCGCGTCGAGTGCGCGGTCGAGGGCCGCCCGCAGGAGTGCTTCCTTGCCCGGGACGTGGTGGTAAATGGACGACTTGGTGATGCCGGCGGCCATGGCAAGGTGCTCCATGCTGGTGCCGTCGTAGCCGCGTTCTGTGAAGACCGTCGCGGCGACTTCGAGAAGCGTCTCGGGGTCATAGGCGGCGCGGCGCTCTCCGGTGGCGGTGCGGCGAGTGCGGGGCGGCCGGCTGATGGACACGTTGCACAGTGTCGCAGCCGCATCGTCTCTGGCGACCTCAAGGGCTGGAGACGTCGCGGCGTTTCTCCACGCCGCCGCTGACGGCTACCTTGTGCTCAGGCCCCGCTTGAGTGGCGGGGGATGAATTCACGGTCGGGCCAGGGATATGACTACCGAGGAGATTCGGATCGCGGATCCGGCGATGATGCGCGCGCTGGCCCATCCGGCGAGGTTGGCGATCCTCGATTATCTGCACGACAGCCCGTCCGGTGCGACGGCCACCGAGTGCGCCCAGATCAGCGGCCTTTCACCGAGCGCGACGAGTTACCACCTGCGAACCCTGGCCAACCTGGGCCTGGTCGAGGAGGCTCCGAGCCGCGGGGACGGGCGGGAACGTGTCTGGCGGGCACCGCAGCACAGCTACCGGGTCGACGCGGGCCAGGACGCGTCGCCGGAGGCATTGGCCGCCGAGCGGGCGCTGCTCGATGTCTATCTGGACCGGGAGAACGCTAAGGTGCGCAGCTGGGTCGAGCGCGCCCGGGAGGAGCCGACAGAGTGGTATGACGCCGCTGTGCTCTCCGAGCACCGCCTGCTGGTCACTGCAGCGGAGCTCCAAGAGATCAACAAAACCGTCCACGATCTCTTGGACAGATATCGGAGGCGGGAGCGGCGCGGCGCGGCGCCGGAGGGGGCACGCGCCGTGACCGTGCAGTACCGCAGCCTGCCGATCGACTGACTGCGATCGACCCTTGCCAGGGAATCTCTGAAAGAGTATTTTCACAATGTGATTTTCAGATCTTCCTGGCGCGATGTGTACATTGCTGCCGCAGCGCGTGGCGGCTCCGTTTGCGGCGACATGCTCGCTGTGACCGCGTTGGTGCTGACCCTGCAGAGCCGGGGCTACGGCGGCTTGGCGGTCGCAGGGGTGCTGCTCGCCGAGGCGGTCCCACTCGTGCTCCTCGCGCCATTGACAGGCAGGCTTGCCGACCGAGTGGACAGCCGCACGTTGCTGGTTGCCGCTGGCTTCGGGCAAGCAGCGGCCTGCGTCGTCCTCGCGTACACCTCGCACCCGGGCCTGGTGATCGGCCTGGTCGCGCTCCTGACAGCTGGGCTCGCGATCACCTCGCCGACGTTTGCCGCACTCATACCCGAGATGGTGGGTCGCGACGAGCTGCCGCGCGCGAGCGCGCTGAACCAGACCGCATCAGCCGTCGGGCTGCTCGTGGGCCCGGCCCTGGCCGGTGTCCTCGTCGGTCAGTACGGCGCTCGGCCAGCGTTGCTGCTGGACGCGGTCTCATACCTCGCCATCGTCGCCGCGGGTCTGTCGATCAGGACTCGCCGCGGCGGCAGCGAGAGGCGGGCGGCGTCGCTCGAGCAGGAGCGGACGCCGTCGAGGACCTGGCGACTGCGCTCAGACCCGCTCCTCGGCCCACTCGTCCTGGCGCTCGGAATGGTGGTGGCCGCGGTTACGGCGATCAACGTGGTCGACGTCTTCTTCGTCCGTGAAACCCTGGGCGCCACGGCAACCTGGTTTGGGCTGGTCGCCGCGACCTGGACCGGCGGAATGCTCGCAGGCGCCTGGATTGTGGCGAGATGGGTGCGGCGCAGGGATGAGGACGGCGTGCTCGGCCTGGGGTCACTCGTGCTGCTCGCTGGGAGCTGCGTAGCGGTGCTGGCTTCGGCCGCTGTGCCCGCTGTTGGCTGGCTGATCCCGATCTGGTTGGTCGGCGGGATCACCAATGGTGGCGAAAACACCCTCATGGCGGTGCTGATGGCGCGCCGGGTGCCGGAGGAGGTCCGCGGCCGGGCATTTGCACAGCTGGCCGGTGTCGCCCAAGGCGGCAGCGTGGTCGGCTACCTTCTCGGCGGCATCCTGCTCACGTGGATCGCACCCAGGCCGCTCGTGGCGATGGCCGGCGCGGCCGGCCTGTTGGTGATGGCGGCCGTCGCCGGCCCGGTGGTGCGAGCGGCGCGCCGCGAAAGCGTGACGGTGGGCGACGCGACCGTGGAGGCATTGGCAGTCGGCGGCTCGTTGATCGATTGCGGCGTGTCGGTGCGGCGGAAGATCGACTGCAGATGCCATCCTGCTGCTCCAGGCGGCGTCGGATAGTCAAGCCGGAGGAGGACCTCGGCGAATGCGTGGGCTGAGCGGGGGCAAGGGGCGGGAAGAAATCGAAGAGCGCCGCGCGGTCGTGGGAGAGGTGCTCGCCGGGCTCCGCGCCGACGGGCTGGAACCAAGTGGCGAGATGCTGCGGGACGTCGAACGATATGCGGTTGGCCAGATCGACGCGGTGGAGTTCGTGACTCGCGCAATGGATCGCGCTGGCCGGCACCCGCGGTGACCCCCAGAATCCGGCTCAGTGCGGTGGCGTTCGTGACTCGCGCGATGGATCCCGCTGGTCGGCGCCCGCGTTGACCCCCAGAACCTGGGTAATTAGACTGAACTGACCGAACGTTCGGTCGGTTTGTTTGCTGTGATGACCACGCTTCACCGAGAGGTGGCCCGGAAGCATGTATGGCCTGCCCGAGGAAGCCAAGGACACGATCGCCGGTGGCGGAGCCGTGGCCACATCGGAGCCTGAGCTGCAGGCGGAATTCGATCAGATGGTCGCGGCCGACCAGCGACTAGAGCCGCGGGACTGGGTGCCGGACGCTTACCGTAAGACCCTGATTCGTCAGATCGCCCAGCACGCCCATTCCGAGATCATCGGCATGCAGCCAGAAGGCAACTGGATCACTCGTGCCCCGAGCCTGCGCCGCAAAGCGATCCTGATGGCCAAGGTGCAAGATGAGGCCGGGCACGGGCTCTATCTGTACAGCGCCGCGGAGACGCTGGGGGTGTCCAGGGACGAACTCCTGGACCTGCTTCACCGCGGCAAGCAGAAATACTCGAGCATCTTCAACTACCCGACGCTGACCTGGGCGGATGTCGGAGCCATCGGTTGGCTGGTGGACGGCGCCGCGATCACCAACCAGATCCCGCTCTGCCGGTGCTCTTATGGGCCCTACGCCCGGGCAATGGTGCGCATCTGCAAGGAGGAGTCGTTCCATCAGCGGCAGGGCTACGAGATCCTCTACACACTGGCCCACGGCACTGCGGAGCAGCGCGCGATGGCACAGGACGCCGTGACTCGCTGGTGGTGGCCGAGCCTGATGATGTTCGGGCCGCCCGATGACGAGTCCCAGCACTCCGCCCAGTCCATGGCTTGGAAGATCAAGCGGCATTCCAATGACGAGCTGCGGCAGAAGTTCGTCGACATGGTCGTGCCGCAGGCGGAGATCCTCGAGCTGACTCTCCCTGACCCGGACCTGCGCTGGAACCCCGACGGCGGCCGGTACGACTTCGGGCCGATCGACTGGGACGAGTTCAAGCGCGTCGTCAAGGGCGACGGGCCGTGCAACCGTCAGCGGATGGAGCACCGGGTGCGCGCCCACGAGAACGGCCGCTGGGTGCGTGATGCTGCGGTGGCATACGCCGAGAAGCACGAGTCGCGTGCCGGGGTGGCAGCGTGACGGAGCGCCGGGAGTGGCCGCTCTGGGAGGTCTTCGTCCGAAGCAAGCGTGGTTTGTCCCATAACCACGTCGGCAGCCTGCATGCCGCCGACGCATCGATGGCGCTGCGGATGGCCAGGGATGTCTACACCAGGCGGCAGGAGGGCGTGTCGATCTGGGTTGTCCCGGCCGCGTCGATCACGGCCTCCAGTCCGGACGAGAAGGACCCGTTCTTCGAGCCGGCGGGGGACAAGGTCTATCGGCACCCAACGTTTTACGACATTCCAGAGGGTGTGGAGCATCTGTGAGCGGCGCACCGACGGCGCAATTGCCACCCGTCGCGCAGTACGCACTGCGGCTCGGCGACGACGCGCTTATCTTTGCCCAGCGACTCGGCGAGTGGGCAGCGAACGCCCCGGAGCTCGAGGAAGACGTCGCGCTCACCAACATCGCCCTCGACCTGCTCGGCCAGGCCCGGGTCCTGTTGACACTTGCGGGGAAGATCGAGGCCGCGGGCCGGACTGAGGACGACTTCGCGTTCCTCAGGGACGAGCGCGACTTCGTCAACATCCAGCTCGTGGAACAGTCCAACGGCGACTTCGCGCAGACAATCGTCAGGCAGCTCTTCTTCTCCGCATATCAGCATCTGCTGTACGAGCGGCTGGCCGACTCGGTCGATCCGACCATCGCCGGGGTGGCGGGCAAAGCGATCAAGGAGGTCGACTACCACGAGGACCACGCCGCCGGCTGGACCCGGCGTCTGGGTGACGGCACCGAGGAGAGTCATCGTCGGATGCAGGCGGCTGTGGACCGTCTCTGGCCTTATGTCGATGAGGTTTTCCGTACCGACGAGCTCGAGCAGCGATTGGTCGGGGAGGGCATCGCCGTCGATGCGAGCGGTCTGCGCGAGGAGTGGCACAAGCGAGTGACGAGCGTGCTCGACGAGGCGACCCTCGCCGCGCCCGAGAGTTCGTGGACTGCACCCGGCGGCGGCCGGCACGGCGTGCACACCGAAGCGTTCGGCTACCTCCTCGCCGAGATGCAGCACTTGCATCGCTCACACCAGGGAGCGCGCTGGTGAACGACGCGGTACTGATCGACGAGCAGGCCGTACGACGGGCGGCGGCGGCGGTTCCCGATCCCGAGCTGCCGTTGGTCACGATCGAAGACCTCGGCATCCTGCGGGATGTCACGGTGTCAGCCAACGGGAGTGTGGCGATCACGATCACCCCGACCTACTCCGGCTGCCCGGCGATGGAGGCGATTGCGGCGGACGTCCGCGAAGCGGTCGAAACCAGCGGTGCGACCACGGTCGAGGTCCGCACCGAGCTCTCACCCGCCTGGACAACGGACTGGATCACCGAGGAGGGGCGACGCAAGCTGGCCGAGGCGGGGATAGCACCGCCGGGGCCGGTTGGAGACCACGGCCGGTCCGGCCTCAGGACCCGTTCCGGTCCCATCCAGGTCGCGATTTCGCCGCGCTGCCCGCGTTGTGGTTCTCCACGCAGCCGGCTCGTCAGTAGGTTCGGTTCCACGGCGTGCAAGGCCATCTATGCCTGCGGTGCCTGTGGTGAGCCGTTCGATTATTTCAAGGCGATATGAGTTGACTGCGATGCCCGAGGCCCAGCGAGCCGAGCGGGGTCCGGAGGCCCCGCCCGCGGCGGCGCGCCGGCACGCGGTCTTCCATCCGCTGCACGTCGCCGCCGTCGACCGTCTTACCGAGGACGCCATCGCGGTGACCTTCGACGTGCCGGATGAGCTGCGCGGCGAGTACGACTTCGTGCACGGCCAGCACCTCACCGTTCGCGTCGGGCTGAACGGCGAGGACGTGCGGCGCAACTACTCGATCTGCAGCCCGGCCGGTTCCGGTGTGCTGCGGATCGGGGTCAAGCGACTGCCCGGCGGGGCTTTCTCCGAGTGGGCCCAAGGCCACCTCGTACCCGGTGCGGTGCTGGATGTCATGACACCGACCGGCCGCTTTTTCACCCACCTCGAGCAGTCACAGGCCAAGCACTATGCCTTGCTCGCTGCGGGCTCGGGGATCACGCCGATCCTGTCGATCGCGGCGACCGTCCTCGAGCGGGAGCCCGACAGCACGGTGACGCTCCTTTACGGCAATCGGACGATCAGCTCGATCATGTTTCTGGAGGAGCTCGAGGATCTCAAGAACCGTTATCCGACGAGGCTCGCCCTCTTCCACGTGCTGTCCAGGGATGCGGGTGAAGCCGACCTGCTTCACGGCCGGATCGATGCCGCCAAGCTCGGCGTCTTTCTCGACAACCTGCTGCCCGCTGACACGGTCGACGAGTGGTTCCTGTGCGGGCCGTACGAGATGGTCGAGACCGCGCGCAAGGTGCTCACCGAGCATGGAGCAGCGGCCGGGCGCATTCATGTCGAGCTCTTCCACGTCGAAGGCGAGCCAGTCCGCACGAGGACAACGGAACCGGTCGCATCCGATGCCGCGGATGCGTCCTCGGTGACCGTGGTCCTCGACGGCAGGAGTACGACCTTCGATCTTTCCGTAACGGCGGAGCCGATCCTCGAGGCGGCATTGCGCATTCGCGGCGACGCGCCGTTCGCGTGTAAGAACGGTGTCTGTGGCACGTGCCGAGCCAAGCTGCTCGAAGGATCGGTGCGGATGGACCGGAATTACGCGCTGGAGGACGACGAGCTGGCCGACAGCTACGTCCTGACCTGTCAGTCGCATCCCACCGCCGATCGAGTGGTCCTCGACTACGACGCCTGACCGGCCGATACTGGCGCAAACGAGGGATCGGGGGAGAGATGGCCGTCAACCACCTGGACGTTGACCTGCGCCTACTCGAGGAGGTCGAAGCCGGCTTCCGCGGCGAGGTCGTGCGCCCTGGCGATGAGGCGTACGAGATTCACCGCCAGGTATGGAATGGCTCCATCGATCGCCGCCCCGCGGTGATCGCCCGCTGCGCCGGGGTTGCCGATGTGATCGAGGCGGTACGCACAGCGCGACGAGGCGACCTCCAGGTCGCGGTGCGAAGCGGCGGGCACAGCTTCCCCGGTCTGTCAGTGTGCGATGGCGGCATGGTCGTCGACCTGTCCTTGATGAAGGGCGTGCGCGTCGACCTGGCGAAAGGAACCGTGCGGGCACAGGCGGGCGTTCTGCTCGGCGAGCTCGACCGGGAGACGCAGGCCTTCGGGCTGGCCGTGCCCGCCGGTATCGTCACCCACACCGGGCTCGCTGGACTCACCCTGGGCGGTGGCATCGGCTGGCTGATGCGCAAGTTCGGCCTCACCATCGACCAGCTCATGTCCGTCGACGTGGTCACTGCCAATGGGGAACTTCTCGTCGCCAGCGCAGAAGAGAACAGCGATCTCTTCTGGGGCATACAAGGGGCGGGTCCCAACTTCGGCATCGTCACCGAGTTCGAGTTCCGGCTGAATCGCGTTGGGCCGACCGTTCTCGCCGGACCGGTGATCTGGCCGATGGAACAGTCGGCCGAGGTACTTCGCTTCTACCGCGACTGGATCACCGATGTACCCGATGAGCTCACCACCATCGTCGTACACCGGATGGCGCCGCCGCTCGCTGCCATCCCGGCCGAGCTGCACGGTCGACCGGTCGTCATGGTGATCTGCTGTTATGCCGGTCCGATCGAGGAAGGGGAACGGGTCGTCCGACCGCTGCGGGCTTTCGGAGCGCCGTTGCTTGACCTCTGCGTACCCAAGCCGTTCCTCGACCACCAGGCGATGTTCGATCCCTCGTTCCCCGCTGGGTGGTGGTACTACTTCAGGTCCTGCAATGTCGCCACGCTCAGCGACGGAGTGATCGACGTCATTGCCGAGCATGCGCCGAAGATGACGTCGGCTCTGACGGCCTTCCCGATCTTCCAGCTTGGCGGTGCGATCTCCCGCGTTGGCGAGGATGACATGGCGTTCACCGGCCGCGCTGCCGGTCACACCATCAACATCAACGCCACGACGGCGACGAGCGCGGGCTTCGACGAGGAGCGCGAGTGGTCGCGGACGTTCTGGTCCGCGCTCGAGCCCTATCACAGCAATGTCTACGTGAACTTCCTGATGGAAGAGGGCACGGAACGCGTCGAGCAGGCGTACGGCGCGGCGAAATACGCCCGGCTTCGCGCGCTGAAGCAGGAGTACGACCCCGGCAACTTCTTCCGGCTCAACCAGAACATCCCACCGGGGTAAGTCCAGCAGGTCGGGCGCCGCGCGGCGCACGGATCTGTCGGCGGACGCCAATAGTCTGTCCTGGGCACGGTCCTGGCGGCGGGGAGGCGAGTCGACGTGGGCGAATACGAGATCGAGTTCCGGCACGACGTCGCGGTCGAACTCGTCCGCGCGAGCGCGCAAGACGCCGACGTGCTTTTCGCCGCGCGTGTCTCGACCAAGGGTGAGCAATCTCTCGAAGACGCGAGCGCCGATGCCTCCCGGTCAAAGGGACTGATCGGCTATCTGATGCGAGATCGACACGGAACTCCGTTCGAGCACAACTCCATGACGTTCTTCGTGCAGGCACCGATCTTCGTGTTCCGGGAGATGATGCGACACCGGATCGCCTCATACAACGAGGAGAGCGGCAGATATCGCGAGCTGCGACCGGTCTTCTATGTGCCCGCCTCGGAGCGGAAGCTGGTTCAGGAGGGCAAGCCAGGACACTACAACTTCCTAGACGGCACCCCGGAGCAGTACAAACTCGTCGACGAGGCAACGCGGCGCGTGTGCGAGGAGGCCTACCGCGCTTATCAGGAAATGCTCGACGCTGGGATCGCCCGCGAGGTGGCGCGGATCGTCTTGCCTCTGACGACCTATTCATCGATGTACGTCACTGTCAACGCTCGGTCGCTGATGAACTTCCTGTCGCTGCGCACCAAGCGGGACAACGCCCGCTATCCGTCATTCCCGCAGCGTGAGATCGAGATGGTCGCGGAGAAGATGGAGGCAGAGTGGGCGCGGCTCATGCCGATCACCTATGCGGCCTTCGAGGAGCACGGGCGGGTCGCTCCGTAACACTCCTGACCGGTTCGACGATGGATAGACAAGGCCTCGCCGCTGCCTGACCCCCGAGCGGGCGACGGCGAGGTCCATTGCGATCTTGTCGGCTATGTCGCGGCGTCCTGCCGCGGCCGCCAGCGCGGCCGAGTAGCCTCGCGTTATGCCTTCGACCAACACCTCGACGCCATCTGGATCTGCCGGCACACACGCGCCGTTCGGCCGGGTGCTCACCGCAATGGTCACGCCGTTCACCAACGACGGATCGCTCGATCTCGACGGTGCGCAGCGAGTTGCCGCGCATCTCGTCGACACCGGCTGTGACGGCCTTGTCGTCAGCGGTACGACCGGAGAGTCGCCGACCACCTCGGACGCGGAAAAGGAGCAGTTGGTGCGCGCGGTCGTGGATGCGGTCGGCGACCGAGCCCAAGTGGTCGCCGGGGTCGGCACCTATGACACCCATCACTCTGTCGAGCTGGCCGGTCAAGCGGAGAAGGCGGGAGCGCACGCACTGCTCGTCGTGACGCCCTACTACAACAAGCCGCCGCAGGCCGGGCTGGTACGCCACTTCAGCACGATCGCCGATGCCACCGGACTGCCGGTGATGCTGTACGACATCCCCGGCCGAACCGGCACGCCGATCGAGACCGAGACCCTGCTGCGTCTGGCGGAGCACCAGCGGATAGTCGCCGTGAAGGACGCCAAGGCAGACCTCTTCGCCGGATCGGAGGTGATCGCTCGATCCGGGCTCGCCTTCTACTCCGGTGACGATGCGCTCAACTTGCCTTGGCTGTCGGTGGGAGCGGTCGGCATGGTCAGCGTGGTCGCGCACGTCGCGGCCGGCAGCTATCGCGCTATGGTCCGAGCCGTCCTCGCCGGCGATCTGGCCGAGGCCCTCCGGCTGCACCGCCAGCTGATACCGGCCGTACGCGGGATCATGACCAAGAAGTCGCAGGGGGCGATCATGGCGAAGGCGGCACTCACGCTGGTGGGGGTCCTCACCTCCCGCGCAACGCGATCGCCGCTGGTGGACGCGACCGACGATCAGGTCACCGAGCTGCGAGCGGCGCTGGTCGCCGCCGGACTCCTCACGTGACTCTGACGGCAGCCGCACTCGACATCGCCTATGTCGCCGCCCCGATGAGTGACCGGCGATGAGTCACGCGCATCCCGACCTGAGCCTACCGGCCGAGCTCCCGGCTGGCGGGCTGCGAATCGTCGCGCTCGGCGGCCTTGGTGAGATCGGCCGCAACATGACGGTCTTCGAGTACGCCGGGCGGCTGCTCGTCGTCGACTGCGGCGTCCTCTTCCCCGAGTCGGATCAGCCTGGCGTAGACCTGATCTTGCCCGACTTCGACTACGTGCGGCCTCGGCTGGACCGGATCGACGCGATCATCCTGACCCATGCACACGAAGACCATATCGGCGCCGTTCCCTACCTGCTCCGCGAGAAGCCCGACATCGTCCTGGTCGGCTCGCGGTTGACCCTCGCACTGGTCGAGTCCAAACTCGCCGAGCACCGGATCACTCCCTATTCGCTGGAGGTCAGGGAGGGCCAGCGGGAGCGGATCGGTCCATTCGACTGCGAATTCGTCGCCGTCAACCACTCGATACCCGATGCGCTCGCGGTGGCGATCCGCACCCCGGCTGGCATGGTGCTTCACACCGGCGACTTCAAGATGGACCAGCTGCCACTCGACGGGAGGATCACCGACCTGCGTGCGTTTGCGCGCCTCGGCGAGGAGGGCGTGGACCTCCTGCTCTGTGACTCGACCAACGCGGAGGTCCCTGGCTTCGTCACGAGCGAGCGCGAGATCGCGCCGGTTCTGCAGCAGGTCTTCGCCAGTGCCCAGCGTCGGGTCATCGTCGCCTCGTTCGCCAGCCACGTCCATCGTGTGCAGCAGATCCTCGACGCCGCGGCGGGGAACGGCAGGAAGGTCGCGTTCGTCGGTCGTTCCATGATCCGTAACATGGGCGTAGCGCGGGACCTCGGCTATCTCCACGTGCCGGCTGGGCTCGTGGTGGACGTGAAGGACCTGGATGAGCTCCCGCCGTCGGAAGTCGCCCTGATATGTACGGGGTCTCAGGGTGAGCCGATGTCGGTCCTCTCCCGGATGGCCAATCGCGATCACCCGATCCGCGTGGTCGAAGGCGACACGGTGATCCTGGCGTCCTCGCTGATCCCAGGCAACGAGAACGCAGTCAACCGGGTGGTCAACGGGCTGACGCGGTGGGGCGCTCGCGTGGTTCACAAGAACAACGCGCTCGTGCACGTGTCAGGGCATGCGGCGGCAGGCGAACTGCTGTCTGTCTTCAACCTGCTTCGGCCGCGCAACCTGATGCCGGTGCACGGGGAGTGGCGCCACCTGCGTGCCGCGGCCGCCCTCGCGCAGGCGACGGGAATCCCCGAGGACCGGATCATGCTCGCCGACGACGGAGTGGTCGTTGACCTCACCGGTGGTCAAGCCACGATCACGGGTGCTGTCCCATGTGGATTCGTCTACGTCGACGGGTTGTCGGTCGGCGATGTCAGCGAGACCGAACTGAAGGACCGGCGGATTCTGGGCGAGGAGGGCTTCGTCTCCGTTTTCGTCGTGGTCGACTCGGCGACCGGCAAGCTCACTGGAGGTCCGGAGGTCCATGCTCGTGGATTCGCCGAGGATGATGCGGTCTTCGACGAGGTACGCGCTCTGATCGAGGCCGCTCTCGCCGACGCGGCCCGGGAGGGCGTCTCCGACTTGTATCAGCTGCGGCAGGTTGTGCGGCGAACGGTCGGCCGCTGGGTCAGCGGGAAGTTCCGGCGTCGCCCCATGATCGTCCCGGTCGTCGTCGAAGTCTGACGCGGCGGGCGAGCCTCCCCGGGCAATGCGGGGCGAACAGCTAGCCTCGCAAGCATGGCGGCGCGTACGTCTGCGAGCACGCGGAGCCGCTCGTCCGGGTCCACGCGACGTGGTCCCGCGAATGGGCGCGCGACAACAAAAGCGCGCCAAGCAAAGGCAACGGCCGCACGCTCACCGCGCAAGCGTTCGCCTCGGCGCAATCCGATCGTCGCGTTCTTCCGCGGCATCGGGATCGTTCTGGCCGGGATCTGGTTGGGCGCCGCGCATGTCATCGGGGGGATCGTCCGAGGTTTCGGCAACAGCGCCCGTGAGCTCGATCCCGCGCATCGCCGGGATGGTTTGGGGCTTAGCCTGCTCGGACTGGCCGTCATTCTGGCCTCAGCGATTTGGACACAGGACACCGGGAGGGTCCCCGAGACCGTCGCAAGCGGGGTTGAAGGCGCCCTTGGCCTTGTGGCGTGGGCGGTTCCGCTGCTCGTCGCCGCGCTGGGGATTCGCTTCCTCCGTCACCCTGACCAGATTGCCGAGACCGGACGGATAGTGATCGGCTGGACCGCGCTGTTGCTCGGCGTCGTCGGGCTGATCCATGTTTATGCGGGCACACCCGAGCCCGGGGACGGGTCTGCTGCGATGAGCGGTGCCGGCGGCGCCATTGGCTTCGTCATGGCCTGGCCGCTGGTAACCGCCCTGACAAAATACGTCGCACTCGTCCTGCTCGGCCTGCTCGCCACCTTCGGGGTGCTCGTGGTGACCGCGACCCCCGTCTATGCGCTGCCCGAGCGGCTGCGCAGCCTGGCCGTCCTGGTCGTCAGCCTGCCGGGCAAGCGGGCGGGCGGGGAGGCTGGTGAGGACGCGGGCACGGCAGCGGAACCCCTGCGCCGCGGCAGGACGCGGCGCCGGATCGGGGCCCTGGCGGGCATCAGCCGCGAGGGCGACACGCTGACCGAGATCGGCGAGGACGATAGCGAGGATGGGCCGGCGACTACCGCGCGCGGAAGGGCACGACCAGACATCGCGACCGTGCTGGAGCGGGCGGCGCTTCGTAAGAACCTGCCGAGTCAGCAGCGTGCCGACCCACCGCCGCACACACTGCCCCCTCTGCGCAGCGAGCAGCTCCTCCTGTCAGGTGATGTCACCTACCATCTGCCGGCGGCCGACATCCTCAAATCCGGCTCACCGCACCGGGCCAGGAGCCGGGCCAACGACGCTGTGGTGGACGCGCTCACGGAGGTGCTCGAGCAGTTCGAGATCGATGCCCAGGTCACCGGATTCGCTCGGGGACCGACGGTTACCCGGTACGAGGTGGAGCTCGGACCTGCCGTCAAGGTGGAGCGCGTCACGGCGCTATCGAAGAACATCGCGTACGCGGTCGCCTCCGCCGATGTCCGCATCCTGTCTCCGATTCCCGGCAAGTCTGCAATCGGCATCGAGATCCCCAACAGCGACCGCGAGCTGGTCAGCCTCGGTGATGTCCTACGTTCGCCGGCCGCTCGCGCTGACCACCATCCGATGGTCGTCGGTCTCGGCAAGGACGTCGAAGGCCGGCACGTGGTGGCCAACCTCACCAAGATGCCGCACATCCTCGTCGCTGGCGCTACTGGCGCCGGCAAGTCGACGTGCATCAACACCCTCATCACGTCAGTGCTGACCAGGGCGACGCCGGATGAGGTCCGCATGGTGCTGATCGATCCGAAGCGGGTCGAGCTGACGCACTACGACGGCATCCCGCACCTGATCACTCCGATCATCACGAGCCCGAAGAAGGCGGCCGAAGCGCTGCAGTGGGTCGTGCGCGAGATGGACATGCGCTACGA
The DNA here is from genome assembly GCA_046735375.1 of Actinomycetota bacterium. Classification (GTDB taxonomy): domain Bacteria; phylum Actinomycetota; class Actinomycetes; order JAKEEW01; family JAKEEW01; genus DASYTV01. The sequence continues at coordinate 68,524 of JBKPTD010000041.1, read as the reverse complement.
CGATCTCGCCGCCACCGGCTTCCGCCACGTCGACGACTTCAACCGCGCGGTCAAGTCCGGCAAGCTCACGGCACCCGCGGGCAGCGACCGGGTCTACCAGCCCTATCCGTTCCTCCTTGTGATCGTGGACGAGCTCGCCGATCTGATGATGATCGCCCCCCGCGATGTCGAGGACGCGATCGTCAGGATCACCCAGCTCGCCCGGGCTGCGGGGATCCATCTGGTTCTCGCGACCCAACGGCCGTCGGTCGATGTGGTGACCGGTTTGATCAAGGCCAACGTACCGGCCCGGCTGGCGTTCGCGACCTCGTCGCTGATGGACTCGCGGGTGATCCTCGACCAGCCGGGCGCGGAGAAGCTGGTGGGCGTCGGCGACGCGCTCTTCCTGCCGATGGGCGCGTCAAAGCCGGTGCGGCTGCAGGGAGCCCTGGTCACCGAGGGCGAGGTTCGGGCCGTCGTCAAGCACTGCAAAGCGCAGCTCCAGCCGTCCTATCGCGACGACATTCTCACCGCGTCCAGGGGCAAACGGGAGATCGACGAGGACATCGGCGACGATCTCGACCTGCTGTGCCAGGCCATCGAACATGTCGTCTCGACTCAGTTCGGATCGACATCGATGCTGCAGCGCAAACTGCGCGTGGGTTTTGCAAAGGCGGGTCGGCTGATGGACCTGATGGAGTCGCGCGGAATCGTCGGCCCCTCCGAGGGGCCGAAGGCTCGCGACGTCCTGATCAAGCCCGATGAGCTGGAGGATGTCCTCGCCACCATCCGCGGCGGGATGTGACCGACGGTCTGGTCCCACGCCGTAGGCTTCGCCATGTGCCCCCCACCCGAACCGTTGCCGTCACCACGCTCGGCTGTGCACGAAACGAGGTCGACTCGGAAGAGCTGGCCGGGCGGCTGGCCGACGATGGGTGGCTACTGGTGGAGGATGCCGAAGCGGCCGAGGTCGTCCTGGTCAATACGTGCGGTTTCGTCGAGGCTGCCAAACGGGACTCCATCGACACGCTGCTGGATGCGGCGGATCTGAAGAAGTCCGGCACGTCATCGGCGGTGGTGGCCGTGGGGTGCCTTGCCGAACGGTACGGGCAGCAGCTTGCCGCAGCGCTTCCCGAGGTGGATGCGGTCCTCGGTTTCGACGACTACCCAGACATCTCCGCACGGCTCCATTCGGTGCTTACGGGTGAGAAGCCGGCGCCACCTGCTCCGAGAGATCGTCGGCGCCTCCTTCCGATCACCCCGACCCAACGGCCGGGCACTTCGGTCGCCGTCCCGGGCCACTTGCGGCAGGTGTTGCGACGGCGGCTGGCTGGCGGACCGGCTGCTCCGCTGAAGATCGCCTCTGGCTGCGACCGGCGCTGCAGCTTTTGTGCGATCCCGAGCTTCCGCGGCGCGTTCGTGTCGCGGCGGCCGGCGGAGCTGATCGCGGAGGCGCGCTGGCTGGCCGAGCAGGGCGTGCGCGAACTCGTCCTGGTTTCGGAGAATTCCACCTCGTACGGCAAGGACCTCGCAGACCTGCGGTTGCTCGAGACGGTCCTAGCCCAGCTGGCCGCGGTCGACGGCATTGAGCGGGTACGGGTGAGCTACCTGCAGCCGGCAGAGATGCGGCCGAGCTTGGTCGATGTCATGACCGGCACCGCGGGCGTCGTTCCGTACTTCGATCTCTCCTTCCAGCACGCGAGCCCCTCGGTGCTGCGCAGGATGCGCCGCTTCGGGGACAGCGAGCGATTTCTCGACCTGCTCGCCGCGATCAGGCAGCGCTGCCCGGCGGCGGGCGTCCGCTCGAATTTCATCGTCGGCTTCCCTGGCGAGACCGAGGCAGACCTGGAAGTGCTGGAGCAATTCCTGGCCGACGCGCGTCTCGACGCGGTCGGCGTCTTCGGTTACTCGGATGAGGACGGCACTGAGGCAGCGGGCATGGAGGGCAAGCTGCCAGCGGAGGAGATCCGCGAGCGGGTCGCTCGGCTTGCCGGACTCGCCGACCTGCTCGCGGCCGACCGCGCGGCCGAGCGTATCGGCGAAGCCGTGGACGTGCTGGTGGAGAGCCCAGCTGCCGATGCCGGGCTGGACCCCGCGGCGACCGTCGAGGGAAGGGCCGCGCACCAGGCGCCAGAGGTTGACGGCACAACCATGCTGGCCGGTTCGACGGACATCCTCATCGGTCAGCTGGTACCGGCACGCGTGGTCGATGCGGTCGGCGCCGACCTTCACGCGGTGGCGATCGGCGCGCCGAGGTGAGCACCGAGCCCGATCAGAGCGGCGCACGATCCGCTGCGGCGAAGTGGCGGAACCTGGACGGTGAACCCGACCCGCTGGCCGCGCCGGTCGCACAGTCAGCCAGCGCGTGGAACATCGCCAACGCTTTGACGGTGCTGCGAATGCTGCTTGTCCCGGTGTTCGCGGTGTTCTTGTTCCACGATGACGGGAACGACACAGGCTGGCGAGTGGCTGCTTTCGTGACCTTCGTGGTGGCCTCGATGACCGACAGGTTCGACGGCGAGCTTGCTCGCCGCCGGGGGCTCATCACCGATTTCGGCAAGATCGCGGATCCGATCGCCGACAAGGCCTTGACCGGGACGGCGCTGGTCGGACTGTCTGCCCTCGGTGAGCTGCCGTGGTGGGTCACCGTTGTCGTGCTTGTTCGCGAGGTCGGGGTGACTCTGCTGCGATTCTGGGTGATCAGGCATGGTGTCATTCCGGCGAGCCGCGGCGGGAAGGTGAAGACCGCTCTGCAGGTGCTGGCGATCGGCCTCTACATCCTGCCGTTGGAGGGTGCGGCGCAAGCCATTGCGCAGGCCGTGATGGCGGCAGCCGTGATCGTGACCGTGGTGACCGGAGCTGACTATGTCGTTCGTGCCTTTCGGCTGCGGCGGCGACGGAGCGCGGCGTGAGCGCAGCCGAGCACCGTGACCTGGCCGATCTGGTCGCGGAGATCCAGGACGCGCTGCTGCGGCGCCACGAAATGGTCGCGGTGGCCGAGTCTTTGACCGGCGGCCTCGTCGCCGCAGCGATCACCGAGCGAGCGGGGGCATCAGACGTCTTCGTTGGGTCGATCACGGCATATGCGACCACGATCAAGGAGCGCCTGCTCGGCGTGGACCCGTCGCTGCTCGCCGAGCGCGGCGCGGTCGACGCCGACGTTGCGCTCGCGATGGCTGAGGGGGTCCGGCAGCGGCTAAGGGCAACCTACGGTGTCGCCACGACGGGCGTAGCCGGCCCGGACAGCCAGGATGGACAGCCAGTAGGAACGGTATTCGTCGCCGTCAGCACTGACACGGCCCGATCAGTGGCCGCGTTGACCCTGACAGGAAGCCGTCGCGAGATCCGAACGGAGGCAGTGATCGGTGCGCTTGAGCTGCTCTGCCGGACACTGCGGGCCAGTGACGGGCAGTTGTCGGCATCAGCAGGTACGGTGGAGTGACGAGTTGGTCCGATCGAAGCCCATGAGGGGGTGCGTGCCGGTGATCTTGCTCCGTCGCCTGCTTGGCGATGTCCTTCGTCGCCATCGGCAGGGGCAGGGACGCACCCTTCGCGAGGTGTCGAAGGCCGCGCGGGTATCTCTTGGTTATCTGTCCGAGGTGGAACGCGGGCAGAAGGAAGCCTCGTCCGAGCTGCTGGCAAGCATCTGCGAAGCGCTCGGGGTGCCGATGTCCGAGGTCTTCCGTGAGGTGAGCGACCAGATCGCCATTGCCGAGCTGACCACCGCGGACGACCTGCGCAGTGTCTTCGAGAGGGTTCCGGCTGGTCACCCCGATCGGATGCCAAGCCGGCCGGAAGCATCCCTGCAGGTCCCTGGCGTCTTCGTGGCAGCCTGAGTCAGATCAGCCGGTCGTGCTCGTCGACCACCTCGGTGTGATGCTCGACGCGAGGCTCTGGTACGGCTGTCTGCGTTTCTGTACCCGTCCCGTCGTCGGCGTCCACCGGTGCCTCTTCGACGACCTCCTCGACCGGCAGAGGGGCGGACAGACCGGCTCGGCGCCTTATCCTCCCCCTCCAACCCCGCGCGTACCACGGGTCGATCGGCGGCGGTCCGGTGTATCGCGGGTCCGGCTCTGCGTAATATTCGTCGGCGCTGCTTTGGACGACCGATCGTGATCCCGCGCGGCGTGGGCGCACAGTACGACGCACGGTGCGAACCACTCGACTCCGGCGGGCATCGGCGGGCAGCGGCTCGGATAGGTAGGCACCCTCTTGGTCATAGCGCGGCCGGCGGATACGGATGACGGTGTTCGCATTGATGATCACGAAGAGCAAAACGAGTGCGACCGCCGCAATGATGAGAACGACTATCGCTCGATCCGGCATGGCCGACCTCCTTAGGTAGCCAGCCTGTGAATGCCCGCCCTTGGCCAGCAGAAACCCAGCACCGCCTGGGCCGGAGGGCGAAGGGTCCGACGTCCTATTCCTAGGCCGAGCGTCCCACCGTGTCCGGCTGGCAGCGCGGGCACCATGCCACGATCCGCTCCGATCCGGTCGGGCCGAGTTGCGCGGACTTGATACGGGTACCGCACTGTCGGCATGGGAGGCCAGCCCGACCGTACACCCAGTACCGCCCGCGCGGGTCGCCCCTCGTACCGCCGCGCGGACCTCGTGCCCCGGCCACGAGTTGGCGCTGGGCGATGTCCACTAGGGCACGTAGGTCATCGACATCGCGGACCGCAGACCACGGCGACACGCCGGCGACGTAGCATGCCTCGGCGCGGTAGATCGTGCCGATGCCGGCGAGGTTGCGCTGGTCGAGGAGCGCCTCCCCGACGGACCGACTCGGCGTTGCCTGGATGTTCGCGATTGCCCGCTCGGGATCCCAGTCGGGGCCAAGCAGATCCGGACCGAGATGACCGACAATCCGATCCTCGTCGGTGGTACGCACGAGCTCGACGATCGGCAGCCGGTAACCGACCGCCTCGTTCAGGTCGTTGGCGAGCCGGATTCGTATCTCGTGCCACGGCCCTGCGCGCGACGAGCGCCCGACCGGCCCGGTCGTCCATCGCCCGTCCATCTGCATGTGCGTATGCAGCGTCAGTCCGGCATCCGTGCGCGCGAGCAGGTGCTTGCCGCGTGGGGCAACCTCGGCGACGCGCTGCCCCACGAGCGACGCGGTCGCGAACCGCGGAACCCGAAAGTCGGACAGGGTGAGGATGCGTCCGGACAGCGCGGCATCGAGCCGACGTGCGGTCCGCCAGACCGCGTCACCCTCCGGCATTCGGTGATCCTCGCACCAGACGGTGCGTCGGTACCAACTCAGACAGCTGAGAGGAGTTCCGCCGCCGCGCGCGCGTTCGATCGTCCAGCACCATAGGTGGCGATGAATGCAGCGGCGCCAGATGGGCGCCACGCAGGCAGGCCCATCTCCACCACCACCACATCAGGCCGTATCGCGGTCAGCTCGGCGACGAGTGCGTACTGCCAGATGTACCGGTGTGCGTCCCTTGTCACGACGACGAGGGATCGTCCCTCGGCGGCACTCGCAAGTGCGGCGGCGTTAGCGTCCAGCTCGGTTACCCGGCAGACCTCGGTGCCAGGTAGCAGGGCGGACAGCGAGGGCGCGAGTCCCCATGGCACCGCCGGGCCGACCGCCATCCCCGGCGGTGATTGCAGCTCAAGCACGAGCGGTGCCTGCAGCCTGGTGGGCACCCCGTCGAGGATACGGACGGCCAGCCGCGCCGCTTGCAAACCGACCTGACCATCCGCGTTCACGACATCGTCCGTACCCCGCCAGGACGCCAAGGCGCGAACCCGTGCTGCAGCATCGGCGAGCCGCTCGGCTGCAAGCTGTCCATCCTCGACGGCCCGCACGATGGCATCGACCATGGGCTCGACGATCTCCTGGCCGCGCAGTTCGCCACCGGTGCACAGCAGGTCTGCGCCTGCCGCGAGGGCGAGCACGGCGCCATCCGCCATCCCGACCGTTCCGCGAACCGCGGCCATCTCCATCGAGTCGGTGATCACCACACCGTCGAAGCCGAGCTCGCCGCGGAGCAGGTCGGTCAATGCGGATCTGCTCAGGGTCGCCGGGGCCGCACCTGTAACGAGAGGTACTCGTACATGCGCAGTCATCACCGACTTCACCCCAGCCTTGATCGCAGCGGCGAACGGTGCGAGCTCGCGCTTGTGCAGCACGTCCAGTGGCACGTCAACAGTGGGCACATCGAAGTGCGAGTCCACGGTGGTGGCGCCGTGACCTGGGAAGTGCTTCACGCAGGCGGCGAGACCCGTGCGTTGCAGGCCGCGCACGGCAGCGGCGGTGTGCCTGCTGACCACCTCGGGGCTTGCTCCGAAGCTGCGGGTGCCGATGACCGGGTTGTCGTCAGCGCTGTTGACGTCGCCGCTGGGGGCGAAGTCAAGAGTGAAGCCGAGGGCCCGCAGGTCGGCGCCCATGGCGGAGTAAACCAGCTCGGTCAGGTCCGGGTCGTCGACCGCACCCAAGGCGGCATTGCCCGGATACGGGCTGCCCTGGGCATGCGCGAGCCGGGTGACGTCGCCCCCTTCCTCGTCGACCGAAATGATCGGGTACGGCGCCGCATCGCGCAGCTGCGCATTCAAGCCGGCAACCTCTTCCTCGCCTGCGATGTTGCTGGCGAAATGCACGACTCCGGCGTAGCCGTCGTCGCCGATCGCTCGCAGCAGCCAGGCCGGCGCGGTGGTGCCCTCGAAGGCGATGAGGACGGTGCCTGCGGCGAGCCGGCGCAAGGTCGAGCGATCGGTCATCCTTTCACCGCGCCCGCGACCAGCCCGCTGGCGATCCTGCGGTGCAGGATCATGAAGAAGACGACAACTGGGAGTGCAACGAGCGTCGAGCCGGCCATCAGCCCGGTCCAGTCGGTGCCGCGCAGGGTGACGAAGTTGAACAACCAGAGCGAGATAGTCCGCTTCTGCTCCGAGGTGAGGAGCACGTTCGCGAGGAGGAACTCGTTCCACGCCTGGATGAACGCGAAGATCGAGGTGGCGACGAGGCCGGGTGCGACGAGCGGCAGGATGATCCGGAAAAATGCGCCCATCCGGCTGCAGCCGTCGACCTGCGCCGCCTCCTCGAGCTCCACGGGGATGCCGGAGACGAAACCACGCAGCAACCAGACGGTGAACGGAAGCGTGAGGGCGAGATAAGTGATCGCCGCGCCGAGCAGCTTGTCGGTCAGTTCGACCTTGTTCAGCAAGAGGTAAAGCGGGATGAACAGGGAGTTTGCCGGGATCATCTGAACCACGATGATCATGACCAGGAACGCCCTGCGGCCGTAGAAGCGAAACCTCGCGATCGCGAGTGCGGCCAGGAAGCCGATGATCAGCGAGGCGATCACAGCGCTCACTCCGATCACCAAGCTGTTGCGCACAGAGTCCCAAAAATAGGGCTTGTCCATCGCCCGGCCGAAGTTCGACAGTGTCGGGTGCGTCGGCACGAACTTCGGCGTGGTTGAGAAGATGTCGGCATTTGTCTTGAGCGCGGTCGCGACCATCCAGTACGTCGGGAAGATCATCACAAAGAAGACACCGACACCGATAACGTTGATCAGCAGGCGACGTGGCCGGCGGCGGGGGGTGCGGATGCCGGTGCGCACCGCAGTGGTGTCGACAGCTCGACCCCGAGCGCTGCCAACGTTGAGCGCAGCTTCCTGGCTCATCAGTCCGCCTCCTGAATCCGCAGGATCTGCCGGATGTAGAAGAAGCTGAGTCCGATCAATCCCAGGATCATGATCACCGCGGCCGCCGCACCGAGGCCGTAGTAGCCTCCGACGATTGACGTCATGTACGAGTAGATGGGCAGGGTGAAGTAGTCCTCGTTCGGGGTGCCGTCGAGCATCGCCAGGATCTGAACGATCACTTGAAAGTCCCAGATGATCGACAGGGTGGTGGCGATGATCACGACGGGCTTGATGACCGGATAGACAACATTCCGAAAGACGGCCCATCGGCCCGCGCCGTCAATGCGCGCCGCCTCGATCAGTTCATGCGGCACCTGGGTGAGAGCCGCATAGAAGGTAACGGCCACGAAGGGGATGGCGCCCCACACGATCATCACCACGATCACGCTGAAGCCCTCGATCGGGTTGATGAACCAGTTGTGCTGGCTGAAGTCCACGCCGGGCAGCTGGTCGATGAGCCAGTTGAGGACGCCTGTCTGGTAGTCGACGAGCCAGCCGAAGACGGCGACCGCCGAGATCGGGGGCATCGCCCAAGCGAACATCATCGCGATCAGCAGCGGGATCCTGACCAAGCTGCTGATCCGCTGCATGAGCAGCGCGATAAGCAGACCGAGCCCGATGGTCAGCACGACGCAGGCAGTCGTGAATGCAAGCGTTCGGATGACGATCGGGATGAAGTTGTCTCCGGTGATGAATTCGACGTAGTTGTCGAATCCGATCCACCTGGTCGGCTCGGATCCGAACAGCTGAGGCAGATCGAACTGTTGGAACGAGATCCGGACGAGGTAGACGGCCGGATATCCGAATATTCCGAAGAGTACGGCCAGGCTGGGAACGATCAGCAGGTAGGGAAGTGAACGATGTCCACGAGGGCTTCGCAGGGTCCGCCGCCGACCAGAGCCGCCGGAGGCGGGCTCCACCCCGCTGGTGATCAGGTCGTCCGCGGCACCCAGGTCTGAGGCACTCATAGCGATCTCCTCGGCGCGCCTGTCCGGGAGTCCCGGCAATGACGGTGACCTATCGTGGCGGATGGTCGTTCTCGCACCGCTGCCTCCTTCGCCGGAGTACAACTGGGCCCGCCGGCCCGAGGTCCGGCGGGCCCAGGTCGTGCTCCCTTTGCCCGGGCTCGTGGCGCCCACGTGCCCCGAGGGCACCACGAGCCCTTGATCGTGTGACGTCCGGTCGCCCCGCTGTGTCGATGCACGCGGGTGGCCGGAGCGTTACATCCGGTCCAGCGCCTCCTGGATCTGCTGGGTCGCGGTGTTCGCCGCGTCCTGTACCGACTTCTTGCCGGTGGAGATGTCCACCAGCGTGTTCTGGAGAATGCGCTGGCCCTCAACCGAGGCCCAGTTCTTCGACGTCGGGACGAACCACGACTTCTGCGACGCCTTGAAGGACGGGTCGTCGGCCTTCAAGCTGAGCAGCGTCGTGGTGTTCGGGATGACGCCGACGTTGTTGACCAGGCTGGTCTGGACCGCAGTGTTGGTGTAGGCGCTGATCCACTCTCGGGCAAGATCCTGCTGCTTCGACTTGACCGGGATGGACAGGTGCGAGCCGCCGAGGAAGGCCGGCGCTGTCTGACCGGCGTTGATGGACGGGAGTGCGAACTGGGCGAGCTTGTCGACCATCTTCGGGTCGCCACCCTTGTCCTTGTTTCCCACCTCGCCGAGTTCCCAGGCGGCGCCGTAGAACATGGCGATGTTCTTCTGGCCGCCCATCCGGTAGGCCTGGTCGGCCTCTTCACCGCGCGGATCCGCCTTCGAGTACTTCGACTGCAGCTCCTTGAACAGGTCCAGACCCTTCATCGACTCCGGTGAGTTGACGTTGGCCGTCCACTTGCCACCCGTGAACTCGGCCCATGGCTGCGCGACCCCCTGGTCGGCGATCAGCGTGCCGGCGAGGTACCAGTGCTGGCCGGGGATGTAAAACGCCGAGAAGTTCTTGATCTTCGACGCGAACTTGGCGTTGAGCTTGTCCGCGTCTGCCTTCAGCTCGTCCATGCTCGTGGGCGGTGCGGTGATGCCCGCCTGCGTGAACATGTCCTTGCGGTAGGTGATCACTCGGCTGCCGGCGTAGTAAGGGACGCCGTAGACCTTGCCGTTGTAGGTCCCCGCGTCCTGGAGGCTCTTGAGCCAGGTTTCAGAGTTCGGGAACTCGTCCTTGTTGGGTGTGAGGTCCGCCAGCGCTCCGCTCCCGGCGAAACCGGACGTCCAGGTGTTACCCAGCTCAGCTACATCGGGCGGGGTGTTACCGGCGAAGGCAGTCGTGAGCCGCTGCTGGCCGTCGACCCACTGCAGGGTCGTGACCTTCACCTGGACCTTGGGGTACTTCTTGTTGAACAGAGTGGTGGCCTGGGTGACGATGGGCGCCCACTTCTCGCCCGAGGCGTCTTGCATCAGCCACACGTTCAGAGTGCCCGTCCGCTCTGCGGCCGAGGGCGCACTGTCGTCATCTCCGCCACATGCAGCGAGGACGAACGACGCCGCGGCGAGCCCGGCCGCCGCGGCTAGGAGTTTCTTCTTCACGCCATCCCTCCCGGATGCTCCGGAACTCCTGCACTTCGGGTTGTCGCCCCCGGCGAGAGCACTCGTTCACCCCGCGGGGGACCCGCCTACCGCCCCCGTTCCTGCCGATTTAGGCCGGTCCGGGCGGTGCATGGTCACCAAGCGAAGGCGTCTGCTTGACTGACCCAGGCGTAGCGACCTAGCGTTCAGGAATCTAACAGGAAACTTTCCTAATGGATACGGGGCCTTATTACGATGCCGCAACGACCTGGCACACCCCGACTGCTGCGCGCGATCAACGACCGGGCCGCGCTTGAGCTCTTGCTTGAGCGGGGTCCGTTGACCCGGCCCCAGCTCGGCGCGCTCACCGGACTGTCCAAGCCCACCGCGTCTCAGCTGCTGGCAAGGCTCGAGGCCCGCGGGCTGGTGTACTCCGTGGGCGAGCAGGAGGGCGGTAGGGGGCCTAACGCCCGCCTCTACGCGGTGAAGCCGTCCGCGGCCTACGTGATCGGCATCGATGTAGGGCCCAATCGGATCGAAGCCGCAGTGGCCGACATCACCGGCGAGGTGACCGGACACAGCGACCTTGCCACGGAAGGCGCCGCCGATCCGGTGGCGGTCGTGCATCAGGCGGTCGAACGCGCGGCTGAGCATGCCCGTATCGGGTTGGGAGAGGTCAGCCAGATTGTGATCGGTACCCCCGGCCTGGTCGATCCGGACAGCGGCGACATCGGCTTCGCCTGGGATCTGCCGAGCTGGCATCGCGGGCTGCTGGATGCCCTGCGCAGTGACCTGCGTCGCATGGTCACGCTGGAGAACGACGTAAATCTTGCCGGTGTTGCCGAGCAGCACCACGGCGCTGGACGAGACCACGACAGCTTCGTCCTGCTCTGGGTGGGGCGCGGCATGGGACTCGCGACCGTCCTCGGTGGCCGCTTGCACCGGGGTACCAGCGGCGGTGCCGGAGAGATCGGCTGGCTGCCGGTCGCCGGCACTGGCGCGCCGACCGGCGATCGGCGCCCGGGCGCCCTCAAAGGTGGTTTCCAGGCACTCGTTGGACCGGAGCCTGTCGAGGATCTTGCCCGGCGGCATCACCTACGAGCCGATCCGGCAGACGGACCGGCAGCAGCCGCCGTCGCGGTCCGAGCTGCGGTCGAGGCCGGAGAGTCCGGCGAAGCTTTTCTTGGCGAGCTGGCGCATCGGCTGGCACTGGGTGTGGCCTCGGTCTGCCTCGTGGTCGACCCCGGCCTGGTAGTACTCGCAGGCGAGATCAACCGAGCGGGTGGGGCCGCGCTTGCCCGGCTGGTTGAGGAGGCAGTCGGCCGGATCTCACCGGTGAGGCCGCACGTCGTCCCCTCGAGCGTGGACGGCAACCCGGTGCTCCAAGGTGCTTTGCTGACCGCACTGGGGACGGCCCGCCAGGAGATCTTCACCACGACCACCGAGCCGATCGAATCCGTCGGTCAACCCGAGGAACCGAGTGAGTTCACCGGCGTACGCGCCGAACCCGCGACCTGACCAAGAAGGTCTGATGCGCGGCATGGGACATGCCGCCGATCCGCGCCGCCCTATCAGTACCCCGCACCACGATGACGTGACCGGCATGGGGCGCGGCCGAGCAGTCTCACCGCTCGCTAGATCAACACCAGCATGGCCGACGAACCGGCAGGCATCGTGTCAGAAGTGGTGCCGTAGGTCGGGCTGGCACCTGTCAGTCGCAGCAGAGAATGCCCGTTCAGAATGGCGGTTCGTCGGGCGGCTCGGTGTCGTCGACGGCCACACCTCCGGTGATTGGCCCGATCTGCTGAGGTTCCTGCACATACTGCTTGCCGACTGGGCTGGTCCAGACGAACCGGCCTTCCTCCGGCTGGTCGAGCTGCCATCCCCAGCGGGTCTTCAGGTCGTGATGTGGCTCGCACGGCGGGCCGAGGTTGGTCCGAGCGGTAGGCCCGTCCGGGTGGGGGACCGTGTGGTCGACTTGGCAGCGGTGTGCCGGCATCGTGCAGGTCGGGAACACACACTCCCGATCACGCGCGATGATCACGTCTCGCAGGTCCTGCGGCGGGCTGTATCGGGTGGTCCCATAGTCCAGTAGCCGCCCGGTCGCCGGGTCGGTGAGCAGCCGCCGCCACACCCCGTCGGCGGCGATCCGCCGCGCGACGCTGGCCGGGATCGGGCCATAGCCCGTCAGCTCCCCTGGGTGATCGTCGATGCCGATCAACGTGGACAACGGCACTGTCACCTGGATATGGGGGCGGCGGCCCTGCGCGGCCGACAATGCGAGGCCATCGCCACCAAGCCTGCCGGTCGCCAACGACAGCCGCGCCAGGTCTACCAACGCGTCCGCACGACGCTGGTCCATCCTCCGTCCGTTGTCGGGGTCCGCGGTCTTCATGCCGATTGCCGCCGTGTCAAGCACCGCCCGCACCAGTGCCATCCCATCGGCGGTCAGGTCCGCCACCATCTGGCCCATCCCATCCGGCATCGCCGAGAACCACACCCTGCGGCCGGCCGCCGCCTCCGCATGTCGCCGCTGAGCGTCCGCCGGGTCCGCGAGCAGGATCTCGCGTTCGATAGCCCGCCGATGCTGGCCAATCGTGCGGAACCCCGCCTCGGTAGCACTCGCGACTCAACCGCTTCGGCCACCGCACAGCCGTGCCGGTCGGCCACCTCGGCGATCAGCTCCGCCCGTCGCACGTCGATCTCCCCGGCCACGACCGCCTCAAAGGTCGCCGGGAACCGTTCAATGAGTTGTCGGGCAACCCAGACCCGCTTTTCGGCCGTCACCTGCGCCAACCGAAGCTCCGCCGCTACCTGCGCACCCGCGCTGCGTAGCTCGGCATCCTCGTCTCGGGCGCGATCCGGCAAGAACACCGGCCGCCGCGACATCTCCGCCATCGCGCGTATCTGCAGCGCCCCCGACCACCGCGCCAGCCGTTCTGCCGCGGCTATCACCTCTACCAGCTCGGCGTCCCCCACATCTCCTGGCGACACCGCTGCCAGCCGTGACGCTAGGGCCGGACCAGGGGGCATCGCCTCGAGATCGCCGACCTGTGTGGGGCGATCCGGCGCCAGGGTGAACGGCTCAGCCACCTTGAGGTCTATGGGGCCGCCGAGCGGCCACTCGTTGCCCCAGATGTCCGTGCCAACCCCGTCAAGGTCGGTGTCGGACAGCGGCGAGAATCCTCCCCGCTGAGGATCATCTTCGACCACGAGCATCACACCCCACCTCCCTTCGCGAACATTTGTTCGATTCTAGGGCCGACCACCGACATTCTTGAGCCTCATGGCTGAGGAGTGGATAACGAGGCGCCGCGTAGATGGGCGTGAGAAGGCGAGCGCGCGGCCGCGAATTCGATCACACCTTGGACGGACATGCCGGTGCTACGCTCATGGCGTTTGCCTGACCGTAGCGAAGTCCGGTGAGATCCCGGCGCTGTCCCGCAACTGTGATCCCTCGTCAAGAGGCGAGCCAGGTCGCCTGCGTGTCCGGTGACGAGCCATTGCTCTCGAGGCAAGAGTGAGGCTCGTACGACCGGGTCGCCCCTGTCGTCGAGCGCTCCTCCTCGATCGACAGGAGGTAGCCCATGCGAAAGTTCGTCCTGCCTGCCCTGATTGCCGCCGCCTCGGTTGGGATGTACGCGTGCGGCGGCGACGATGGTGGCGGGGGTGCCGCGGAGGCGCCCAGCCACACCACGAGCGCACCAACGTTCCCGGTCACTGTCCAAGGCGCATCGGGCAAGGCCGTGACCATCACGTCGAGGCCCGAACGCATCGTCTCGCTCTCACCAACAGCAACCGAGATGGTCTACGCGCTCGGTGCAGGCGATCAGGTCGAAGCCGTCGACGATCAGTCGAATTTCCCACCGCAGGCGCCTCGCACCAAGCTCTCCGGATTCCAGCCGAATGTCGAGGCAATCGCCGGCTATCGGCCTGACCTCGTGCTGCTCAGCGACGACGAGCAGGACGTCGTCGCCGGTCTTGACCGGCTCTCTATTCCGACCCTGCTGCTTCCCGCCGCACAGAAGCTCGACGACACCTATGGCCAGATCGAGCTGCTCGGCAAGGCCACCGGCCACCCATCAGAGGCGACGGCCACCGTGACCAAGATGAAGGCGGACATCGACGCCATCGTTGCCGCGATTCCGAAGCGGGCTGCGCCACTCACGTATTACCACGAGCTGGACGACACGCTCTTCTCCGTCACGTCGCAGACCTTCATCGGGCAGATCTATTCGCTTGTCGGTCTCAAGAACATTGCCGACAAGGCCGACAAGGAGGGCAGCGGGTATCCGCAGCTGTCACCCGAGTACCTGGTCAAGGCAGATCCCGACCTGATCTTCCTGGGAGACACCAAGTGCTGTGGGCAAAGCGCGCAGACTCTGGCCAAGCGCAGCGGCTTCGCCAATCTCACGGCCGTGAAGAACGGCGCCGTCATCCCGCTCGACGACGACATCGCGTCACGCTGGGGACCGCGGGTCGTGGACTTCCTGCGCGCCGTCGCGGCCGCCGCCGCGAAAGCGCCGGGGCCAAGCGGGTGACAGTATGCCGACGGAGCGGCAGCCACTGCCGGAAGCCCAGGGGGCGGAACGCCGCGAGGGCGGGGACGCGGCGGTCTCTGATGTGTCGTCGTTGCCCCACAGCGGCGACCGGGCGGTGATGCAGGATGCGTCCAAGGCAGCAGAGACTGGCGCCGTCGCGGCCGGGCTCACCAGGCTGCGGCCGGTCTGGCTGGTCGCCGGCATCCTGGCTGTTCTCGCAGCCACCGTGGTCGGGCTCGTCGTCGGCTCCGTCGCACTGCCCCCGGTCGGCGTCATAAAGGAGGTCCTCGGGCTGCCATCCGGACTCTCGGCAACCGACGCCGCGATTGTCCACCAGCTGCGCCTCCCACGGGTCGTGCTCGCTCTGCTCGTCGGGGCGACGCTTGCCTCCTGTGGGGCGGCGTACCAGGGAGTGTTCGCCAACCCGCTCGCCGATCCGTACACACTCGGGGTCGCGGCAGGCGCCGGCCTCGGCGCGACCATTGCTATCGCGCTGGCCGGTCCCGGCTCCGCCACCCCCGGCTACGTCCCGGTGGCAGCCTTCGCCGGCGCGCTGCTCGCTGTGACCCTGACCTACGTGCTCGGTACGACGGGCGGCCGGAGCAGGTCAGTGACCGCGCTGATCGTCGCCGGCGTCGCCGTCGCCTCATTCCTTACCGCCGCACAGACCTATGTCATGCAGCAAAACACGGACACGATCCGGCAGGTCTATGCGTGGATTCTCGGCCGGCTCTCCACCGCCGGCTGGGGCGAGGTGCTGATCCTGCTGCCCTACTTCCTGCTCACGACCGCGATTCTGCTCAGCCACAGGTGGACCCTCGACGTGCTCGGGCTCGGTGACGACGAGGCGGCGGCACTTGGCATCAACGTGCGGCGTAATCGCTTGCTGGTCGTCGTCGCCGCGTCGCTCGGGACCGCGGCGGCGGTCTCGGTCTCGGGTCTGATCGCGTTCGTCGGCATCATCGTTCCGCACACCGTCCGGCTCGTCGCCGGCTCTGGACATCGTGTGCTGCTCCCGCTGTCGTTGCTTTTCGGTGGCGCGTTCCTCGTGCTCGCCGATCTCGCCGCGCGGACAATCATGGCGCCGGCCGAGTTGCCCATCGGAGTCATCACCGCTTTCTTCGGCGCCCCGTTCTTCGCGCTGGTCCTGCACATGTCTCGGGGGTACCTGCGATGAGCGCGACAGCGCTCGCCGTACACGACCTCATCGTCCAGGCGGCCGGTGCCCGGCTGCTGGATGGTCTGTCCTTGCGGGTTGAGGCGGGGGAGTGGGTGGCGGTCATCGGACCAAACGGTGCCGGCAAGTCCACTCTGTGCCGGGCTCTGGTCGGACTCGTCGAGCCCGCCGCGGGCTCGATCGAGCTGTGTGGCCGCCCGGTGCTCACCCGCCGGGTCGGTCGTGGCCGTTCGGCGGCTTCGGCCGGGGTGTCTCGGCGGGACCGAGCGCGGCTTGTCGCCTACGTACCGCAGACACCTGTTGTGCCGGCGGGCTTCACGGTCGCCGACTACGTCCTGCTCGGTCGCACCCCATACGTCCGTTCGCTGGGCACCGATTCCGTGACCGACCGCGCGGCGATGGACCAGGCGATCAGGCGGCTCGGCCTCGAGCGGTTCGCCGGACGCGACATCGCCACGCTGTCCGGAGGCGAGCGGCAGCGCGTTCTCCTGGCACGTGCGCTCGCTCAGGCCGCACCGATCCTGTTGCTCGACGAGCCAACCACCGCACTCGACCTCGGCGCGCAGCAGGAGGTGCTCGAGCTCATCGACACCCTCAGACACGAGGTCGGGCTCGCGGTGGTGACCACACTGCACGACTTGACCCTCGCCGGGCAGTACTCCGACCGGCTCGTGCTCATCGATGCGGGGCGTGTTGTGGCGGCGGGTCCGCCCGAGTCTGTCCTCACCGAGGAGAACATCGAGCGCTTCTACGGCGCGAGGATGAAGGTGGTCTACGAGCACGGCCGGCCGGTGGTCCTACCGCTGCGGGGGCCCGTGCCGGTGCGAACAACGGATGCGGAAGCAGGCTGATCAGGTCCGGTTTGATCTCCTCCGACGCGGGCACCCTACCCGGCGCATTAGGGAGGAAGACAGATGACAACCGTTCTGATCGTGATCGCTGCCGTCATCGTCGTGGCCGTTGTGGTCTTGGCCGTGTTGACTCTGCAACGACGACGGCACCTAAAAGAACAATTCGGGCCGGAATACGACCGGGTCGTTGACTCCACGGGCGGCCGCCGGGCCGCCGAGTCCGAGCTGCGCGAGCGCGCGCGGCGGCACGACTCGCTCGACATACGCCCACTCGACCCAGCCGCTCGCGACCGGTACCTGAGGGCATGGACCCACGTACAGGAGCAGTTCGTCGATGATCCGCGTTCCGCGGTATCCGAAGCCGGCCAGCTCCTCACAGCCGTGATGACCGACCGTGGCTACCCCGCCGACGAAGATGACGAGCAGCGAGTTGCTGACTTGTCCGTCGAGCACGGCCGCACGCTCAATCGCTACCGCAGCGCCCACGATGTCAGCGTGCGCGCCGGTCGGGATGGCGCATCGACCGAGGAGCTGCGCAATGCCATGGTCGACTACCGGGCGCTCTTCCATGAGCTCTTGGAGGTCGACGGAACTGACGAGACCCCCGGCCCGGCGCGTCCTGACTTGTCCGATGCAACCGCGCGTGCCGATTCTGACGTTTCCGCGGGGCGAGATGACCGCAGTCCGACGGAGCCCGAGGTCGCTGCACGTCCGAACTGGCCCGACTCGTCCAAGCGGGACGGGGCGGGCGAGGCCGCGGCGTATGAGCCCGCGGAGCCGATGGAGTCGGAGGCGTCCGAGCGAGCCGACGACGAGACGGCCGATCGGCAGGCCGAGGATCGCCGACGAGCGATGACCGACGACGAGACCCGGAGGGCCTGACGTGAGCACCGAGCAGAACCCGCGGGACCGCTTGTTCGATCCGAACCCGGACGCTGCTGACTTCAGAGACCGCGAGGATGGTCCGGAGCCGGTGGACGAGACCGAGGACACGATCCGCGATCCAGCCGCGCACCGACCGAGGGTGGCTGATCCGGACCAGCAAACCTCAGACGCGATCGCCGAGGAGGCAGCGGCCGCGCCGGACGACGCGGCCGACGACCGCCGGGTCGAGGACAACAACCCCGGCGACGTCCCTGCCGACGGCGACCGTTCGGGGCAGGAGCCGGTCGTCAGGGACAGCTTTGACCGCCCCGGCGACGACGATGCGGCCCGCCTATCCGACAGCCCGGACGACGTGACCGCCGTATCGAGCCCGGTGTCCTACGATGCCATCGACAGGATCGATGAGCCGCGCGGCATGGACGAAGGCGATTGGGGCGACCGCGGCCGGGGTGAGGATGGCCTGGATCGACAGACTCCGCGATCCGCGACGGATCTCGCCGAGGCATCCGACATAAGCGGCGAGCAGCCGTCTGAGGGCCTGCCGGGCGGTGAGGAGACGCCTGACGCGGAGGACGTCGGGGCGCTGCTGCCGGGCGCCGAAACGGACCGACTGAAGATCCGCTGGCGCGAGGTCCAGCTGGGGTTCGTCGACGATCCTCGTCGGGCGGTCGACGATGCGGCCGAGGTAGTCTCACTTGCCGTCAACCAGGTGGCGTCAACACTTCGGGATCAGGTTGGTGCCCTCGACGCGGACAGGTCCACCGGGAACGCGAACGACGGTGAATCGGACACCGAGCGGCTCCGAACCTTGATGCGGCGCTACCACGCGCTGCTCGACAGGATGCTCGCGGTGTAGGAGGCCAAACAGGCCACGCGAGCGTGCAGTCAGGCCGGCGTCATCCCGTCGTCGGCTCGTAGATGAAGTCGAGACGCCGGCATCACTCGACCTTATGGAGTGGCTGAAAACCGGTCGCGCGGTAGGTGATAAGCGGAGACCCGACCGGACGGTCCATCGACTGACGACGTCCTTCGTCGCCGATTCGGGCTACAGGTGCTGGCGCCTCGCTCGCACTGTGCTGGGCGCGGTTGAGGCCACCGAGTGACTATCCGCGCAGGCGCAGGCCGCGCGGGGTGGCATGGAAGCCGGCTGCTTCTAGAGCCTGGCCAAGGGGCGAGGTCAGGATGCCTTCTCCGTCGGCACGCTCGACGGTGAGCTTGCCCAACGCTCCTTCCCTGACGGCGAGCGCGAGACCGTCGACTGCGGGCTGGAGGACGGTGGGGTCGTCGCTCCAGGTCAACAGGGTGCGGCCACCTCGCTCGACGTACAGCACGAGCCGCCCATCGACGAGGACGACCAGCGCGCCTGCCTTCCGGCCCGGCTTGTGACCGCTTGCCACTTCGCCGGGTCGTTCGGGCCAGGGCAGAGCCGCGCCGTAAGGATTGGCGGGATCGGTCGCGGCCAGCACGACTGCGTCAGCCCCGGTCCGGCTTGGTTCTCCCGGCGTAGGCTCCTCAGCCCGGGCGCTGCCCGCCAGCAGTCGCAGACGGTCCACCGCGCCGGGCATCGCAAACTGAGCGGCGCCGAGGCCCTCGACGAAATACCCGCGACGCGCCCGCCCGGCCTCCTCGAAGGCGGTGAGCACACGGTAGGTCGCGGCGAACCCGCCTGCCGGCCGCTCGGCCACCACGGAACCTCGCGTGAGCACGCCGTAACGGTCGAGCAGCGTCTCGGCGAGAGCGTGTGCCCTCCGGGTGGGGTCCGCGTCCCGCTCAGGTAGAAGTGACCACCGCCCCGCCATAGCAGGCGGGCCGGCACGGCTCGGCATCGGCGCGCGGCCTACGCTCGGACGCCCGTAGCGTGAATATCTGCCGCGCGGAACCGGTCGCCGCACTGAATGTGCCGGTCGACCGCTCGCAACAAGTGTCCGCACCGGGCCGAGCGTGTCGTTGGTCAGCCGTCCGGACCAGACCAGATCCCAGATCGCGGTCGCCAGCGCGCTGTCCTCCAGCGAGCCGATCCGGTCGGAGAGCTGCCTGAAGAACAAGGCTCGCCCGTCGCCTAGTGCAGCAAGTATCTGAGAGTGGACCGGGGTGAGCGAGAGGTCCTCACTCGGCATCGGCAGCAACGACGGGGCCAGCTCCGCCGGACAGAGCGAGATCCACCCGTCGTCGCCGGGGAGCGCACCCTGGCCTGACCAGACAACCTCGCCTGCGGTACACAGCTCGTCCAGCAGCGGCGGGGCATAGTCGACGACTCGCGCAGGCAGCACGAGGCGCTCCAGTGCCGACGCCGGGATCGGTGCACCGGCGAGTTGCTCCACAGCGCGCAACACGCCGTCAATGCCGCGCAACCCCTGTCCGCGGATGCTCTGCCAGACCGGCAGGAACCGGCCGAGGGCTGCCGCGGGTACGGGCTCTGCCTCCTTGCGCAGCGCGGCGAGTGAGGCACGACGGATCCGGCGGAGCACCTCAGGGTCGCACCACTCGGTCCCAGACCCACCGGGCCGGAAGGCGCCTTCGACCGCGCGCCCGACCGCAGCGAGCCGGCGCAGCGTCTCGCTGACAACAGCGACACCGAGCCCGAGGCGGTCCGCCGCTGCGGCTGCGGTGAACGGACCATGCGTGCGGGCATATCGCGAAACCAGATCGCCGAGCGGATCACCCACGGGCTCGAGGAAGGCCTCAGGTATGCCCACAGGCAGCGGAACACCGAGCGCATCGCGAAGGCGACCGGCGTCCTCTATCGCCGACCACTGGTCCTGACCGCCGATCCGTACCGGAATCGCTCGACGGGCCGTGGCGAGCTCCTCCAGCCATGGCAGGACGGGGCTGTCCTTCTTCCCGGCGGGCTCGCAGCGGTCGGCGATCTCGCGGGTGCTGAGCGGGCCGAGGAGCCGCAGCAGATCAGCGACCTCCTCTGCAGTACGGGCCCGCCGGCCGGGAGTCAGGCGCTGCAGGTCGTCTTCGATCTGATCGAGCACGCGAGGATCGAGCAGCTCCCGAAGCTCTGCCTGACCGAGCAGCTCGGCCAGCAGGCCGGTGTCGAGCGCCAGTGCTTGTGCTCGGCGCTCGGCAAGCGGCGAGTCGCCCTCGTACATGTACTCCGCGACGTACCCCATCAGCAGGGAGCGCGCGAACGGCGACGGCGCTGCGGTCTCCACCTCGACGAAGCGCACTCGCCGCGTCTGCAGGTCCCGCATGATCTGCACGAGGCCGGGGACGTCGAAGACGTCTTGCAGACACTCGCGCATGGTCTCGAGGACGACGGGAAACTGCGGATATCGGCTCGCGACTGCCAGGAGTTGCGCCGAGCGTTGCCGTTGTTGCCAGAGCGGGCTGCGCCTGCCGGGCTGCCGGCGTGGGAGCAGCAGCGCGCGGGCCGCGCACTCCCTGAAGCGTGCAGCGAACAATGCCGAGCCGCCCACCTCGGTCGTCACGAGCTGTTCGACCTCGTCCGGTTCGAAGGAGGCGAGATCAGGAGGCGGACGCTCTTCGGTGTCGGGCAGCCGCAGGATTATGCCGTCGTCGGAGTGCATGGCTGCCACGTCGACACCGAAGCGTTCTCGCAGCCGGCCGGCGATCGCGAGCGCCCAGGGCGCGTGAACCTGAGCACCAAAGGGGGAGTGAACGGCGACTCGCCAGTCGCCGAGCTCGTCTCTGAAGCGCTCGACCACGATCGTCCGGTCGTCCGGCACGTGGCCGGTTGCCTGGCGCTGTTCATCGAGATAGGCGAGCAGGTTGTCAGTCGCCCACTGGTCGAGCCCAGCGCGGGTGATGCGGTCGCGCGCCTGTTCGGGCGCGAGTCGGCCGACCTCACGCAGGAATGCGCCGATCGCGCGGCCGAGCTCCACCGGGCGGCCGACTGCGTCGCCCTTCCAGAACGGCAGCCGTCCCGGCAGACCAGGCGCCGGAGATACGACGACCCGATCGTGCGTGATGTCCTCGATCCGCCAGCTCGTCGACCCGAGAGTGAAGATGTCACCGACGCGGGATTCGTACACCATCTCCTCGTCGAGCTCCCCGACCCTGCTGGCTCGCTCTCCGACCAGGAAGACCCCGAAGAGCCCTCGATCAGGGATGGTGCCTCCACTTGTCACAGCGAGCCGCTGGGAGCCTGGGCGGGCGGTGAGCATGCCGGTTACGCGGTCCCAGACCAGGCGCGGGCGCAACTCGGCGAACTCGTCGCTGGGGTAGCGGCCGGCGAGCATGTCGAGTACCGCCTCGAAGGCGCTCTGGGGCAGTGTGGCGAAAGACGCCGCCTTGCGGACGAGCGCGAGCAGCTCATCCGCCTGCCAGTCATCCATGGCGGTCATCGCGACGACCTGCTGCGCCAACACGTCGAGTGGATTGCGGGGGTAGCTGATCTCTTCGATCTGTCCGGCCGTCATCCGCTCGGCCACCACGGCGGTCTGAACGAGATCGCCGCGGTACTTCGGGAACACGATCCCGCGCGAGACTGCTCCGACCTGATGCCCTGCACGGCCGACACGCTGCATGCCGGCGGCGACGGACGGCGGCGACTCGACCTGAACGACGAGATCGACCGCTCCCATGTCGATTCCGAGTTCGAGACTGCTCGTGGCCACCACCGCTGGGATCCGGCCGGTCTTGAGCTCGTCCTCTATCCGGGCGCGCTGTTCCTTGCTGACCGAGCCGTGATGCGCGCGGGCCAGCACCTGCGGGGCGCCACGACTGGCGCCTGCTTGTGCCATCGTCTGAGCCGTTGCGATACCTGCCGGCGGCAGCCCGTCCTGAGGGACGTCGCCGCCCCCGGCGTGCCTGCCGCCGTCATCGCCCTCGGCATCGGGATCCCGGCGAAGTCGGTCGCCGTCGTGGGCGTCTTCGCCGTTCTCTCCGCTGGTGGCCGCCAGCTCGCCAGTGGGCGCAAGCTCGCCAGTGGCCCGTTCGTAGGCAATCTCGTTAAGGCGTGCGGTGAGCCGCTCGGCGAGTCGCCGCGAGTTGGCAAAGACGATCGTGGAGCGGTTTGCCCTCACGAGGTCGGCGATGCGTTCCTCAACATGGGGCCATATGGACGCGTTCCTCGTCGAGTCCGCCGGCTCCGCGGACTCCCCGGTAGGCAGGTCAGGCAGGGTCGGAGGCGGCCCGCCCATCGATGGAGACGTTGCCGCCGGACTCCGGGAATCGCCCAGCTCTGTTAGATCGGGTACCGGCACTACGACCCGGAGGTCGATGGTCTTCTCCGCCGGCGGCTGGACCACCGTGACCGGCCGGGTGCCGCCGAGGAACCTCGCCACTTCGGCGACCGGGCGGACCGTCGCGGACAGCCCGATGCGCTGCGCGGGTTGATCGAGAAGTGCGTCGAGACGTTCGAGAGTCAGCGCAAGATGCGCACCGCGCTTGGTGGCGGCGACGGCGTGGACCTCATCGACGATCACCGTTTCCACGCCGACGAGCTGATCCCTCGCTCTCGATGTCAGGATGAGGAAGAGGGACTCCGGAGTGGTGATCAGGATGTCAGGCGGCCGGGTGCCGAACTTGCGTCGCTCCTCTGCCGGAGTATCCCCGGTCCGCATCGCCACCTCGATCCTCGGCTGCGGAAGCCCGAGGCGAGTGGCGGCGTGCTGCATCCCGGTCAGCGGCGCCCGGAGATTTCGCTCGATGTCGACTGCGAGCGCCTTGAGCGGCGAGACGTACACGACGCGGCAGCGGCGTTGCCGATCTTGCGGGCGCGGGCTCGACGCCAGCCGGTCGAGCGACCAGAGAAATGCCGCCAGGGTCTTGCCGGATCCGGTCGGAGCCACGACGAGCGTGCTCTCACCCTTGCTGATCGCCGACCATGCTCCGAGCTGCGCCGCAGTAGGCGTCGCAAAAGCTCCCTCGAACCACGCGCTGGAGACGGGGGAGAACTCGTCCGCCGGGAAGGGCGTGCCGGCTTGGTCGTCGACCATGTGCCCATCCTCGCTCACCAGACCGACAGTTTCGCCACCGCAGGAGCGAGGGCCATCCCCAGCTCCATGGCAGGAGGCACGCCGGCCGAACTCCGCGCCCCGGTGCATCCAATCCGGTCCGAAATGTCGGTTTCCTCGATGCTTTCAGGGCACGGAGTGGTGCCTGCAGGCGCGAAGTGATGCAGTAGGGCGCGAAGTCGGGGAATGGAGGCAGGTGGTCTACCCGCTCTGGCCCCGGGTCACCTCTGCTTTCGCGCGGCATCGGGCGTTTCGCCCTGATCCGAGGTCCTCTCGACCGCGTGGAAGCCTCAGAATCGTGGGAACAAAACGGGCGCCGGCGGCGTCAATATTGTCGGCGGGGTCGGCGGTGTCCAAGGCGACGTTGTGGGCCGCAATGATCGCGATGACCCCGCCGCCACCCCAAGTAAGCTGATCCGGTTCGCATGGCGTCCGCCGTTAATCCGGCGGACGTTCTGTGTGTCCGTACCCTCGTCCGTCTTGTTTCGTGTTGGAGTTTCTCGTGGCAGGTAAGCAGTCCAAGACAGCACGGGCCTCAGTACGTGCCGCGTCCAGTGGCGGCCCAGCCCTTCAGGCCCTTGGTGACATCAAATACCTCATCCCGCTCAATCACGGGAGGAATGCGTACGTTCGCAACATCGTGGTGAGACGGACCTTGAATCTGCGTACCGACTCCGAAGCGTTCGTGGAGGAGATTCGCAGCCTCACCGAGGCTGGGCATGGTGCCAAGATCAGAGCGGAGATCGAGGCACTGACCGTGGTCCACCCCGGCGACAACTGGGATCTGACCCTGAAGCGCCTGGTGGAGTCGGGGGTGCTGGGCTGAGTTCCGCAATTCTCTTTCGCCCACGGCGGCCCGGAGGCATCATGACCGGGCCGCCGTCGCTTCTCTCGTGAACTGGAGCGGGTCTCATGCGCCACACCGAGTTCTGGGATCGGATGCGTGCGCAGTTTGGCGACAGCTACGCCGACTCCTTCGCTCGCGACTTCGTGATCGCCGACCTCGGCGGACGTACCGTCCATGAAGCGATCGCGGATGGCGAGGACGTCAAAGACGTCTGGCGCGCGGTGTGTGACGCGCTCGAACTGCCGCCATCTGCTCGCTAGCGCTGGTGCCTCCGATCCGCCTCCCTTCCTCCGATCCCGTCGGCCAATACGTGGGTGATCGTGTACGCCCCCGCGGGCGTGTCGTCTTCGTCTCGAACATGTGTTCGGCTACTGTCCACAGAGTCGAGAAAGACGCCGAGTTATCCACTGGCGCGTGTCGGCAGCACCAAACTGTCGGGGCGAGGCCGTAGCGTCGGCGCCGATGAGACGCACACGACGACCCAGCACAGGGATGGCACCCATGGCAGCTCCAGCGGATCGCAGCAAGGCGCTAGAAGCCGCGCTCGCTCAGATCGATCGGCAGTTCGGCAAGGGCTCCGTCATGCGCCTCGGCGATGAGGGGAGGGCTCCGGTCGAGGTGATCCCGACCGGCTCCATCGCTCTCGACGTCGCGCTCGGCATCGGTGGTCTGCCGCGCGGCCGGGTCGTCGAGATCTATGGCCCCGAGGCCTCTGGCAAGACCTCGCTGGCGCTGCACGCCGTCGCCAATGCGCAGCGCGCCGGCGGCACAGCCGCGTTCATCGACGCCGAGCACGCGCTCGATCCCGAGTACGCGAAGAATCTCGGCGTCGACACCGACGCGCTCCTGGTGTCTCAGCCCGACACCGGCGAACAGGCTCTGGAGATCGCCGACATGCTCATCCGGTCGGGTGCGGTCGATGTGGTCGTCGTCGATTCAGTGGCCGCACTCGTCCCTCGCGCCGAGATCGAGGGCGAGATGGGTGACAGTCATGTCGGGCTCCAGGCTCGCCTCATGAGCCAAGCGCTGCGAAAGCTCACCGGCGCCATTAGCGCAAGCCGGACAACCGCCATCTTCATCAACCAGCTCCGCGAGAAGGTCGGTGTGATGTTCGGTTCTCCTGAAACGACCACTGGAGGTCGGGCGCTGAAGTTCTATTCGTCGGTGCGGCTCGATGTACGGCGGATCGAGACGCTCAAGGATGGATCTGATCCCGTCGGCAACCGAGTGCGGATCAAGGTCGTCAAGAACAAGATGGCCCCCCCGTTCCGGCAGTGTGATGTGGATTTGCTGTTCGGGCAGGGGATCAGCCGCGAAGGCGGGCTCATCGACATCGGAGTCGAGCACGGTCTGGTTCGCAAGTCGGGCGCTTGGTACACCTACGAGGGCGATCAACTTGGTCAGGGAAAGGAGAATGCTCGCGCGTTCCTCCGCGACAATCCTGACCTGGCGGACGAGATCGAGAAGAAGATCAAGGAGAAGCTCGGCATCGGTGCCACGCTCGACGCCGACCTGTCCGCGGCTGACGGGACTCCAGTCGTTCCCGAGGGCTTCTGACCGTGCAGCAGGACATTCCACAGCGTCCGACGGCGGAGGAGGGGTACGAGCGGGCGCGAGAGATCTGTTTGCGCCAGCTCTCCTACTCCGCGCGCACCCGGGCGCAGCTTGCGACAGCGATGCGTCGGCGCGGCATCGAGGATGGGATCGCCGCCGACATCCTCAGCCGCCTCGAGACCGTCGGTCTCGTTGACGATAAGGCGTTCGCCGCCGCCTGGGTGGACAGCCGTCACCGGGGCAGGGGCGTCGGGCCGCGAAAGCTGGCGCATGAGCTGAGGCGCCGTGGAGTCGACCAGAAGCTGACCAACGAGAGCCTTAGCATGATCACGCCGGAGGAAGAGAGAGCCACCGCCCGAGCCCTCGTCGAGGTGCGGCTGGCGGGGACGCGGGGGCAGCCGGCCCAGCGGCGGGCTCGGCGGCTGACCGGGATTCTTGCCCGTCAGGGCTATTCAGCGCAGGTGGTCTATGACGTCGTTCGGGAAGCGCTCGCCAGGGAGGGTGAAGAGCTCCCCGAGGTGATCGAATCCCTACCGGATGGCTGACTAAGAGCTCCTCCTTCCTCACCCGAGGAGTCCTAAAGTGAGCGTGGGCGCGCCAATGGCCTGTCCAGCGACAGGCTCGCTGTCTTTCTCACGGCTTGGACGCGGTTGCGCCGGATGTCGTGAAAGGTGCTCTCGGCCGGGTTAGTGGGCCTCCGAGAGAGTCGTCGCAGCCGTTCCGCGTCAACAGCTTGACCCGTTCGTTACCTCGACTTAGCCTCAGACCAGTAGAGGGGTAACACCCGACACGTGAATCGCTGAACGCATCACCAGCCGCAGTACGGAACAAAGACGACATCCCGGCGCCACCCTGTTGGCCTATAGAGAAAGGACGGCGGCGCTCGCTCGGCGAGGCCGCTGGCACAGAAGATCACCGCATGGACGGGGCAGATCATCGGTCCTGTCGGCTTCGGCCTACCCGGAGTGAGCGGTGACCCGTCGCCACGGCCGAGCGGAGCAGAAGGCCTAACGGCGTGGCCCGCTGAGCTCCTTCGGATGAGTCGAGCACTTGCGGGTATCCGATCTGGAGCAGCGGGACCGCCCGGCTCGGCTCATGTCGTTCATCGGCGGCCGCAAACGGTCAGCGGAGCGAGCGCTGAACGAGTCGCGCGTCAGTGTTTCCCTCGAGCCGGCCGGCCGTTCCGCGTTCGGCGCGGGACACGACGCGAGGAGTGAATGCCATGAGCGGCGTGCTGGGACTGCTGGTAATCGGCCTCCTCGCCGCCGTACTTATCGCGATTCTCGTTGTCGGATACCTCGTCGTCACCCGTGTCGTGCGTCGGCGGCACGACGCCACTGCCCACAGCGAGCAGCAGGTGTCCGCGATTGCCCAGGTTGAGCTCGACGAAGCCCGCCGTCAGGCCGGTGAGATCAGGCAGCGAGCTGAGACCGAGGCCGCGGATATCTGCGCGAAAGCCCAAAAGATCGCTGACCAGGCGCAGCAGGCCAAGCGGGAGGCCGAAGAAGAGGCCAGGCATCTCAAGGAAGATCTGCGTGAGCTGCGCCTCGATCTGGAGCGGCGCGAGCACCGGCTCGCGGA
Organism: Actinomycetota bacterium; assembly: GCA_046735375.1. Taxonomy (GTDB): domain Bacteria; phylum Actinomycetota; class Actinomycetes; order JAKEEW01; family JAKEEW01; genus DASYTV01. The sequence continues at coordinate 41,020 of JBKPTD010000041.1, read as the reverse complement.
GCGCGAGGAGCGGGCGCATACCGACCAGGCGCTGGTGGAGGAGCGGGCTCGCGAGCTTGACCTCCAGGAGAATGAGATCGCGCAGAAGCGTGCCGAGCTTCTCGACATCGAGGAGGATCGGCGACTCATCCTTGAGCGGACCTCCGGGCTCACGGCTGACCAGGCGAAGGCGGAGATCGTCGCGACCATCGAGAACCAGGCAAAACGCGACGCGGCGATCATCGTCAGGGATATCGAAGCCGAGGCTCGTGAGCAGGGAGACGAGCGCGCCAGGCGCATCATCACCCTCGCGATTCAGCGCCTTGCCACCGAACAGACTGCTGAGTCCGTGGTCTCCGTACTCCATTTGCCCAGCGACGACATGAAGGGGCGGATCATCGGCCGAGAAGGCCGCAACATCCGTGCGTTCGAGGCCGTGACCGGCGTCAACCTGATCATCGATGACACGCCCGAGGCAGTGCTGCTGTCGTGCTTCGATCCGGTTCGTCGTGAGGTCGCTCGAATCGCACTTGAGAGTCTGGTGCTCGACGGCCGCATTCACCCGCAGCGGATCGAGGAGGCCCACGAGCGGGCCAAGTCCGAGGTGGACCAGCTGTGTGTCCGCGCCGGTGAGGACGCACTTGTGGAGCTCGGCGTCACCGATATGCACCCCGAGCTCATCGCTCTGCTTGGCCGCCTCCGCTACCGCACCTCCTATGGGCAGAACGTCCTCAAGCATCTCGTCGAGAGCGCCCGCATCGCCGGGATGATGGCGAGCGAACTACGACTGGATCGCCAGCTCCTCAAGCGGTGCGCCTTGCTCCACGACATCGGTAAGGCACTCACGCACGAGGTCGAGGGCTCGCATGCGCTCATCGGAGCCGAGATCGCACGCCGCTACGGCGAGGTTGACGACGTCGTCCACGCGATCGAGGCCCACCATGGCGAGGTCGAGATGCGGACGGTGGAGGCGGTGCTCACTCAGGCCGCGGATGCCATCAGCGGGGGCCGTCCGGGGGCTCGGCGGGAATCGCTCGAGGCGTACGTCAAGCGATTGGAGCGGCTCGAGCAGATCGCCACGGCGCACGAAGGCATTGAAAGAGTCTTCGCCATGCAAGCCGGGCGAGAGTTGCGCGTCATGGTTCTTCCCGACCAGGTCGACGACATCCAGGCGCAGGTGCTCGCCCGCGACATCGCCAAGCAGGTCGAGGAGGAGCTGACCTATCCGGGTCAGATCCGCGTCACGGTCGTCCGAGAGAGCCGAGCCATCGAAACGGCCCGCTGAGCAGGCTGGGCAACGCCGGATTACCGCCGCATCCGCAGCGGCTCGTACCCTTGACGGGTCATGAGCGCGCGGACCTACGAGATCCACACCTACGGGTGCCAGATGAACGTCCACGACTCGGAGCGGCTGGCTGGGCTGCTCGAGGACGCGGGCTATCTCCGGGCGCCCACAGGCCGAACGCCTGACGTCGTGGTCTTCAACACCTGCGCCGTACGCGAGAACGCTGACAACCGCCTCTACGGCAACCTCGGGCACGTGGCCGCGGTCAAAGCTCGAACGCCCGGCATGCAGATCGCCGTCGGCGGCTGCCTCGCTCAGAAGGATCGCGGCGAGATCGTCCGGCGAGCGCCATGGGTGGACGTGGTCTTTGGCACCCACAACATCGGGTCCCTCCCCACCCTCCTCGAGCGGGCCAGGATCCATGAGGAGGCACAGGTCGAGATCCTGGAGTCGCTGGAGGTCTTCCCCTCCACGCTGCCGACTCGCCGTGAGTCTCCGTACGCAGCCTGGGTAGCGATCTCGGTCGGCTGCAACAACACCTGCACCTTCTGTATCGTCCCGGCGCTGCGCGGCCGGGAGAAGGACCGCCGACCAGAGGAGATCGTCGCCGAGATCGAGGCACTGGTCGCCGAGGGTGCGCTCGAGGTGACTCTGCTAGGCCAGAATGTGAACACCTACGGCAGCGAGTTCGGCGATCGGCTGGCGTTCGGACGACTGCTGCGGACCTGCGGAGCGATCGACGGCCTCGAGCGAATCCGGTTTACCAGCCCGCATCCCGCGGCGTTCACCGACGACGTCATCGTGGCGATGGCGGAGACACCGACGGTGATGCCGCAGCTGCACATGCCCCTGCAATCCGGCTCCGACCGGATTCTGCGTGCCATGCGGCGCTCGTACCGGCAGGAGCGTTACCTCGGCATCATCGAACGTGTCCGTGCCGTGATCCCCGATGCGGCGATCACGACCGACATCATCGTCGGGTTTCCGGGCGAGACGGACGATGATTTTGAACAGACGCTCTCAGTTGTCGAGCGGTCGCGCTTTGCCGGCGCCTTCACCTTCCAATACTCCAAGCGCCCAGGGACGCCGGCTGCCGAGATGGACGGGCAGGTAGCGAAGGAGGTCGTTCAGGAGCGCTACGAGCGGCTGGTCGCGCTGCAGGACCGCATCTGTTGGGAGGAGAACAGGAAGCAGGTTGGCCGAGTGGTCGAGCTGCTTGTCGCTGAGGGTGAGGGCCGCAAGGATGTCGCGACCCACCGGCTCTCCGGCCGGGCGCGAGATAACCGCCTGGTTCACTTCACACCGCCAAGGGACGAGGGCCCTGGCAGTCTCGACCGGCACGGTCCGATCCGCCCTGGCGACATGGTGACCGTCGAGATCAGCTACGCCGCACCGCATCACCTTGTGGCCGATGGCGAGGTCCTTTCTGTGCGCCGTACCCGAGCCGGGGATGTCTGGGCCGCCCGCCAGGGAACCCCAACCTCTTCATCTGGACGTTCAGCGGTCTCCCTTGGCATCCCGACGGTCGGCGTGCCAAGCTCTGCGCCACCGGAGCCGGCTGCTTGCCCCTGATGCGACAGTCCCACCTGCCACCACCACGGCCGAGCGATCCGGAGCCGACCACGCCCGGACGGATCGCGGGGGTGGTTGCGGTCGTCGGACCCACTGCGGCCGGTAAGTCTGAGCTGGGAATCGAGCTCGCAAAGGGCCTCCATGGCGAGATCGTGAACGCCGACTCGATGCAGCTCTATCGCGGCATGGACGTCGGGACCGCCAAACTCCTCGGATCTCGTCAGCGGGGCGTGCCGCACCATCTGCTCGACATCTGGGAAGTTACCGAGACCGCGAGCGTCGCCGTCTACCAGCACGCAGCACGGGACGTGATGGAGAGCCTGCTCGCTCTGGCTCGCACCCCGGTGCTCGTTGGCGGGTCCGGCCTGTATGTGCGAGCGGTGCTCGACGACCTTGACTTTCCGGGGACCGATCCGGCGGTACGGGAACGCCTGGAAGCAGAGTTGACCACGCTCGGGCCTCCGTCGCTATACGAAAGGTTGCGCGCCGTCGACCCAGCCGCCGCGGCGGGGATTCTCCCCAGTAACGGGCGGCGGATTATCCGTGCCCTGGAGGTCATCGAGATCACCGGTCGGCCGTTTGCCGCCGAAATGCCAGAGCACCGATCGATCTACCCTGCCATCCAGATCGGGCTCGCTGTACCACGGCCAGACCTCGATCGTCGCATTGCGGTCCGCGTCGAGCAGATGTGGGCGCACGGTCTCGTCCAGGAGGTGCGCGACCTCGAGTCCGCCGGGCTACGGAAGGGCCGGACGGCATCGCATGCGCTGGGTTATGCGCAGGTGCTTCGCTATCTCGCCGGGGAGTGGACGGCGGAGCAGGCCAAGGCGGAAACGATCAGAGCGACGAGGCGCTTCGCCCGCCGCCAGGACTCCTGGTTCCGCCGTGACCCTCGCATCCGATGGCTCGCATACGACCTGCCCGATCTCGTGAACGCCGCGATGGCGATCGTGCAGACGGAGGCGACTTCCTAAGCAAAGGCCGCAGCCACGAGGCCGCGTACCATCAGGCGGGTGATCCCGGACGAGGTGCGCTATGCGAAGGGGCACGGCACCGAGAACGACTTCGTCGTCCTCTTCGACCCCGAGCGTGCGCTCGATCTCACGCCTCCTCTTGTCCAAGCGCTCTGCGACCGCCGTCGCGGGCTCGGCGCGGACGGCGTCCTGCGGGCCGTGCTAGCTGCGGCCGATCCCGAGGGCGCGCAAATGTCGGACGGCGCACGATGGTTCATGGACTATCGCAATGCCGATGGCAGCGTCGCGGAGATGTGCGGCAACGGGATCCGTGTTTTCGCCCGCTACCTTGTCGCCACCTATCGGGAGCTCGCCGGCGAGTTCGCGATCGCGAGCCGCGGCGGGCTGAGGCGGGTACGACTCGGGCCACTCGGCGACGTTTCCGTGGAGATGGGTGAGTACGAGCTTCCGGCACTCGGTCCGGTGCATGTCGTGGTCGACGGCGTCCCCCGGCCAGCGCTGCCGGTGTACGTTCCCAACCCGCACGCGGTCGTCTTCGTTGATGATCTGGAGGTCGCAGGGAAGCTGGCCGTTTCACCCGAGATCAGGCCCGCGGCCGCGTTCCCTGCCGGGGCGAACGTTGAGTTTGTCGAGAGCCGCGGGCCGCGTCACCTCGCCATGCGCGTCTATGAGCGGGGTGTCGGTGAGACTCGCTCCTGCGGTACGGGTGCCTGCGCGGTTGCCGTCGCCGCCGCAGAGTCGACTATCGACCCCCACAGCGGTCAGGGGGATGGCGACTGGATGGTCGACACTCCGGGCGGGCGGCTAGTCGTCACCGTAGCCGATCGAAGAATGACATTGACCGGACCGGCGGTTCTTGTCGCCGAGGGCACTGTCAGCAGTGACTGGATCAGCACCCAACAGGCAAGCGGTCGTCGGACGGGGTAGCGCGAAGACGCGCAGCACCTAGTCAGTACGGCGCCTCCGGCGGAAAACGCGAATGCACGATGAGGTGTCGGTATGCCAACCTGGGGGGAGTATCCGGCCGAAGAAAGGCGTTGACCCATCCGGTATGTCTGAATTCCCTGATCACAACCCGATGAGCGCCAGCGCAGGTCCGATGGACGGCTGGCGCGATCCTCGATCAGACCGGGAGGCGGGCTCGGGCCGCGCGGATCCTCTCGATGGGGAATCCGGAGACATCGACGGTCAGCAGCTTGATCTCGCGGATCGGGCCGCGCTGCGTCGGGTCATCGGCCTCCGTACCGAGCTCGAGGACATTACCGAGGTCGAATACCGCGCGCTGCGCCTCGAGCGCGTCGTCCTGGTCGGCGTATGGACCGACGGCGGTGTGCGGGACGCAGAGAACTCGCTCATCGAGCTCGCCGCTCTCGCGGAGACAGCGGGGTCTGCCGTGCTTGAGGGTCTGATCCAGCGACGGGACAAACCGGATCCCGCGACCTACATCGGTTCGGGCAAGGCCCGTGAGCTGCGTGAGATCGTCGTCTCCACCGGTGCCGACACGGTGATCTGCGACGGCGAACTCAGCCCGGGTCAGCTCATCCAGCTCGAGGATGTGGTCAAGGTCAAGGTCATCGACCGTACTGCCTTGATCCTCGACATCTTCGCCCAGCACGCTCGCAGCCGGGAAGGAAAAGTGCAGGTCGAGCTCGCACAGATGCAGTACCTGCTGCCGCGGCTTCGAGGCTGGGGCGAGTCGATGTCGAGGCAGGCCGGTGGCCGGGTCGCCGGGGGTGGCGGGATCGGCACCCGCGGTCCCGGCGAGACGAAGATCGAAACGGATCGGCGACGCATCCGCAACCGCGTGGCGAAGCTACGACGCGAGATCGCTCACATGGGGGTGGCTCGGGCGACGATGCGCCAGGACCGTGAGCGGAACGGTGTGCCGTCGGTCGCGATCGCCGGCTATACCAACGCCGGCAAGTCTTCTCTGCTCAACAGGCTTACCGGTGCTGGCGTGCTGGTCGAGGATGCGCTCTTCGCGACTCTCGATCCCACGGTGCGCCGTGCCTCCACGCCGGGTGGACGGCTTTTCACGCTGACGGACACGGTCGGTTTTGTCCGTCACTTGCCGCATCAGCTTGTTGAAGCATTCCGTTCGACGCTGGAGGAGGTCAGCCGCTCCGACCTGGTCGTCCACGTCGTCGATGGAGCGAACGGCGATCCGGAAGCGCAGATCGCGGCGGTGCGTGAGGTCCTGGCCGAGATTGGTGCCGGTGACCTTCCGGAGATCATCGCAATCAACAAGGCGGACATCGCCGATCCGGAGGTGGTCGCCCGCGTGCAGCGGCGCGAGCCGCACTCGGTCGTCGTCTCTGCGCGGACCGGTGAGGGCCTTGACAAGCTGCTCGCGCTCATCGAGCGAGACCTGCCACGGCCTGACATCAAGGTCACGGCGCTGGTCCCGTACGAGAAAGGCAAGCTCGTCGCGCGTATCCACGACGAGGGCGAGGTCGACACGGTGGAGCACCTGCCCTCGGGCACCCTCGTACGGGCCCGGGTGCACCCCGCGCTTGCCGCCGAGCTCAAGCAGTACGTCCCCGCCGAACTCGCGCCCTGACGCCCGTCCGTAACGTCGCGCCGCGACGCTCCTGTGGACGCGGCCGCGCCGGGAGTCTTCCGTGGCAGGCTATGGCGGGTGGCTGGTCCGGCGGTACGGGAGTTGCTTGCGGCTGCCGTCGCGGCGATTGGCGGTACCGAACGCGCCGGACAGGTACAGATGGCGGAGGCCGTCGTCGAGTCCATCGAGAGCGGCCGTCATCTGCTTGTGCAGGCCGGCACCGGCACTGGCAAATCGCTGGCCTATCTCGTCCCCGCGCTTGCACACGGCGACCGGGTCGTGGTCGCGACGGCGACAATCGCCCTGCAGAATCAGCTGATCGATCGTGACCTGCCGCGGCTCGTCGATGCGGTGGCACCGCTGCTCGGGAATCGCCCAACGTTCGCGATTCTCAAGGGCCGTCGCAACTATGCATGCCTGCAGCGGCTCAACGACGGGCCCGACGACGCAGACGATTTCGCGCTATTCGACATAGACGCGGCGGCCGGGCCCGAGCGCGGACGCGCGGTGCGTACCCCTGCTGCCACGAGCACGCTCGGCAAGGAGGTCGTCCGCCTCCACGAATGGGCAGCTGGTACGAGCACCGGCGACCGGGACGACGTGACACCCGGAGTCAGCGATCGCGGCTGGGCTCAGGTATCCGTGAGCGCGCAGGACTGCGTCGGTGCGCACCGTTGCGCGTACGGCGAGGAGTGCTTTGCCGAGCGTGCGCGCGAGCATGCGGCCGAGGCGGACATCGTCGTGACCAACCACGCCTTGCTTGCCATCGACGCGCTCGAGCCCTTCCCCATCCTCGGTGAACACGGCCTCGTCGTTGTCGATGAGGCGCACGAGCTGGTCGACCGGGTCACCAACATCGCGACCGACGAACTGCGGGTCGGGTCCATCGAGCGGGTCGTGCGGCGGGCCCAGCGCCACGTGAAGGAAAGGCCCGCCGATGCGATGCTCGCCGCGGGCGCGAGGCTCGCGCTCGTCCTGGACAAGACCGAGCCCGGGCGGCTGGACAACCTCTCACCGGAGCTCGCCGGTGTCCTCGCCGAGGTGAGGGATTGCGCGCATGCACTGGTCAGCGCTCTTGGTCGCGGCCAGTCCGGCGATGGTCCAGGCAGCTTCGCCGACGCGCTCAGGCGTCGGGCGCGGGCCGCTGCCGAAGAGGTGTACGAGGTGGCCGGTCGGCTGCTCGAGCATTCAGAACACGACGTGACCTGGAGGGATGAGGACGAACGGCTGGGCCCGGCGCTCAAGGTGGCACCGTTGTCGGTGGCGGGCTTGCTGCGCGAAGCGCTCTTCACCAAACGGACGGTGGTTCTCACCTCCGCAACGCTGGCGCTGGGCGGCAGCTTCGACATCCTCGCTCGCCAGGTCGGCTTGGCCGGGGGCGCTCAGACCGATCCTCAACCGCGTCGGGTGCCGGAAGTCGACGAGACCGACGACAACCTTGTGGCTGGCTGGGACGGAGTCGATGTGGGATCGCCTTTCGACTATCCCCGCCAGGCGATCCTCTATGTCGCCCGGCGTCTGCCACCGCCCGGTCGCGACGGGATAGGTGCCGAGGCAGTCGAGGAGCTGACCGACCTGATCCGCGCGGCAGGCGGGCGGACACTTGGACTGTTCTCGTCCCACCGCGCGGCCGTCGCCGCAGCCGAGGCCCTGCGCTCACGGATCCCATATCCGGTCCTGCTCCAGGGTCAAGAGTCGACCGGACAACTGATCAAGCGATTTGCGGCAGAGCCGCGGACCTGTTTGTTCGGGACGCTGTCACTGTGGCAAGGCGTCGACGTACCGGGTGCGTCGTGCCAGCTGGTCGTCATCGACCGGTTGCCCTTTCCCCGACCTGATGACCCGATCCGGTCCGCCCGCCAACGGGCTGTCGACGCGGCCGGAGGCAACGGCTTCATGACGATTGCGGCGGCGCATGCGGCGCTGCTTCTGGGCCAGGGGTCGGGACGCCTGATCAGGGCCGCCTCGGACCGCGGTGTCGTCGCCGTGCTCGACCCGCGGCTGGCGACCGCGCGTTACGCCGGGTTCCTCAAAGCCAGCATGCCGCGCTTTTGGTACACCGAGAACCCGGAACGCGTGCGCCGATCACTCGCAGCAATCGATGGCACGCCTGCTTGATGGCGGAGATTGGCTGAGGCGTGCGAACACCCGACTCACACGCCTGACCGTGGAGCACCATCACACTGGTGAGGTGCAACCGCTGCCCACGCTGATCAGACCGATGCTGGCCACCCTCGGCGAACTCCCTCCTGGCTCAAGGGATGCCCAGTATGGGTACGAGCTCAAGTGGGACGGCATCCGCGCGGTCGCGTACATCGCCAGCGGTACCTTCCGACTGTTGTCGCGCAACGACAAGGACGTGACGCATACCTATCCCGAACTCGCGGACTTTGGCGCCGCGGCCGGCGATCGGCAGCTGGTCCTCGATGGCGAGATCGTGGCCTTCAACGACGCCGGCCGGCCGAGCTTCGGCGCGTTGCAGTACCGGATGCACGTCGGCGATCCCGCTCAAGCGCGCCGGCTCGCCGCCAAGTCGCCGGTGACTTACCTGCTCTTCGACATCCTCCATATCGACGGGACAACCATCACGGGAGGCACATACACCGAGCGCAGGGGGATCCTGGACGCGCTCGGTCTCCGCGGCCCAGGCTGGGACACACCGCCTTACTTCGCCGGGGGTGGCTCTGCCGCCCAATCGCTGAGCCTGACCCAGGGGATGGAAGGCATCGTCGCCAAGCGGCTTGACTCCATCTATGAGCCCGACCGACGTTCCCGCAACTGGATCAAGGTCAAAAACCTCCGGACGCAGGAGGTCATCATCGGCGGCTGGAAGCCCGGCCAGGGCCGGCGCGGAGGGGGCATCGGATCGCTGCTGCTGGGGGTCCCAGGCGATGAAGGTCTGGTCTACGTCGGGCACGTTGGCACTGGATTCACCGACAGAATGCTTGCCGACCTAGGGGACCGATTGCGTGGTCTAGCACAGCAGACCTCACCGTTCGACACCCTCGTGCCAGCCCGGGATGCCAAGGATGCGCACTGGGTAAAGCCGCGATTGGTCGGCGAAGTCGCCTTCGGCGAGTGGACACCCGACGCTCGAATGCGCCATCCGTCCTGGCGGGGCTTGCGCCCGGACAAATCTCCCGCCGAAGTCCGCCGGGAATCCTGACCCGGTGGGGTCTAGACCCGGCGCAGCACCGCCACCACCCGACCGAGCACGGTCGCAGCCTCACCAGGGATCGGCTCGTAGGCCGAGTTGTGCGGCATCAGCCAGACGCGACCGTCGCGACGCTTGTAGGTCTTCACCGTTGCCTCGCCCTCGATCATCGCGGCCACGATGTCTCCCGACTCAGCGTTGGGCTGTTGGCGTACCACGACCCAGTCACCGTCGCAGATGGCGGCGTCCACCATCGAGTCGCCCACCACCTTGAGCAGGAACAGCTGGCCGCTGCCGACGATCTGCCTGGGTAGCGGGAAGACGTCCTCGATGGCTTCCTCGGCGAGGATCGGGCCACCTGCTGCGATCCGCCCGACTACGGGCACATAGGACGGCGTGGGCCGGGCCTCCTCGGCGAGGTCGCCCCCTCGGTGGGAGCTGCCGACGGTCTGCAGGTGATCACGGGATCGGCGTCTGGCCGAGGTGCGCTCTCTCTGTTTGGCGGCAGTGGGCGAGGCGGCGCTCTCGGGGAACCGAACCTCGACTGCTCTCGGGCGATTGGGGTCACGGCGCAGGAAGCCCTTGCGTTCCAGGGACGAGAGCTGATGAGAGACGCTGCTCGTGCTGGTCAGCCCGACCGCATCGCCGATCTCGCGCATGCTCGGGGGATAGCCGCGACGTTCCACGTGGTCGCGGATGACCTCGAGGACGCGGCGCTGGCGCGGCGTAAGCCCGTAGTCGTCGGCAGGACCGTCGGGGAACGGATGGAGCTCGGCCACGACCGACTTAGGTGGCCGGCCGGCCTTGCGCCGCTCGCCAGCCTGGCTGGCAGTGCTTTTGTCCGGCACGGCTGTCCCCTCTCGGTTGTGATCGACTTGATAGGAACGGTAGCCCTCACCGGCGACAGTTTCAAACAACTGTTCGAGTGTTTCGCGGTTTTGTCGGCGGGAGGGTGTAGAAAGTCGCTCAGACGTTCGATCGAACTTTAGTTCGAGCCACTCGATTCTCCATGGAGGGCGTCGTGGGCGACATGGTTGACGCACTGGACCGTTGGATCGGCCCTCTTCCCGGTCGGGTGGGCGCGGCGCGAGTTCGGGTGGGAACGGCGCGAGTTCGGGTGGGCGCAGATGGAAGACGGCGGCTCCCTGCCACGGCAGGTCCGATCGCCGGTCTGAATGCGCTTGGTGGCACGACGACGCCTCGGGTGCACTCAGTCCGCGGTCGATCCGCTGCGGCGTCGGCGGCGAGCGGCGCAAAATGCGGCCCGGTTGATCGAGCCGCCGCTCAGTGGGGCATCGCGCGCACCATTGCGAGCCCCGCGCACCCTAGGTGGACGGGAAACGTTCGCCTCAAGCACGGATTCCGGTCGGGGGTCGCCGGGCCTGGCGGTCGGTCGGCTGGCCGGCCACCGGCCGTCGTGGTAACTCGCAAACGCGCGCATCTGACCCGACGGGGCCGGCTCGTCCTCATCGCTCTCGCGGTAATTGTCGCGCTTGCCGTGGCTGGCCTCCTCATGCGCCTCACGAGTGGCACGGCGACCCAACAAAGGCCGGAGCCGGTCGGGCAACGCTCGATCGTGGTTCAGCCGGGGCAGACACTCTGGTCGATCGCTAAGGATGTGGCGCCGGACCGCGACATTCGTGAGGTCATCTATGAGATCCGGCAGATCAACGGCCTCGATAGCGCGATGGTGCGCAGCGGCCAAACGCTTGTGCTCCCCGCTGGTTGACGTGTCCTTTTGGCTCCCATCTGAACCCCGCTGCACCGAGTCCGGGTGATCCTCTTGCGACGGGAATTGGCAGCGACACGTCCACGAATGGGGTTGCCACATGAGGGTGGCGCGGCATACGGTAGCTACCAGATCTAGTGGTTACATTGATGTTATTCATCCACAAGTTGTGGTTGGTTAACCACAGGGTCCTCCCCAGGTTCTCCACAGGCGAACGTCACTGGTTGGGGCAGGGCGTGATCAGAAAGAACGCCGAATAGGCAGGCGGATCGGGCCAGCTGTGCCGATCCCGGGATCGACGAAAGGGGCCGCGACGCTATGCGATGTCCCTTCTGCCGCCACATCGACAGCCGCGTGGTCGATAGCCGCACGACCGACGACGGCACCGCCATCCGCCGGCGGCGCCAGTGCCCCGAATGCGGACGGCGGTTTACGACACTCGAGACGTCGAGCCTCCTGGTGATCAAGCGAAGCGGTGCGACCGAGCCGTTCAGCCGGGAAAAAGTGTTGGCCGGCGTGCGAAAGGCTTGCCAAGGCCGCCCAGTGAGCGAGGACGAGCTTGCCAGGCTTGCGCAGGGGGTCGAGGAGGCGATCCGGGCAACCGGTGCGGCGGAGGTGCCGGCACACGAGGTCGGCCTGGCCATCCTCGGTCCGCTGCGCGAGCTCGATGAGGTCGCCTTCCTGCGGTTCGCCTCCGTCTATCGCGGCTTTGACTCGCTCGAGGATTTCGAGAAGGAGATCGCCAAGCTTCGTGCTGACGGCCACGACCGATCGGCAGTACCAGAACGCGGCAAGTGACCAGACAATCCGGCCGGACAGATGACGGCCGGAATCCACGGGGCGGGGGATGCCCGCTGACGGGCGTTGCCCAGGAGGAGGAAGGCCGACAATGACCGAGACGGTGAGCGGCTCGACGCAAGGTGCGGCTGGTTCGACCAATGGGGCGAAGAGGTCGGCCGGGAAGGGGCTGAAGATCGAGCGGATCTTCACAAAGCCCGGTGTCCACCCCTACGACGAGGTCACCTGGGAGCGGCGCGATGTCGTCATGACCAATTGGCGTGACGGGTCGGTCAACTTCGAGCAGCGTGGGGTGGAGTTCCCCGAGTTCTGGTCGGTCAACGCCGCCAACATCGTCACTACCAAATACTTCCGCGGCGCCGTCGGCACTCCGCAGCGAGAGTGGAGTCTCAAGCAGCTCATCGATCGGGTCGTGAAGACATATCGGGCCGCGGGAGAAGAGCACGGCTACTTCGCCTCGCCCGCCGATGCGGAGGTGTTCGATCACGAACTCACCTGGGCCCTGCTCCACCAGGTCTTCAGCTTCAACTCGCCGGTCTGGTTCAACGTGGGGACAAAATCCCCGCAACAGGTCTCAGCGTGCTTCATCCTCTCCGTTGACGACACGATGGATTCCATTCTGAACTGGTACAAGGAAGAGGGGCTGATCTTCAAGGGCGGATCCGGTGCTGGTGTCAACCTTGCGCGGATTCGCTCCAGCAAGGAGTTGCTCTCCTCCGGTGGTAATGCCTCTGGCCCGGTCTCGTTCATGCGTGGCGCGGACGCAAGCGCGGGCACCATCAAGTCCGGCGGCGCTACGCGCCGAGCGGCGAAGATGGTTGTTCTCGATGTGGATCATCCAGATGTAGAGGAGTTCATCGAGACGAAAGCCCGCGAGGAGGAGAAGATTCGGGTTCTCCGCGACACCGGCTTCGATATGGATCTCGGTGGCGCCGACATCACCAGCGTCCAGTACCAGAACGCAAACAACTCTGTTCGTGTCACCGACGAGTTCATGCGTGCCGTGGAGGGCGACAAGGAGTTCGGACTCCGCGCTCGTACCACGGGCGAGGTCATCGAGACGGTCGGAGCCAAGGAACTCTTCCGCAAGATGGCTCAGGCCGCCTGGGAATGCGCCGACCCGGGAATCCAGTACGACGACACCATCAACGACTGGCATACCAATCCAGAGACGGGACGGATCACCGCGAGCAATCCCTGCTTCCCCGCGGATCAGCGAGTTATGACCGATCGGGGGCTAGTCCGTATCGGCGACCTCGTGGCCCGCGCTGCAGCTGGCGAGAGTTTCGGTGTCTACACCAACGACATAACCAGCGAGACGGACCCGCACCCTCGGGTGACTGCGACCACGCCAGTCCGCTATATGGTCACCGGCACCAACGAGATCTTGGAGCTGCGCTTCTCCGACGGGTCACGCCTGCGGTGCACACCAAATCATCGGGTGTGGACCGAGAACCGTGGCTGGGTTGAGGCGCAGGAGCTTTCTGAGAGCGACCGCGTGGTCCGCTCGTTTCACTGGACGGGCCGTCCCGGAGCTGCGGTCGAGTTCCCGGCCTCCGCTCACGAGGCTGCCCGCATGGTCGCCGGGAGCAAACCGCTCGAGCTGCCGGAAAAGTGGGATGAGGACTTCGCCCACTATCTCGGGTGGCTCGTCGGCGACGGTTGCCTGACTGGGCAGGGCGCCGTGACCATCTATGGCAGCGCTCAGGATCGCCAGCATGTGATGCCGCGTCACCAGGAGCTTCTGCACAAGATCACAGGCTTCATGGCCAAGCCAAGCGTGCAGGCAAATGGGACAATCCAGCTTCGAGCCTCTCGCAAGGGTCTGGTGGCCTTCCTTGACTCTCTCGGTGTCAGCCGCGGGCGCTCGGCCGACAAGCACATTCCTGCCGTGGTTTACGAAGCATCAGATCCCGATCTGACCGCGTTCCTGCAAGGCCTGTTCGATGCCGACGGATCCGTCGTCGATCTAGAGAACGGCACCCGCTATGTCGGGCTGGGAAGCAGATCCGAGGAGCTCCTTCTTGGCGTCCAGGAATTGCTCGCATCGCTGGGTATAGCGGCCCGCATCTACCAGACCGGGACGAAGACCAACTCCTTCTCCTACACCCGCAAGGACGGCACCGTAGCAAGCTACGGCTCAGACGGTCCGTCCTACGATCTCCGGATCAACGGCCCACACCTGCGCGAATTCCTTGCACAAGTGGGGTTCACGCTTCCCGCCAAGCAGGAGAAGCTGCTCAGGATCGCCAACACCACTGGCTACTACAAGACGGACCAGACGGTCCGGCTGCGCTCGAGGACTTCAGCCGGGTTCGAGACGACATACAACTTGACCGAGCCGCGTAACCACTCTTACATCGTGAGCGGCGTTGTCGTGGCGAACTGCTCGGAGTACATGTCGCTGGACAACTCGTCCTGCAACCTCGCCTCGCTCAACCTGCTGAAGTTCCTGCGTGACGACGACACCTTCGACGCAGACACCTTCGCCAAGGTCGTCGAGCTGGTCATCACCGCGATGGACATCTCCATCTCGTTCGCGGACTTCCCGACACAGAAGATCGGCGAGACCACGCGGGCATACCGCCAGCTCGGCATCGGCTACGCCAACCTGGGCGCGCTGCTCATGGCTACGGGCCACGGCTACGACTCGGACGGCGGGCGCGCGATCGCCGCCAGCATTACCTCGCTGATGACTGGCGCTGCCTACAAGCGATCGGCAGACCTGGCCGGGGTCGTCGCCCCCTACGACGGTTATGAGCGCAATGCGGACGCGCACAGACGGGTCGTGCGCAAGCATGCGGCCGCCAATGATGCGCATCGCTCGGTCGACGACATGGATCGGTCGATTCACCGGGCTGCCACCAAGGCGTGGGAGCAGAGCCTCAGGATCGGCGAGAGGAACGGCTGGCGGAACGCACAGGCCTCGCTCCTCGCGCCGACCGGCACGATCGGCCTCGCGATGGACTGCGACACGACCGGTATCGAGCCAGACCTGGCGCTGGTCAAGTTCAAGAAGCTCGTCGGCGGCGGGTCGATGCAGATCGTCAACCAGACGGTTCCTCGCGCGCTACGCAAGCTCGGCTATCAGGACGAGCAGGTGGAGGCGATCGTCGAATACATCGCGGAGCACGGCCACGTTGTCGATGCTCCGGGCCTCCGGCGCGAGCACTATGAGGTCTTCGACTGTGCGATGGGCGAGCGGGCGATTCGCCCGATGGGCCACGTCCTCATGATGGCCGCGGTGCAGCCGTTCCTCAGCGGCGCGATCTCCAAGACCGTGAACATGCCGGAGGAGGCGGCGGTCGAAGATGTCGAAGAGATGTACTACCAGGGCTGGCGGCTTGGCCTCAAGGCGTTGGCGATCTACCGCGACAACTGCAAGGTCGGCCAGCCGCTCTCAGTCGCCAAGGGAGACAAAGCCGGTGCGGACAAGCCGACCGAGGAACGATCGGCGCCGGCGGCTCCTGCCGATGTCGTCGGTCCGCGCTCGATCAGGCAGCGCTTGCCAAAGACCCGGCCGAGCAGGACGACCTCGTTCACGGTAGGTGGCGCCGAAGGCTATATGACCGCGAGCTCCTACCCGGACGACGGGCTCGGCGAGGTGTTCCTCAAGATGTCGAAGCAGGGATCCACCCTCGCCGGCATGATGGACGCCTTCTCCATAGCCGTCTCCATTGCCTTGCAGTACGGCGTACCACTGGAGACCTACGTCCAGAAGTTCACGAACATGCGGTTCGAGCCGGCGGGCATGACTGACGACCCGGACATCCGGATGGCGGCATCGATCGTGGACTACATCTTCCGCAGGCTTGCGCTGGACTATCTGCCCTACGACACCCGCGCCGCCCTCGGGATCCACACTGCCGAGGAACGCACGCGGGAGCTGGAGACCGGCTCGTACCTCCCGGAACCTGAGGTCGATGTCGAGGCCTTGGCGCAGTCTGCGCCGGTGACCCCCGATTCGGCTACGTCGAGGCAGGAGGCGTCCGGCGAGGGTGGCGCTGCCGTTGGCTCGTCACCAGCCGCCGATGAGGTCCTGCGAGAAACGGCCAAGCCGGCGCCGCGCAGCGCACATTCGTCGACCGAGCTCATCGAGGTCCACCAGGGCAGGACTGCGGACGCCCCGCTCTGCCTGACCTGTGGCACCAAGATGCGCCCGGCCGGCAGTTGCTACGTCTGCGAAGGCTGCGGCTCGACCAGCGGCTGCAGCTGACCAGGCGGCCCTACCGATGGGCTCCTAGGCGGAGGAGGACATTGGTGACACCCTCGACAGGTGGTGGTGCTACCAGGCATGACCACCTGTCGAGATGCGTATCGATGAGTTGACTTTTAAGGATGCACTGCAAATGATCACCGGCAAGGCATCGCTTCCAGACCCCTCCGGTTCACGCCGGGAGTAAGGCCGATCGTCGCCTCTGTCCCATCCCCGGAGGCATCATGCGTTTCCGCTCGGCGGTCGAGGCCGATCTTGATCGCATCCTTGCGTTCCCGATCGACACGCAGGTCGACCGCGTAACCGCAGACCACTATCGCAGTGGCCTGGACAATAGGACCTATCGCCTCGAGCGGACATGGATCGCTCAAGACGGCGACCGAATGTCGGCCAGGGCCGTCTGGTGGTGCAGTCAGGACAGCGGGCTTCCGCTCGCTCTCGACTCCATCTCGGTCGTCGATTCCGTGCCGGACCCTGCCACGCTCGCGACCGACCTGCTCACCGCCGCACATCGGGTGTTTCAGGCCCAAGGCGTGTCCGAGCTGCCCGCTTACCATGTCTTCCTGCCAGTCCACTGGCGCGACGACCCGGCTGCTGCAGCCGCTATGGCCTGGCGACAGCAGGCCGCAGCTGGTGCGGGGCTTGTCGAAGAGCTTGAGCGGCTGCGTTACGAGTGGGTGCCGGAGGTCGGGCTGCCCGCGTCGTCGGGCCGTCTCACCTTTGCCGCAGAAGCCGACAATGAGGCATTCCTCGCCGTCTTCAAGGAGATAGCGATGGGCAGTCTCGATATGACCACCCGACGTGGTGTCGATGCAGTCGGGATCGATGCGCAGGTTCGCGAGGAGATGGATATCTACCTGTCCATGCCCGGCGACCGCGAGTGGTGGCGGCTCGCATACGCACCGGAGGGCGAGCTGGCTGGCCTAGCGATCCCGTCGGCTAATGCCGGCGGGCACGTCGTCGGCTATCTCGGGGTCGTCCCTCAGATGCGCGGACGCGGCTACGTCGACGACCTCCTCAGCGAGATCACCCGCATATTGGTCGATGCCGGAGCCGGGAGAATTGTCGCCGATACGGATACGACAAATGTTCCGATGGCCCGCGCGTTCGAGCGTGCCGGGTACCGCAACTTTGCGATTCGCCTGGTGCTGTCCGCGCCTCGGGACCACCCCGTTTGATCCATACAGACATCAAGGGGAAGACATCGCCGCCACTGCGGGTTTTCTCCCTCTTATGAGACCACTTGCCGAGCAGACGATTCTGATCACCGGTTCGACGGACGGCCTCGGGCGGCAGCTCGCCCGCGAGGTCGGCCGGTCCGGTGCACAAGTGATTATTCATGGACGTGACGCGGACCGGGCCGAGCAGGTCCGTGACGAGATCAGCCGCGACAGCGGGAACGAGCGGAGCGAGGTCCTTCTTGCCGACCTTGCCGACCTCCACCAGGTCTGCGACCTCGCGGAGCGAATCAGGCAGCGATATCCGCGGCTCGACGTGGTGGTGAACAACGCCGGTCTCGGTGCTGCTCACGATGGTGGGCATCGCCGGGTCAGCACCGAGGGCATTGAGCTGTTGTTCGCGGTGAACTATGTGGCCGGCTACTACTTGACCAAGCGGCTGTTGCCGCTCGTCCTCGTGTCAGCGCCTGCCCGCATCATCAACGTCGCGTCGGTTGGGCAGCGAGCGATCGACTTCTCCGACCCCATGCTGGAGCGCCACTATGACGGCACGACCGCCTACTGCCAGAGCAAGCTTGCGCAAGTCATGTTCACATTCGATCTAGCCGAGGACCTGCGCGACCGTCAGGTCACCGTCAATGCGCTGCATCCGGCGACGTACATGAATACGACCATGGTGCGGGAGGGCGGCATCGAGCCTTGGAGCACCGTGCAGGAGGGCGCTGCTGCGACATTGCGGCTGATGACCGATCCTGCCCTCGACTCAGTGACGGGGCGTTACTACAACGGCACGATGGAGTCGCGGGCCGAGTCGCAGGCCTACGATCCGCGAGCTCGTGCTCGGCTACGTGAGCTCACCGACAGGCTCATTGCCGCTGCCATCTCAGCCGGCTGAAGCCGCCTCATTGCTATCTGAGCGCAGCAACGAGCGCGTCGACCAGCGCATTGCCCAGGGATCGATCTGGGTCGAGTTCGGGATCATAGATCCCGACATTCATACCTACCGCGCGGGGGCTATCGAGGAGCGACGTGAGGATGGCCGTCAGCTCGGGGAAGGAGAGTCCGTCCGGGTTCGGCGAGTCGACAGCCGGCATCACGTCCTGATCGAGAACGTCGACGTCGAGATGGATCCAGAATCCGTCGAGCTTGTCGTCTTCGAGATGCGTGCGGGCTTCCTTCGCCACCGAGTCGGCACCGTGGCCACGCACAAAACCAGCGGGGTAGCGGCGGATCGGCGAGTTGTCGAAGGTTTCGGTCTGGAACAGCACAGGGTCGTCGGGTCCACGGTTCACGCCGATCTGGACGACGTCCGTGCTCGCTACGTACGGCCGCAGCCCGTCGATGTCGCACAGTGCATCCGGCCCGATGCCGGTCGCTAGAGCTAGGTCGAGTCCGGCGGCCGCGAAACGGCCGGTGTAGTCGTCTATAGCTCGGATGTACGAATAGTCGTCGTGTCCGTCGATATGGGCCAGGCCAAAGCGTCCGCGTCGGCGCATCGCCAGCGCGGGCCCGAGCAGGACGCTGCAGTCACCGCCGAGTACCAACAGGAGACCCTGCCCGAGGTCCAGCTCGGCGATTCTGGCGGCCAGCGCCTCGGTGAAACAAGCGATTGCCGGACCGTTGCGAAAACCGGTGGTCGAGTCCGGATCGGGCGAGTATGCCGGCGGCTGAACGGCTCCGGCATCCTCCGCGTCCAGCCGGTCGACGATTCCCAGGCTTCGCAGCACCGAGGCCATGCCGCGTACGCCAGGCTCAGCCCCCGGCCGAGGTGGGCGCAGTCCGAGGTTGGAAGGTGCGTCGAGCACCGTCACCGGTCGCATCCTCGCTCCCAAGGCTTGGTGTGGCCGGTCAGCCCACCCTGTTCTCGGGCGCGCCGAACTCGCGGATGAGGCGGGACCAGAAGCCGTCACGCAGGCGGGCGCGCGCCTCCGGGTAAGGACGAAGCGAGCGGCGGATCTCCTGCTCGGCGGCGACAAGCAGCTCCTTGTCGACGACGGACGGCAGGAACGGACCGGGCAGGAGATCGACGAGGAAGTCGCGGCCGCGGGTGAGCAGCCACTTGTTGGCAATGTGCTCACCGACATCGACGATCTCATCAAGGTCGATCGCTGTCTTGGACAGACCTTGGGGACGCATCAGCGGCCTGGGAGTCGCAACCGCCGCCACGACCGCCGGCGACGGAGCGCGGGTCCCGCCGTCTTCTGCTGCTGATGAAGGGGGCTCTGCCTCAACTGTTGCGAGATCTCCGACGGCCGCCACCACATCCGAGGCAGCCACATGCTCGAGATCGCGGACGGGGCCTGCGATGTAATCGCCCGACCGTGCATGACGGGGCTCGGTTACCGTGATCATCCCGTTGAAGAAGATGGCTGCGAGTTCGTCGGTGGTGTCCGCTTCCCAGATCAGCCGCTCTGCCTGATTTGTGCCGTACCGAGGTTCAACTCCCCAGACATGAACCCGCACGCCGTACGCCTGTGCATCCTCCACACCGGGGACCATGTCTTCGTCTCCTGCGACGAGGACGATGTCGCTCACCGCACGGTGCCTGGCCAACGCGACGATGTCGGTCCTGATCAAGGCGTCGACGCCCTTTTGCGCGCCGTATCGATTGAGGTTTCCGAGGCGGACCTTGACGTGGGGAAGCGCGGCTATCTGTCGCTGCTCGACGGTCGGCACGCGGTCGCGTGCGGCGTCGAACCAATAGAGCCGCAGCAGGCTCTCGCCGAGAGTGCCGGCGGCCTTCGAGAGCAACGCAGACACCAGTCGGGCCGAGTCGATACGGAAGTCTGACCGGTTCGTCGTTCCGAGCATGACGTCGCCAGCCGCGGCGACGAGGTAGCCAGCATCGACAAAGATCGCGTAAGACCGGATCGATGCATGGACCAGAGCATCCTCGGACTCGCTCATAATCCAGTCAGACTAGTGCTCCTCGCCCTCAATTGGATGCATGTGTCCGTCGCCTGGCCAGGGCGTTGCCTCGTACGGGCGCCGGGCGTACGGCTGATCAAGATGAATGGTCGGCAATGCTCAGGGTACGGTTCGATCCGTGGCGCAGATCTGGAAACGACGTGGGGCGCTGATTGCCCTGTGGCAGGTGTGGCAGGCCAGCCAGAAACCAGGCGCTCCCAGCGTCGGCGACCTCTTCAAGGCGACGCCGCGCATGCTGGGGGCCTGGGCGGGCGGCCGTTACCGAGGGATCTCCACTGGGCGGGTGCTCGCGATGCTCGCCGCCGCGGGCTATCTGGTGTCCCCGATCGATCTGGTGCCCGAGGGCCTCTTCGCATTCGTGGGCCTCGTCGATGATGCGGCGGTTGCGGCCTGGCTGGCCGGCGTTCTGCTCGATGAGACAAGCCGCTTCGCCGAGTGGGAGCGACTGATGCCGCGAGCTGGAGGCGTGCCCGAGCCACAGCCGCGCGGTTCTACAAGCGAGTAATGACCCGGTCCGCTGGCATGCCGGGCGACGACAGCGTGCTTGGCCCGCGGGTGATTCCGCGGCGCAGACAGTCGCCGCAACCTTGCTGGCGCAGCCTTACCGTATCGAGAAGTCGGTGAATCCCTCAGGCTCCTCGGCGAGGGTTTCGATCCGCTCGACGGCGGCGTGGCGTGGGCCGTGGCTGGCCCAAGCGACCATCCGATCCACCGCATCCTGCTCGCCCTCGAACACGGCCTCAACGGTGCCGTCTGGCCGATTCCGTACCCAACCGGCGACGCCCTGCTGCCAGGCGATGCTGCGACACGTATCCCGATAGAACACGCCCTGAACCATGCCGTAGACGATCACCCGCCTGCGTATCACAGTCGGCAAGTTACTGGATGCATCAATCCGGCCGACGGTGCCTTTTCCGGGCTGGTGACGACCCGTTTCGGGTTGGTGACGACGCGTCTCTGGGCGGTTGCTCCAGGTCAAGCATCGAAGTCGGGTCTCGCCGCGTTCACCTGGAGCGGTCATTCTTAGAGAGTGACCGCAGAGCCTGTCCCCATCAGAGCCGTGCCCGAGCAAGTCGAAGTGCAGGAGTCCGAACTGCCCGACGACCGCTTCCTTGATCGTCAGGAGAGCTGGCTGCAGTTCAACGAGCGGGTGCTCGAGCTCGCCGAGGACGCCTCCATCCCACTGCTCGAACGGGTCAGGTTTCTCGCCATCTTCTCCAATAATCTCGACGAGTTCTTCATGGTCCGGGTCGCTGGACTGCGGCGCAGGCTCGCCGCTGGCCTGACCGTTCAGACCGGCGCCGGCCGCGCCCCACGCGAGGAGCTGGCTCGGATCAACGCCGAGAGCCGCAGACTCATGCAGCGCCAGGCCGCCGCCTTCCGGTCGGACATCCTCCCCGCCCTCGCCCACCAGGGCATCCAGGTGCTGCGCTGGGAGGAGCTCGTGCCAACCGAGCAGCACCACCTGCACGAACTTTTCCGCACGAGGATCTATCCAGTTCTCACACCTCTTGCCGTCGATCACGCGCATCCGTTCCCGTACATCTCCGGCCTGTCACTCAACCTTGCCGTGGTCGCGCGTGACCCGGAGACCGAGATGCGCGTCTTCGCCAGAGTCAAGGTGCCACCGCTGCTCCCGCGGTTCCTCGAGGCGAGTGCGGAGCGATACGTGCCTCTCGAAGACGTCATCGCCGCGCATCTCGACCAGCTGTTCCAGGGCATGGAGATCGTGGAGCACCATGCGTTCCGGGTGACCCGCAACGAAGATCTCGAGGTCGATGAGGACATCACCGAAGATCTCCTCCAGGCACTGGAACGGGAGCTGCTCAGGCGCAGGTTCGGCCCCACGGTGCGGCTCGAGGTCGAGGACTCCATCTCTGCAGAGGTTCTCTCCCGGCTCCTTAGCGAGCTCGGCATGGACGACTCCGAGATCGTCAGGCTGCCGGGGCCGCTGGACCTCGCCGGTCTCTTCGCGATCGCCGACCTGGATCGGCCGGAACTGAAGTACTCGGTCTTCGTACCGGCAGAAGCGCCGCCCAGGGGTGAGAAAGACATCTTCTCGCTGCTGCGCCGCGGCGACGTTCTGCTCCACCACCCCTATGACTCCTTCACCACCAGCGTCCAGCGGCTGCTCGAGGAGGCGGCCGCCGACCCCGACGTCCTCGCCATCAAGCAGACCCTCTACCGGACGAGCGGCGAGTCACCGATCGTCGACGCGCTCATCGATGCCGCTCAGGCCGGCAAGCAGGTGGTTGTTGTCGTCGAGATCAAGGCGCGGTTCGACGAGGAGGCCAACATCGGCTGGGCCCGAAAGCTGGAGGAGGCTGGCTGTCACGTCGTCTACGGATTCGTGGGGCTCAAGACCCACTGCAAGACAGCACTTGTGGTACGCCAGGAAGCCGGCGGGCTGCGCCGCTATTGCCATATCGGCACAGGCAACTACAACCCGAAGACCGCTCGTATTTACGAGGACATCGGCCTGCTCACAGCCGATGAGGAGGTCGGCGCCGACCTTACGGACCTGTTCAACCACCTGACCGGGTATTCGCGGCAAGGCGGCTATCGGCGGCTCCTCGTCGCACCGCGGTTCCTTCGCAGCGGCCTCATCGAGCGGATCGAACGGGAGATCAAGCACACGGAGGCTGATCGGCCGAGCGGTATCAAGATCAAGGTGAACTCTATCGTCGACGAGGCGGTGATCGACACGCTTTACCGCGCCTCGCTCGCCGGCGTACCGATCGATCTCTGTGTACGCGGCATCTGCGCAGTACGCCCCGGCGTACCCGACCTGTCGCCGACGATCACCGTTCGCAGCATCCTCGGACGTTTCCTCGAGCATTCGCGGGTCTTTGTCTTCGAGAACGGCGGGACACCCGAGGTGTGGATCGGGTCTGCAGACCTCATGCACCGCAACCTCGATCGCCGAGTCGAGACGCTCGTCCAGGTGACAGATCCCGCGCACATCGCCGATCTCGTAGGGTTGATGGAGATGGCCACGTCCGAGGAGACCGCTGCGTGGCAGCTCGACGGAGAAGGCCAGTGGCGCCGAACGGTCAGGGCTCCGGACGGCAGTCCGCGAGTCGACATGCAGCGGCAGTTGCTGCAGTCCCGCCGATGGAGGACGGTTGATGCTTGACGACGTGATCCTCGCCGCCGGTGCGGTGGTCTGGCGAGGCGATGTCAGCTCACCCGAGATATTGCTCGTACACCGGCCGAAATATGACGACTGGACGCTGCCGAAGGGAAAGGCGCTGTCCGGCGAGGCGCTGCCGCAGACAGCGGTCCGAGAGGTGCGGGAAGAGACCGGACTGCCGATCACGCTCGGCAGACCACTGCCGGCTCAGGGATATCTGCGGGGCTTCCGTCCCAAGAGGGTCGACTACTGGGCGGCAACGGTGAGCGAGCCGGCGGGGAACGGTGGTCCGTCTGATCCCTCGTACAACCTTGCCGGGAGCAGCAGCGCCTCCCAGGCCGTGCCGACCCGCGGCTCGGGCCAGGTGGATACCAGCACGCAGTTCGTGCCCAACCACGAAGTCGACGCCATCGAGTGGCTTCCCCTGGATAGCGCCCAGCATCGCCTCACCTATCCCCGCGACGCCGAGGTGCTAGCTGCGCTGCTCGAAGCTGCTACCTCGACCGCGCCCTACATCTTCCTCCGCCATGCGTACGCAGGCTTGCCTGCCGCCTGGCGCGGGGACGACGCGCAGCGACCGCTCGACGAGACTGGTTTCGAGCAGGCGGCCACCCTCGCCGAGGTGCTCGCGTGCTATGGATCGGCTCGGGTATTGAGCTCACCGACTTTGCGGTGCACCCAAACGGTCGCGCCGTATGCCACGCGGATGGCGAGGCCGGTAGAGACGACGCCGGCGCTGGCCGTTGACGCTCCATATCAGCAGGCGGTCGAGGAGCTGCGTGAGCTGTTGAGCGCTGAATCGCCGGTCGTCTTCTGCGGTCATGGTGAGGGACTGCCGGCGCTGGTCGCGTGGGCGTGTGCGGAATTGGGGGCTGCGCCGCCGATCGATGCGTCGCTTGGCAAGGGTGCTTTCTGGGCTCTCCACGTCGCGAAGGGTGCGGTCGTCGGCACCGAGTACCACCAGATTTAGCGTCCCGTGTCCGAAGTCTCTTCCATCGGCTGCCGTCACCGAACCGACGAACGCGCGACACTAGTGCGATGATCGATCAGCTGACCCGAGCGCCGGCGTTGACTCGACCTGACCTGCTGGCGCCAGCTGTCGCCACCGCGCTCCGGGCCTGGGAAGGACGGGGTGAGCTGGTGGAGGTGACCGAGATCGATCCAGCGGTCGCCGACACCGCGGCCTTCTGCGAACGCTATGGCGTTGCTGCTGACGAGTCGGCGAACTGTGTCGTGGTGGCTGCTCGCCGTGGCGGCGAGCAGTGGTTGGCGGCATGCATGGTTCTCGCGAGCACCAGGGCTGACGTCAATGGGCTCGTCCGCAGGCACCTCGGCGCGCGCAAGGTGTCATTCGCGCCGATGGAGATCGCCGTGGCCGAGACCGGCATGGAGTACGGCGGCATCACACCCGTCGGTCTCCCGGCGAGCTGGCCGTTGCTGGTGGACGCGGGCGCTGCGGCGACCGATCGCGTGATCATCGGTTCCGGGATTCGCGCGTCGAAGCTCGTCATGCCCGGCGCACTTCTCGCTGCTCTGCCGAAAGCCGAGGTCCTCGAGAACCTGGCCACCTGACCCGCCCTCGCGTCAGTCCGCGGAATCCTCGGACCGATCGGCATGATGGAGCCCTGGGTCGTTGGCCGGAACCGTGCGGACAGGGCCGGGGCCGGTCTGCGGAGATTCAAAGCGAATAGTCACCAGGCCGCGGCGCGACCCCCACACCCATCCAGGACCGTACGCGTCGTGAAGGACATCCTGTCCTGGGAGCCAGGTGGTCAGCTGCGCGTCCTCTGCAACCGCTCGGACCGCCTGAGGTCCGGGCGCCGTCGCGCCCGGACTGACCGCATCGACGACGGCGGCCTGACGCGGCCGATAAGGACCGGCCGGCAACTGTTCGCCGGGACCCACCAGATCCTCGTCGATGTCCTCCTCGTCTGCCAGGAAATCGAAGAGGTCCCCTTGCACCCAGTCGGCGAGCGCAGACATCCCCACGCCCAGCAGGCGTACCCCTGTCCTCGAATCGACGTCCGCGAGCAAGCGCCGGGCAACGCGCGCGATCGTCCGTGGGTCATCGGTGGGGCCGGGAAGCGTGTAGGAGCGGGACAGTGTGGTGAAGTCATGGAGGCGGACCTTCACCGTGACAGTGCGCCCGGATAGAGCTTCGCGAGCCATGCGGCGTACGAGCCTGGAGGTGAGGATGTCGAGGATCGCCGCGAGCCGGACGGAATCGGAGATATCGCGGTCGAAGGTGTCCTCCACGCTGACGGACTTTGACTCCCGCTCGGCAACGACCGGGCGGTCGTCATCGGCTCGGGCGAGCCGATGAAGGTGGGCCCCGAGCGACTGTCCCACCAGCCGGATGAGCTCGTCTATGGACACCGTTTCGAGCTCGCCGATCAGATGCAGGCCGGCGCGATGGAGCCGGGCGGCGGTCGCCGGGCCGACCCCCCACAACCGGGTGACGGGCAGCGGCCGGAGCAGGTCAAGCTCGCTGCCGGGGTCGACCACCTGGAGGCCGTCCGGCTTGCTCAGATCGCTCGCAAGCTTCGCGATGAACTTCGAGGTGCCCGCGCCGACCGAAGCGGTTAGCCCAGTAGCCGTCATGATCGAGGCCCTGAGCTTGGCGCCCACCGTCCGCATCTCCTCGGCATCGTGAGGAATGGGTGGCTGGGCGGCGGCGAGATCCACAAACGCCTCGTCCAGTGAGAGGGGCTCCACGAGCGGCGACAGCTCACGAAGCAGCGCCATGATCGAATTGCTCGCCTCGGAGTAGGCGCGGAAGCGGGGAAAGAGATAGGCCGCATGCGGGCAGCGAGACCGCGCCTCTCTGGTCGGCATGGCGGAATGGACGCCAAATGCCCGCGCTTCGTAGCTCGCGGTCGAAACGACACCGCGCGGACCGAGTCCCCCCACCACGACCGGCTTGCCGCGCAATGACGGTTTGTCGCGCTGCTCCACCGCAGCGAAGAATGCGTCGAGGTCCACGTGCAGGATGCTCGGCTCGCTGCGCACGCCTCCATCGTCCCAGCGCATGCTGACAAACCGAGTCCGCTCCACCAGCCAGAATGACCAGCGAGTGATGCCGTGAGTGAGATGGCGTGCCAGAGTAGGTCCATCGGTCGTCGATCGGGCCGGGCGGAGCTGGGGAAGTGTTGTCCGCCTGATCGTGGGAGGGCCTAAAGCGCCGCATGGCCGCGGGCGAGGCGTTATCCGTGGTCGCTGAGATATAGGTCTGCGTGGAGCGAGGAGCGGGCATGAGCATCGAGCCGGAGCCCGGCACCGAACTTGATCTTTCCGATCCACTCGTCGTGAATGCCCTTGCGCTCGACGAATTTGACCGCCGGGTCCATGCCGTCGGCGACGATCAGTGGGACAACCCCACGCCGTGCGCCGGTTGGAATGTCCGCGCCCTCGTCAACCACCTGGTGTACGAACTGCTCTGGGTACCGCCACTGATGGAAGGCCGCACGATCGCGGAAGTCGGCGACGCCTTCGAGGGGGACCAGCTCGGCGATGATCCGAAGGCCGTTTGGGACGCGGCCTCGGTCGCCTCCCGCAGCGCCATCGAGGAGCCGGGTGCCATGCAGCGGACGGTGCATCTGTCCTACGGCGACGTGCCCGCTCGGCACTACATCACCGAGCTCTCCTCCGACCTCGCCATTCACGCATGGGATCTCGCCCGTGCGATCGGCGACGACGACCGGCTCGATCAGGATCTCGCCCGATATCTGTACGAGTGGATCCTGCCGCATGCGGACGCCCTGTCCGGATCCGGCGCATATGCCCCGGCGCGTTCCGTTGGCGAGGAGGCCTCGCCGCAAGACCGCCTGATAGCGCTCTCGGGGCGGGAGCCTTCCTAGCGTTACGTCAACAGTCTCCGCGTCTGCGTGGTCTCCCTGGTGCGTAGGCGGCGCGCGGGGGGCTGGCTAGGTTGGCGAGTATGACTGGGCGCCGGCTGGCCGCCGTTGCATGCCTGGGGTGCATCACGCTGGCGGTGATCGCTAGCGCTGTGACCGTCGTCCGGGCGTTTCCGAGGGGTCTGGTGACGGTCGGCATTCTCGTGCTGGCCGTCCTCGCGGCTTGGGAAGGTCTACGGCGCCGCGGTGGTAGCCGATTGGCGCTACTGGTCGCAGCGGCCGGATTGATGGTGGTCGCCGTGGTCGCGGTCGTCACCGGCGGGCTGATCTTCGAAGGGATGGTGGCGATCGCGGCCTTGGCGGGCGCCGTCGTCGCCCAAAGGCAGGCGTTTGCCATCCGGGTCGATCTGAGCCCCGCGTCACGGCCAAGGCGCCCGATCGTGGTGTGGAACCCGCGTTCCGGAGGCGGCAGGGCCGTGCGCGCGAACCTGCCGGAGGAGGCACGATCCCGTGGGATCGAGCCGATCGAGCTCAAGCCAGCGGACGATCTGGTCCAGCTGGTCGAGGACGCGGTGGCTCGGGGGGCGGATGCGCTGGCTGCTGCGGGCGGTGACGGAACGCAGGCGCAGGTCGCTTCGATCGCCGCCGAGCACGACTTGCCTTTTGCCTGCATCCCGGCTGGCACCCGCAACCATTTCGCCCTAGACCTCGGTGTCGATCGGGACGACGTGGCAGGCGCATTGGACGCCTTCGTGTCGGGCCGGGAACGGCGCGTGGATCTGGCCGAGGTGAACGGCCGGACCTTCGTGAACAACGTCTCGCTTGGCCTGTACGCGCAGGCCGTGCAGCGCTCAGGCTACCGCGACGCCAAGCTGCGGACGATCTTGGACACCGTCCCAGACCTGCTCGGCACCCAGCCTTCCGACACCTCCATCCCACTTCGTTGGTCCGGACCCGACGGCCAGTCCCATGAGGGAGCTGTCGTGATCCTGGTTTCCAACAACATCTACCGGCTCGGGCGTCTGATCGGGTCCGGGACCCGGCCGCGTATTGATGAAGGGATGCTGGGCATCGCGTTGCTCTCCGCCGGTCGCACCGGTGGAGGTGGCGGCCGCCGTCGGCTGTGGCGGCAGTGGTCCGCCCCCACATTCCAGGTCAGTGCGGCCGACCCCGTGCCGGCCGGGGTCGACGGCGAGGCGGTTCTGCTTGACCCACCGCTGACCTTCGGCACCCACCGCCACGCCCTGCGGGTCAGGCTCGCGCCGCACCACCCCGGCGCCTCGCCGTCGGCCGCCCAGCCGGCGACCGTGACCGAGGGGATTCGCATGCTCGTCCGGATCGCGGGTGGGGCTGGCAGCGATGCCGTGTCCCCGACGACGGGAGGACGATGACCCACGCGCGCGGGTCGGAACCGGTCGAAGAACGACTCGCCGACCGGATCTGGGAGCGGCGCACGCCCGCGCGACCGTCCCGGTGGGCGGCCGGGCAGCCGCACCGGCTCGGCCGGATCGACCGTGCTGCGTACCGGGCCGTGGCCGGAATGTCCACACGGTGGCTCGATAGCCCGCTCCGCGTGGTGTCCGACCTTGCGAACTTCTCGAAGCCATGGCTCACCACGGCAGCGGTCCTCGCGCTCGTCGGCGGTTCAGCGGGGCGGCGGGCGGCAGCGACCGGGGTCGCTGCGATCGCGGTCACCTCGTTCATGGTGAACCAGCCCATGAAGTTCGCTGGCGACCGCCGACCCCCCGACCGGGGGCAGCTCGGCGTCCCCGTGGCCCGCTGGGTGCTGATGCCCGAGTCCACCTCGTTCCCGTCTGGCCACTCGGCATCCGGGGCCGCCTTCGCGGTCTCAGTCGGCGATGCCCTTCCCACGCTGCGGGTTCCGCTGGGCGTGGCCGCGTCAGTCGTCGCGTTCTCCCGGGTCTACACCGGCGTTCACTACCCCAGCGACCTCCTCGTTGGGGTCGCTGTCGGTGCGCTGCTCGGCCGCACTACGTCTACGGTCTCCCGACGGATTCGTCCGGCATCTCGACCTGAGCCATGAGCGGGGGACTTCGGTGGCTCCCTCGCGCGGAGC
This sequence comes from Actinomycetota bacterium, assembly GCA_046735375.1. Lineage (GTDB taxonomy): Bacteria > Actinomycetota > Actinomycetes > JAKEEW01 > JAKEEW01 > DASYTV01. The sequence continues at coordinate 11,583 of JBKPTD010000041.1, read as the reverse complement.
GCACCACCCAAGGCCGTTCGTCGCTGTGGCGGTCGCCGTATGCACAGGGTCGAGAAATCGGGCCGGTTCGTCCACAGCGACACGAGTCTTCCCGCCGGAACCACCATGGGCTGGCCACTGTTGGTCTATGACGACCACCAGCCCTGCCGTCCGGATCACTGGCCCTGCGGATCTCGTCGGTGCCGTTCCATACCTGCTCGGGTTCGTCCCTGACCGCAGTGTCGTCGCCGTAGCCCTCCATGGCGACAGCCGGTCTGCCCGCCTGGGGCTCACCCTGCGGGTCGATCTGCCGGCCGCCACCGGCGTTGCCGACTGCGCCGCATTCATAGCCGGGCACCTCGTCCGTGCCGGCGCCAGGGCAACCATCATCGTTCTTTACGCGGACGGCGAGGGGCTGCCCTGCGATCTGGACCAAATGATCCACGAGCTTGGTCGATGCACGGCCGCCGCTCGGGTCGACCTCTGGGATGTGCTTCAGGTCGCCGATGACAGGTGGCGGTCGTGCCTGTGTGGCGATCCCGCATGCTGCCCGCCGGGAGGCACGCCGATCGACTCCACAGCACCGAGCCTTGTTCAGGTGCATGCCGTGGCCGCCGGCCTGTCCGCACTGCCCAGCCGGCAGGCGCTCGCCGACACACTCAAACCAGCGGAGACCAGGGCCGTTGCGTCCGTGAGCCGAGAGGTCTCAAGACTTGTTGCCAGGCGAGCCTCGCAGACCCACGGTGCGGTGGGAAGCCGGCGCGCGAGGACTTTCCAGATGGCTAAGGAGATCGTTTACCAGCGCCGACCCGGCGGACGGACGCCGCTGTCGCCTTGGTGTGCGGCGCGGCTACTCACTGGATTGGCCGATGTCGGCGCCCGCGACCGCTGCTGTCAATGGAGCTCGGGCGAGGAGGGCAGTGCTGCTATGAGCCTGTGGACAGAGCTGCTTCGGCTTAGCCCACCTTCTTATGCGGCGGCGCCTGCGACGCTGCTTGCTTACGTTGCCTGGCAGCAAGGCTTCGGCGCGCTCGCCAACATGGCTGTCCAACGTGCACTCGCCGACGACCCTGACTACTCGCTGGCACGGCTCATCGATCAAGCCCTCGCCGACGGTCTCGACCCCGCCCAATGCCGGCCTGAGGTTCTGCTGGCTACCGTTCTCCGGCCGCGGAGGCGCGGTGGGCCCAACCGCCAGCACCGACCGCGCGGGGGAGGACGGCCGGGCCGTGGGCGGGATCCGCCGCCAGGCCGCGAGCCTCGGTGTCGAATTCTCTTGCTTGCGGACTCGGTGTTAGCCGACAAGATGCTCGGGGCGGGCTCCCTGGGTCTCCTCGATGTCCCTGGCAACCGTCTCGAGCAATTTGTGAGTGAGCTCCGACATCGCCCTGGCGGTCGCCAACTCGTCGCCGATCTGCGGTGACGGGATGTCGGCCGGATTTCGCCGGGCGACGCCGTCCCCACGGAACTCCCGGCCATCGTCGGTGCGCAAGATCGCCACCGCTCGCGTGACGTCACCCTCCTCGGTCAGGCTGATGTCGACGGTCCATGTCTTCTGGTTCACCGAAGCCCCCTTCGCGCCGTTCTTCTCGCGTCCCGTGGAGGACCTCGGCGCCTCCCGCGGGTCAGGTTTCCGAGTGTCCATAACACGCCTGCCGATGCTGGCGCGCAAGCGGTCATGAATGATCATGCGCGGAAGCGTGTCTTCCCCGATCCCAGGACCGCGGGGCGCGAGCGTACGGCGTCGCCTCCGTGGCGGCCGCTGTCGCGCCGACGCTGTGGCGCCGACGCGGTGCTGCGGCGATTCGGTTCGACGCGGGATGTCGACTTCACCAGATACCACGTGCGAGCCCAATCAGGTGATCAAGGACGCGACCGCTACGAAGGCCGTCGTGCTCGTGCTCATTGGTGACCCAGTAACGACAGGCACCCACTCGCTTGGCGGTCTCCAGCGAGAACGCGTACTCGACGTACATGTCGTCGTGATAGATCGCTGCGGCGACCGGGACCTCGTTCGCGCGCAACCGCTCCACGTCGTAGAGAGGCGGCCAATCGACTTTCGTTGCGAGGATCTCCGCCGTCTCCCGGAGCGGGACGAGTGCGGGATCTTCTTCGAACATCCAGGGATAGATCATTTCTCCGGTGAACAGCAGCGGTGTCGCATCAGGATCGAACTGCGGATAGTCGGTACGTACCCGCTCTGCCGACCAGTTGGTCGCTTCCCCTTGGGCCCAGCACGCCTCGTGCAGGACTGCATAAAGCGGCATAGGTGCGAATGAGACCAGCTGTCCGACGCCATGCAGGAATGTGTCCGATAGCGCGGGCGCAACCGATCCGGGGAGGAACGCCTCCTCGAGCAGGAAGTGGAGATCGTCGAAGTGTTGGCGCTGACCGAAACGAATCCCTAGATGCTGGAAGCGGCGCGGCGTGAATCGCTCGCCGGTCGGCAGCCGCACGTCGTCGTCACGCAGGTGCGCCGCCACCCTTGCAGCTAGCGCGCCATCCTCTGGATACCTTGCGTAATAGGCCTCGTTCTTCTGCAAGGTCCGCTGATACGTGGCTCGGTAGATCTCGTCCACCGTCGCGGCCAGAGGCGGCAAGCCCCCGGTCACGAGGGCGTCCTGAAGTCCCTCCGGCGCAAGCGAGAGATAGGTCATCGTGCAGAATCCGCCGAAGCTCTGGCCGAGCGCAGTCCAGCGCGTGTCGCCGCCGGCCAGGCTGTGCCGTACGAGCTCTGCATCACGCACGATCGAGTCAGCACGAAAGTGCTCCAGGTAATCGGCTTGTGCCGACGGAGGACCGAGCCGGGTCAAGGTCTGCCGTGTCGCTGGGGTGCTGCGACCGGTGCCACGCTGGTCGAGCAGGACGACTCGGTAGTCGTCGAGCGCTCGGTTCAGCCAGCCGGGCCGCCCGCCTGTGGGCCGGTCGGCTTTTCCACCCGGGCCGCCTTGCAGATAGACCAGCCAGGGCAGATCGTCCGGAGCCTGGCCGTGCCGGTCGAGCTTGCCCGCACCGACCACTTCACGCGCGAACACCTCGATCTGTTCGCCGCCTTGCTGGGCGTGATCGAGCGGTACCTGGATGACGTGGTCGGTGAAGGCGAGGCCGGGCTGCCGGTACATGAACGTCATGGCGTAACGCTATGCCGCTATTCGGCCGACCTCGGCGACGTGCGCTCCTTCCGGTTGTTCGAGATCTCCTGAGACCCTGGACCGGCGGGATCCGGTCCCGGCACTGTCTGCGACAGGGAGGGCCGAGCGGAACTCTCATGGCGTGCCGCCCACGACGGGTGTTCGCGGCGCGCCCAGTCCAGCGGGACAAACCCGGTGCGCAGTCCGAGTCGAGCCTGGGGATCACGCAGCGCGAACGCGATGTGCCCGGTCGTCATGACGACGATCGCTGCAGCAAGCCAATCGTGGACGAAGGTCGCGCCTTGCCGATACGGCAGCGGCCACGGATTCGGCCAGCCGAGAACAACTCCGGTCCCCAGCATGACGAGGATGGCTCCGCCGACGAAGGCGGCGTTCACCTTCTGCCCGGGGTTGTATTTGCCGATCGGGATTTGTCCTTGACGGCGGTCCTTGCGTCGAAACCATTCCCAATCGGCGGCGGCGAACCGGTTCAGCAGCCGAAGGTCGGTACGAAAGGCGCCGGAGAGCAGCCCGGCGAGCACTGGCACGGGCAGAGCAAGCCCCGCATACAGGTGGATCGTCGCGATCACGTGCCGGCGACCGACGGCGACCGCCAGCGGGCCGAAGTAGAGCATCGCTGCCGTCAGCAGACAGATCCCCATGAGGACCGCAACCGCCCGGTGAACCCATCGCTGCGCTCGTGTGAAGCGCTGCACCGCGTCAGGTGGGCTCATCGTCGCGCCCATTGGACCGGCCGATCCACGCGTCGATGTCATAGCCCAGGCGCTCCCAGTAGCCCGGTACGACCCCCGGCACGATCTCGATGCTGTCGAGCCATTTCAGCGACTTGTAGCCGTACATCGGCGCGACATAGAGGCGGACCGGTCCGCCGTGGGCGCGGGTGACCGGCTTGCCGTACATCTGCAACGCCACCAGCACGTCAGGGCGGCGCGCCTGGTCGAGCGTTAGTGATTCGCTGTACGTGCCATCGAACGACCTGAGCACGAGAGCGTGGGCGGCCGGCCGTACCTTTGCCGCATCGAGAAGCGTCGACAGCCGCACGCCAGACCACGGCACATCCTCGACGCGCCACCCGGTCACGCATTGGAAGTCCTTGGTCAGCTGCGTCTGGGGCAGCGCTCTCAATGCAGCGAGGGTGTAGGTGGCCGGGCGCTCGACCAGGCCGCCTACCGTCAGGCGGTAGGCCGTCTCCGACCGGTGAGGCTGATCACCTGTGACCGAGTAGTAGCGGAATTGGCCGCCAGTCGGCAGCAAACTGGTCAACCCGGTCGGATCGTTCTGCGTGAGCGGCGCAAGCGCTGAGTTCACCGCCGACTGGATCCGGCCGCCGAACACCACACCCGCTGCTCCGGCGACGATCATGCCGAGAATGACCCGCCGGCCGACAGGAGCGCCTTCGCCGTCCACAAGACCAATGAGAACACCGACAGCCACCGGAAGCACCTGATCAGACCGTTCTTCGTCAGTTGGTAAGGAGTCGGATGGCTGAGCCGATCAACGAAACCGGCCGAAGGGGAAGTCCTCGTACAGCGCGGATCGAGATGCGGTCGTCGGTCCCGGTGAGTACGGTCGGACCATGACGCTCCGCCTTACCGGCAACGACGACGCTGACGCGCTGCTGTCGGAAGATCCGTTCGCGCTGCTTGTTGGCATGTTGCTCGACCAGCAGATGCCGATGGAGCGCGCCTTCGAGGGCCCGTACAAGCTGACCCAGCGGCTGGGCGGTGACCGCCTCGACGTCCGGCAGATCGCTGAGGCGGATCCGGAGAAGTTCGCCGCTGTGTGCGCGCAGCCGCCCGCGGTTCACCGCTTCCCAGGCGCGATGGCGGCACGGATCCAGGCGGTGGCCAGGCACATCGTCGATACCTACGACGGTGATACCGCCGCACTGTGGACGACGGCCAACTCCGGTTCTGAGCTGCTTCGCCGACTGAGTGCTCTGCCCGGCTTTGGAGACCAGAAGGCACGGATCTTCCTCGCCCTGCTGGGCAAGCAGCTGGCGGTTACACCCGAGGGCTGGCGTGAGGCCGCCGGTGCCTACGGTGAGGACGGCGTCCACCGATCGGTTGCCGACGTTGTCGATGCTCGCAGCCTGACCCAGGTCCGCGAGCACAAGCAGCAGATCAAGCAACAGGCAAAGCAGGCAAAGGAGACGGCGGGCGGCAAGTCGCCACGAGTGCGGTGACGTAAGCGCCACAGGGGCGTACTCTCTGTGGTCAAGCGGCTACGGAAAGCGGAGGGATCGGGGCATGACGCTTCCGTTGCAGGCGGGTCGGATCGATGCAGACCGCCAGCAGGTCGGAGATGCCCTGCTCGACGCACCGCTCGCAATCGCGATCCACGGCACGGATCTTCGATACCGCTACGTCAACAACGCCTTCGCAGCACTCAACGATCAGCCGGTCGCTTCTCATATCGGCCGGCTGCCAAGCGAGATCTTGAGCCGCAAGTCGGGGGAAGCCGTCGAGCGTGTCATCCAGCGGGTCCTCTCGAGCGGCAAGCCCGAGACCGACGACGACTTCCTCGCTCACCGGCGCATTGCTGACCGCGATCTTCGGGCGACGTGGTACGCCATCCTCGACGACGATGGCGAGATCACCGGGGTCGGCACCTGCATCGAAGACATCACTCGGCAACGGCTGGCAGAGCACAGGCGGCGGCGCAGCGAGGAGCGCACCCGGTTCATCCAGGTGACCACCGAACGATTCGCGCTGGCCATGTCCTTCGACCAAGTGGTGAAGGTCATCGACGACGTGGCCAGCGTCGCGCTGAACGCCGACTACTCGGGCGTCGCCCTGCTCGAGAACGGCTGGATGACCTTCCCACGGCCGCTCGGCATGGAAGGGCCGGGCTGGCACGAGGTGCCGATGGAGCGGCCGACGCTGGTCACCTCCGTCATGAGTGAGGGCAGGCCTTGGCTCGTGGAGAGCCCCGACGAGCTCCGCCGGCGTTTGCCCTCCGCGAACACCGAGCGCTTCCTGGCCGAGACTGAGGAGCGTGCTTGGGTCGGCCTGCCGCTGGTGACCTCATCGCGGCAGATCGGCGTCCTGCGCTTCGCGTTCCGTACCCCTCGGTCTTTCGGCGAGGAGGATCGCGCCTTCCTTGAGTCACTCGCCGCGCAATGCACGATCGCAGCCGAGCGGGTGCAGATGTTTACCGATGAGCATCGCAAGGCCGTTCTGCTCCAGCGCAGCATGCTCCCGATGAAGCTTCCGATGATCCCCGGCCTTCTGGTCGCGCAGCGCTACCTGCCCCTGGGCGGCCAAGATGAGACGGGAGGCGACTGGTACGACGGATTCCTGCTCGATGACGGCCGGGTGGCGTTCTCGGTCGGCGACGTCATGGGCAAAGGAGTCGAAGCCGCGGCCGGGATGGGCAGGCTGCGGTCGGCCGTGCGGGCGGCAGCGTTCGCCGACCCGGATCCAGCGGCCGTTCTCACCGTCCTCGATCGGCTCTTCACCTGCACCGAAACCGACGACTCGCTCACGACGCTGGTCTACGGAGTCGTGGATCCGCGGACCGGTGAGCTGGTCCTTGGCGACGCCGGTCACCTTCCTGCCCTGCTCATCCCCGCAGAAGGCGAGCCGCAGCTGATCGACGCCGGCCCCGGGTCCACTCCGCTTGGCGTCGCGGAACCCAGGGAGACAATGCCCCTGCGCCTTAACGTCGGCGACACGCTGCTGTTGCACTCGGACGGTCTGGTCGAGCATCGCAGCCGTGGTTTCGACGAGGGTCAGGCAGAGCTAGCGCGGCTCGTTAGAGATCTGCCAAGGATTCCGCTCGGTTCGTTCTGCGATCTTGTCGTTCATGCCATGACGGCCGGGGTACGGATCGAAGACGATGTGACCTTGCTCGCAATCCACCGCGAGATGTAGTAGCTCGAGATCGACTCGTCCTGAGGCGATCACACTGCTGAGAACAAGTCGTCGGCCACGTGCCTGAAGTGGGCGAACGGCAACCTTTTCGGTCCTATGAACGTTTGAGCCCCACGGGCCAGCGTGCCGCACGAGGTATTTCGGAATACCCTGACGTGGCACAATGCAGTGTCCCCAAGCGGCGTTCCGAGTGATCGTCCGCATGTGGTGAACATCCCCGACTGTTCGCCTTGTGGCTCTGGTTATGGCCTAGAGGTGGACTTGCCCGCGCCGTGGATCGACCATCTAGCCAAAAGGACAGGTAGTGCCGGCCAGGACATCGCTGACCAACTCGACCGTGCCGCCCGGCGCCACGAGGCCACGCCGGCAAGGTCGCCGGGCCGATTTCTCGGGGGGACCACAGCAGCGAGCACCGCTCGATCGACTCCGAGAGTCGCAGCGCTCCCAGTCCCGCGAAACCGCTTCGAGGGAGACGGTATGACCACCAAGGTCCGTGCCACCGACTCGACGGATGCGGCCCAGCCACGGCGCAGTCGCAAAGTTGCCGGCGCAGCAACAGCGACCAAGAGGGTCACGACAGCCAGGTCGAGCGCCAAGAGGGCGGCATCGAGCGGCAGCGGAAGCACGAAATCCAGCCCGGCGAGGTCAGGGACGGCCAAAGCGCGCACCGCGAAGGCGCCGGCCGGAGCCAGCTCAGCCAAGACCAGCGCCACCAGCGCCGCCACGAAGAGCGCTGCCAAGCCGCGCACCGCCAGGGCTGGCAGCGCCAAGGCGGCGCCCAAGGCTACGAAGACCTCCGCGACGAAGCGGACTACCTCCAAGACGACCAGCAATGCAAAGGGCGCTGTGAAGAAGACCGCACCTGCCAAGAAGACCATTGCCAAAGCGCCCACGGGGTCCACGAAAGCGGCACCGGCGAAGAAGGCCGCGGCGACTCTGCCGAAGACCACCGGCAAGAAGGCGACCTCAGTGCCCAAGGCGGCCCAGGGGCCGGCCGCGAAAAGCACCACGAGGAAAGCCCCCCAGCCGGCTACGGCGGCCGCTAAAGCGTCGGGAAAGGTGGCGGCGGTCCCCGCCCAGAAGTCGCGGGTCGAGGCGCCCGAGGTGACGGCGCAGGACATCCAGCCGGAGACCGACCTTGCCGCAAGCCTGATAGAGGCAGCGGCAATGAGCAAAGCGACCCCGATCGCGGACGATGTCGAACTGACCGACGAGATGGCTGCCGAGCTCGAGCTGGACGAAGAGCTGGCCGAGGTCGAGGAGGAGGCCGAAGGCTTCGTCCTGTCCGACGAGGATGACGCAGACGAGCCGGCCGCGCAGGTTGCGCAGGCGGGCGCGACCGCCGATCCGGTAAAGGACTACCTCAAGCAGATCGGCAAGGTCCCGCTGCTCAATGCCGAGCAGGAGGTCGAGCTCGCGAAGCGCATCGAGGCGGGGCTTTTCGCCGAAGACAAGCTCAACGTGCCAGGAAGCCCCATCCCAAAGCTGCGCCGCGAGCTTGAGGTGATCGCCGCCGACGGGCGCCGCGCCAAGAACCATCTGCTCGAAGCGAATCTCCGCCTCGTCGTCTCGCTGGCCAAGCGCTACACCGGCCGGGGGATGCTTTTCCTCGATCTGATCCAGGAGGGCAACCTCGGACTGATCCGCGCGGTTGAAAAGTTCGACTACACCAAGGGCTACAAGTTCTCGACGTACGCGACCTGGTGGATCCGTCAGGCCATTACCCGAGCAATGGCCGACCAGGCCAGGACGATCCGAATCCCTGTACACATGGTCGAGGTGATCAACAAGCTCGCCCGGGTACAGCGCCAGATGCTGCAGGACCTCGGCCGCGAACCAACTCCCGATGAGCTGGCCAGAGAACTCGACATGAGCCCAGAAAAGGTCATCGAGGTCCAGAAGTACGGCAGGGAACCCATATCGCTGCACACCCCTCTCGGCGAGGACGGCGACAGCGAGTTCGGTGATCTCATCGAAGACTCCGAGGCGATCGTGCCCGCCGACGCCGTGTCCTTCACCCTGCTGCAGGAGCAGCTGCATTCCGTCCTGGACACGTTGTCAGAGCGGGAGGCAGGCGTCGTATCGATGCGGTTCGGGCTTACCGACGGCCAGCCGAAGACGCTCGACGAGATCGGCAAGGTCTATGGCGTGACCCGGGAGCGGATCCGCCAGATCGAATCGAAGACCATGTCGAAGCTGCGCCATCCGTCACGCTCGCAAGTCCTCCGCGACTACCTCGACTGACCTCTATCGAGTTATCTGCCGCTGACCTGCAGAAACGCCGATCAACACGCCTATCTTGCGCTTGCATGCCGCAGTGAGTCCAGATATCTGAGCATGGGAGTTCGGCGAGTCAGAGATAGCGCACAGCCCGATCTGGCAGTGCTGCTCGACTCGTGGCTGCTCCACCTCCGCGCCGAGCGCAAGAGCCCGGAGACGGTCAAGGCGTATGGCGACGGGGTGCGGCGTTTCCTGGTGTGGTGCGAAGTTTCTGCCGACATCTGCAGAAACCCAGTTCTCGACCGGCCGACCGTTAACGCGTTCGTCGCCGATCTGCTCGAGGGCGGCGCTGAACCGTCGACCGCACGGTCACGGCACCTTGCGCTGAAGCGGTTCTCCGCATGGCTCGCCGACGAGGAGGAGATCCCCAGCGATGAGCTGATCGGGTCGAAGCCGCCGAAGCTCGACCAGAAGATCGTGCCGGTGCTCACCGAGGACCAGATCACAAAAGTTGCTCAAGGTGTGCCAGGGCAAGGACTTCCGTGATCGCCGCGACGAGGCGATCGTCCGGCTGATGATCGAGACCGGCGCGAGGGCCGGTGAAGTCGTGGCGATGACGCTCGACGACGTCGACCTCGGCCATGGCTCGGCCGTGGTGCGCCGCGGGAAGGGCGGGAAGGGCCGCAGGATCCCGATCGGGCCGAGGACGTCCGCGAGCATCGACCGCTATCTACGGACCCGCAGGAGCCATCTCCTGGCATCCACACCTGCGCTGTGGTTGGGGGATCGGGGCAAGAAGTTCTCTTACGACGCGTTGGAACGACATCCGCGCATCGGCGCGGTGGAGGAACGGGACGCTGCGGCGGACCGACTCGACCGCTCATCGGCAGGACTGCGCACCAAGAGTGGCAGATTCGGATGGTTCCCCTGTGCCTGGCGACCTAGCCTCATCCCGGTCCTCGCAGGTCGCTGATCCAGCGATGTCCGGGATGCACGCGAGCCAGCGCGGTGGCTAGCCAGGCCCGTTGGGCCGAGTTCAGCAGGGGGAGGGCGCCGGTGAAGTCGGCGTGGTCCTTCGGTCGATCGTGCTTGGCCTTGAACAGCAGCACAATCTCTGGCACCAGATAGGGCACTCCCTCGCTCGACGTCAGGATGATCTTGTCGTACGGCAGCCGGATGCTCACTTCACGGCGACAGATCCAGGTGTTGCCCTCGTGCGGCTCCCGGAAAATGTCCAGCCGGTACACCCCGTGATCAGGCTCGCGCACCCACGTCTGCGTCATGACGTTAAACGCGGGGCTGTCCAGCGGCCACCGCCGGCCCGAGCCAACCACCTCGAATTCGAAATCCGCCAGTGCAGCCCGGATCGCATCGAACCGACCGATCGGCACGGCGATCTCAAGGTCTTCATGGTCGCGAGTCATATGCCCGCGAAAGAGGTCCAACGCCCAGCCGGCAACTACGCACCATGGCACGTCCACGTTGGCCAAGCGCTCAGCCACCTCCAGCGGGTGCCAAGCATCCCACGGCGGGTTCTCCTCAACCTCCCTCCCGCCCGGAGGAACCTCCTCGTCGACCACGTTCCCGTTCTACACGTCGAAACCACAGGCCCGACCGGCGGCCATGTGTGTGAGCCGGACAGCGGCATGTCCGGACGTTTGCGCTGGCCGCGCCGCGCGAAGATCCTTCTACAAAGGCTCGGTCTCCGCCTCGCCCGACGGTCTGCACGATCACGGATGGTGGAGTGTCCAAGGCGCAGTCGCGGTGCCATACGTACTCGCTGTAACCCTGACCCGCCCGCATTCGGTGACGACGCCGGGTGCGGGGCCTGCTGTCTTCCTGGGGTGCTGTTTCCCCCGGAGCCGCGGCCGAGGCTTGGTTATCGGTCGATAGGGCTGTCTCTGCTTCCCACTCGACGGGGAGGTCATGCAAATGCGGCGGCTAGCGGTTGCCTTCGTCGTTGTCCTGGCGGCGGGTATGTCACCGGGTGCCAGCGGTCTGGCCGACTGGGCGGGTGCGACCGACGCGGCCGCGGAGAGCCTGCCCGCCGACTTCAACAACGACGGCTTCGCCGACCTGGCCATTGGCGCCCCTGGCGAGTCCGTCGGGAGCGTCTTCAGCGCGGGCGCGGTGAACGTGCTGTATGGCGGCGCCGGTGGGCTGACCGGAGCCGGCAGCCAGCTCTTCACCCAGAACAGCTCCGGGGTGGGCAGCACCGCCGAGGAGGGCGACTCCTTCGGCCGCGCGTTGACCGCCGGCGACTTCAACAACGACGGCTTCGCCGACCTGGCCATCGGCGTACCGTTCGAGTCCATCGGCAGCATCATCTTCGCCGGCGCGGTCAACGTGCTGTACGG